>JAEXPS010000257.1 GCA_023438885.1 Actinomycetes bacterium
GGCGCGACCAGCGCGCGGCGGCGCGCTTCAGACGGTCTGCTGCGGGCAGACGGCGCACGTCGCGTTCCGCCACGGCCAAGAAGTTGGCGATCTGGGCGGCGTTCGTGGTCCCTGCGCTTGCCGTCTACGGGGTGTTCGTGATCTACCCCGTGATCCAGTCCGTCAGCTACAGCACGTTCGACTGGGCAGGGCCGGGTCGGGAGGCGACGCAGGTCGGCCTGGGCAACTACCACGAGCTGTTCGGCGACCCCACGTTCTTCAAGGCGCTGCGCAACACCCTCGTCGTCCTGGTCGCGAGCCTCGCGGTCCAGCTCCCCGTCGGGCTCGTCCTCGCACTGATCATCACGGGCCCGATCCGCGCCCGGAGGATGTGGCGCGGCATGTACTTCATCCCCACGCTCATGTCCACGGTCGCCATCGGCATCCTGTGGGGTTACATCTACAACCCCGACTTCGGTGCGGTGAACGCCGTGCTGCGGGCCGTGGGCCTCGACGCGCTCGCTCAGGGCTGGCTGGGCCAGAGCAACACCGCGCTCGGTGCCGTGATGGTCACCACGGTCTGGCAGTGGGCCCCCTTCTACATGATCATCTACGCGGCAGCCCTGTCCGGCCTGCCACGTGAGGTCTACGAGGCGAGTGCCATCGACGGCGCCAGCCGTGTCCAGCAGTTCTGGCGCGTGACACTGCCGATGATGCGGCCCACGATCATCACCACCTGCGTGCTGTCGCTCATCGGCTCGGTGAAGGCGTTCGACCTCATCTACGTCATGACCAAGGGCGGTCCGAACAACGCGACGGAGCTCCTTGCCACCTACATGTTCAAGCAGGGGTTCACCAACTACCGCTTCGGGTACGCGAGCGCCGTCGCGGTCGCCATGTTCGTCATCGCCCTCGTGCTGACGGTCCTGGTGCTGGCACGCGGCTGGCGGTCCTCGCGTCCCAGGAGGGCCTGATGTCCACCACCACCTTGTCCGCCCGCGCGATCGGCAAGGACCGGCCGATGCTGTTCGGGGTCCCTCGCTACGTCGTGGCATCGCTTGCTGCCGTGCTGTCACTCTTCCCCTTCGCCTTCATGGTCCTCGGGGCGTTCAAGGACTCGGGCGAGTTCCTGGACAACCCGTTCGGGCTGCCGCGCGACCTGACGTTCGCGAACTTCGGCGGGCTGCTCACGGCGGAGTTCGGCCGGTACTTCCTCAACAGCATCGTCATCACGGGTGTCTCGGTCGTCGCGACCTGCGTCCTCGGGTGCCTCGCCGCCTACCCGTTGTCGCGGATGCGGACCCGACTCAACTCGCCGGTGATGCTCGTGTTCCTCATCGGCCTCATGATCCCGATCCACATCACGCTGCTGCCGATCTATGTGCTCACACAGAACCTCGGGCTGTACAACACGCTCGCGGCGATGTTCGGACCGTTCATCGCCTTCAGCTTGCCGGTGACCATCTACGTGCTGTCGGGCTTCTTCCAGCAGATCCCGGAGTCGGTGCTCGACGCCGCGCGCATGGACGGGGCGGGGCACGGGCGGGTCTTCACGAAGATGGTCGTTCCTCTGTCGATGCCGGCGATCTCGACGGTCGCGGTCATCAACTTCATCTTCGCGTGGAACGAGTTCATCTTCGCTCTCGTCCTGCTCTCGTCGCCCGAGAACTTCCCCATCCCTCTGGGCCTCACGCAGTTCTCTGCGCAGTACCGAGTGGACGTCCCGGGCGTGATGGCCGCCCTGACGGTGGCCAGCCTGCCCTCGATCCTCTTCTTCCTCGCGGCCCAGGAGAAGGTCGTCTCGGGCCTCGCCGCCGGTGCCGTAGCCGGCGAATGACCAGGCCCGTGCAGCGGGCCCCTTCCTTCGGAGCATCATGACCGACCTCGGTTTGCGCCAGATCCACCTCGACTTCCACACGTCGGGAGTCATCGACGGCGTCGCCGGCGACTTCGATGCCGTCGCGTTCGCCGATCGGCTGGCTGCGGCCCACGTCACCTCGGTGAATGTGTTCGCCAAGTGCCACCACGGCTACTCGTACTACCCGACGCGCGTCGGGACGGCCCATCCGGGCCTCGTCCGGGACCTCCTCGGCGAGCAGATCGCCGCCCTGCGTGAGAGGGGCATCCTGGCGCCCGTCTACGTCAGCGTCCTCTGGGACGACCTGGCCGGCGAGCAGCACCCCGAGTGGGTCGCGCAGGGACGAGACGGGCGGGTTCTCGCACGCCCCCCGCTCACGGCGGAGTCGCTGCTGGACGGTGGCACCGGGTGGAGCGTGATGGACCTGGACACCGGGTACGCCGACTACGTGGTGGCACAGGTGCGCGAGATCTGCGAGCGGTACACGCCGGACGGGTTCTGGTTCGACATCGTGTCGGTGGTCCCGAGCTACTCGTCGTCCGCCCTGGCGCGCATGCGGACCGCCGGGGTCGACGTGAGCGACGAGGCCGCGGTGGAGGCCCATTACCTGCGAGTGCGCGATGCGTTCGTCGCGCGGCTCGCCGCCACCATCCGGGAGGTCGTGCCGAGCGCGAGCATCGTGGCCAACCACACGGTGGACGCGTGGCTCGCGGGCACCCTCGAAGCCCAGACGCAGCTCGACGTCGAGTCGCTGCCGACCTCGGGGGGTGCGTGGGGCTACACGCACTACCCGGTGTACGCACGGTATGCCCGCACCTTCGGGCGGCCGATCGTCGGCATGACGGGCCGGTTCCACCGCTCGTGGGCCGACTTCGGCGGTCTCAAGACGACCGACCAGCTCCAGTACGAGGTCGGCACGATCCTCGCTGCCGGTGGCGGCGTATGCGTGGGCGACCAGCTCGACCCGTCGGGGGTGCTCGACGGCGCCGTGTACCGGACGGTGGGTACGGCGCTCGGTCACGTCCGCGACCTGGAGCCGTGGCTCGTCGGCGCGTCGCCCGTCACCGAGGCGGCCGTGATCGCCTCGTGGGTCGACGCGAGCCCTGATCCCGGCCGGCACGTGCGCGTCCTGAGTGCCGGAGTCACGGGGGCGTGCCAGATCCTGGGCGAGCTCGCCATCCAGCACGACGTCGTCGACGCCTCGCGCGTGCAGCCGGGGCGCTACGCGCTGCTCGTCGTGCCCGACGACGCGGACCTCAGCGAGGCGGATGCCGCCTCGCTCGACAAGGCGGTCGATGCGGGTGCCGCGCTGCTGATCGCCGGCGACGCGCTCTTCCATGCGGACGGCTCACCGCGGCTCTCCGGTGCGCCGGCGAGCCGCGTCGGCACCGTCGCGACGACGCCTGCGTACGTGCGGCCGGGCGAGCTCGCCGACCGCACCTCCGGCGAGCTAGCGGCGGACTACGCCTACGTCTGCTACAACGGCGCGCTCGCCGTGCACCCCTCGGAGGGCGCCGACACGGTGGGGCTGGTGCTGCCGGCTCGGTTCGACAGGACCTGGGACCACTTCACGAGCCACGGCCACGCGCCGGTGTCCGACGAAGTTGCCGGCCCCGCGGTCTGTCGCAAGGGACGCGTGACGCACGTCGCGATCCCGGTGTTCTCCGACTACGCGCAGAACGACTACTGGGTCGAGGCGGAGATCGTGCGCCGATGCCTCGCCGAACTGCTGCCCGACCGGGTCGTCACTCATGACGGTCCGCCCTGGGTGGAGGTCGCGGTGCACGGGCAGCCTGTGGCGCCCGGGCGGCCCGAGCGCCGCGTGGTCCACCTCACCGCGTTCCAGTCGCGACGGCTGTCGACGCCGGTGCCACGAGTGGACCGAGGCCACGACATCGTCGGCTTCGACCTGCGCCTCGCCCTCGGCTCCGCGCCCTCCGCCGCCTACCTGGCGCCCTCCGGCACGCCCGTGCCCACCGACTACACCGACGGCATCGCCGTGGTGCATCTCGACCGAGTCGCACCCAGCACCGTGCTCGTCGTCGAAGCGTCCTAGACCACACCACCTTCGCCGGGGCGATCTCCCGGCACCTGACACAGAGAAGAGCACCACATGTCTGTCGCACTCTCGACGTCCGTTCCGGCCACCATGCGAGCGGCGGTTCTCACCGCAACGCGCACCATTGCACTGGAGGAGCGCACCGTCCCCGTCCCGGGCCCCGGGGAAGTGCTGGTTCGTGTGACCGCGGTCGGTGTGTGCGGTTCGGACGTGCACTACTACGAGCACGGTCGGATCGACGACTTCGTGGTGACCGAGCCGCTGGTGCTCGGCCATGAGGCAGGTGGCCAGATCGTCGCCGTCGGCTCGAACGTCGATCCCGATCGCGTGGGCACGCGCGTCTCCATCGAGCCCCAGCGACCCGACCCCTCGTCGTCGTGGGTGCTCGAAGGGCACTACAACCTCGATCCGAGCATCGCCTTCTACGCGACCCCGCCGATCGACGGTGCGTTCGCGGAGTACGTCACCATCCAGTCGCAGTTCGCGTACGCGGTGCCCGACAGCGTCAGCGACGAGGCCGCTGCGCTGTTCGAGCCGCTCTCGGTCGGAATCGCGGCGGCCCGCAAGGCGCGGCTCACGGCGGGCGAGACGGTGCTGATCGCGGGAGCAGGACCGATCGGCCTGGTCACGGCGCAGGTTGCCCGCGCTTACGGGGCCACTCATGTCCTGGTGTCCGAGCCCGACCCGATTCGTCGCGAGCGTGCGCTCAAGTTCGGTGCCACGCAGGTTCTGGCACCGGACGACGACCTGGCCGGCACACGCATCGACGTGTTCGTGGATGCCTCGGGGGTCCCCGCCGCGATCTCGGCCGGGCTGAACGCCCTGCGCCCGGGCGGCAGGGCGGTCCTCGTGGGCATGGGCACCAGCGTCGCACCGGCCCCGTTGTCGGTGATCCGCAACCGAGAGCTGGAGGTCACGGGTGTGTTCCGCTACGCGAACACCTGGCCCACCGCACGCGAGCTCGTGGCGTCCGGGGCTGTTGACCTGGACCGGATGGTGACTGCCCGTTTTCCGCTGGCGCAGGCCACCGCGGCACTGGAGACGAGTTCGCGGCCCGACTCCATCAAGGTCATCGTGCGGCCGTAGCCGAGCCGCTCAGTTCCCGAGCAGGGGCGCCATGAGCGCCGCGATCCTCGACGGGCGGTGGGTGCGGCGCTCCTCGCCGTCGGCGAGCTGCGTCGCCCACCGTGCGGCAGTGATCTCCGCCCAGCGCAGCGGCTCCGGCTCCCAGTCCGGGGAGCGGTGCCCCACCCAGGGGAGGCGGACCAGGGGCGAGTCGGTGCCGGTGACCAGGTCGGCCAGCGTGCGGCCCGCGAGGTTCGTCGTGGCCACGCCGTCGCCGACGTAGCCGCCGGCCCAGCCGATGCCGGTGTCCGCATCGAGGCCCACGGAGGCGTGCCAGTCCCGGGGCACGCCCAGCGGGCCGCCCCAGCGGTGCGTGATCTCGTAGCCGGCCACGGCCGGGAACAGCTCGACCAGCGCCCGGCGCAGGTGCTCGTGCACGCGCGTGACCCTCTCGAACGCGGGGTCGATCGACGACCCGGAGTGGTAGGGCGCTCCGCGCCCACCGAACGCGATCCGGTCGTCGGCGGTCCGCACGCCGTAGATCAGCAGGTGGCGGCCGTCGCTGAACGTCTGGCCCCGCCCCAGCCCGATCTCCCCCCAGACGTGCGCCGGCAGTGGCTCGGTGGCGATCATCAGGGAGTACACCGGCACCACGGCACGGCGGGAGCCGGGCAGCCGGGCCGTCCACGCCTCGGTGGCGCGCACGATACAGCGAGCGCGCACCGTGCCGCGGTCGGTGACCACCGCGCGCGGCGAAATGCGCAACGCCCTGGTCGCTTCGGCGATGCGCCCGCCGCGGGCCTCGACCACCCGCGCCAGTCCGCGCGTGAGAGCGGCGGGCTGCACGCGCGCGCAGTCGGGGGTGTAGGCCCCTCCGACGACCCCCGCGGCGCGCACGTGCTCGGCGACGCCGTCGGCGTCGAGCAGGTGGTCCTCGTCGCCCCAGCGAGCGGACTCGGCGACCTCGGCGGCGATCCGCTCAAGCTGGACGGCGCTGCGCGCGAGCGTCACGGTGCCGCCGTAGGCGAAGTCGCACTCGATCCCCTCGGCCCGGGCCACCCCGCCCACCTCGACCACCGTGTCACGCATCGCCGCTCGCAGAGCGAGGGCCGCCTCGGGCCCGTGCCGGCGGGCCAGCGAGGCCGGACCCTGCGGGAACAGTGCGGAGCACCAGCCGCCGTTGCGGCCGGAGGCGCCGAACCCGGCGACCTGCTGCTCCACGACGAGCACGTCGAGCGACGGGTCGGCGTCGAGCAGGTAGTAGGCGGTCCACAGCCCGGTGAGCCCGCCGCCCACCACCACGACGTCCGCGGTGGTGTCCCCGTCGAGCGGCGGGCGCGCCACCAGCTCCGCGGGCTCGTCGGACGCGAGCTGGTCCCACCACAGCGAGAGCCCACGCACCGAACCCACGCTGACCCCTTCCCCCGAACCCGGCAGTTGGTGCCGAGCCCGGCACTCCTGACTGCCGGGTTCGGCAGGAAGTGCCGGGGTCGGCGGATCCGCTACAACTTGGCCCAGACCTCGGACAGGACGCCGCGCAGGATGGACTCGATCTCATCGAACTCGGCCGGGCCGGTCGTGAGCGGAGGGGCGAGCTGCACCACGGGGTCGCCGCGGTCGTCGGCGCGGCAGTAGAGGCCCGCCTCCCACAGCGCGGGGGACAGGAAGTCGCGCAGCAGGTGGTCGGACTCGGCCCCGGTGAACGTCTCCCGGGTCACCTTGTCCTTGACGAGCTCGATCCCGTAGAAGTACCCCTCGCCGCGCACGTCACCGACGATCGGCAGGTCGAGCAACCGCTCGAGCGTGCGCCGGAACACGGGCGCGTTCTCCTTGACGTGGTCGGTCAGGTGCTCGCGCTCGAAGAGGTCGAGGTTCGCCATCGCCACGGCGGCCGAGACGGGGTGCCCGCCGAAGGTGTACCCGTGGGCGAACATCGTGTCGCCGGCGAACGGCTCGAAGACGCGCTCGGAGGCGATGCAGGCGCCGATCGGCGAGTAGCCGCTGGTCATGCCCTTGGCGCACGTGATCATGTCCGGCACGTACCCGAAGTCGTTGCTGGCGAACAGCGAGCCGATGCGGCCGAAGGCGCAGATCACCTCGTCGGACACCAGGAGCACGTCCAGCTCGTCACAGATCGCCCGCACCCGCTCGAAGTACCCGGGCGGCGGCGGGAAGCAGCCGCCCGCGTTCTGCACCGGCTCGAGGAACACCGCGGCGACCGAGTCGGGCCCCTCGAACTCGATCGCCTCGCGGATCCGCTCGGCCGCCCACTCGCCGAAGGCCTTGGGGTCGTCGCGCAGCGACTCGCTCGCGCGGTAGATGTCGGTGTTCGGCACCTTGTGCGCGCCCGGCACCAGCGGCTCGAACGCTTCCTTGGCGAAGGGCAGGCCGGTGATCGACAGGGCGCCGTGCGGGGTGCCGTGGTAGGCGATGGCGCGGGAGATCACCTTGTACTTGCCCGGCTTGCCGACCAGCTTCCAGTAGTTCTTCGCCAGCTTCCACGCGGTCTCGACCGCCTCGCCGCCGCCGGTGGTGAAGAACACGCGGTTCAGGTCGCCGGGTGTGTGCTGCGCGAGCCGCTCCGCCAGGTCGATCGCCTGCGGGTGCGCGTAGCTCCACAGCGGGAAGAACGCCAGCTGCTCCGCCTGCTTGCGCGCGGCCTCGGCGAGCTCGGCCCGGCCGTGGCCCGCCTGCACCACGAACAGGCCGGACAGCCCGTCGATGTACCGCTTGCCGTGGGAGTCCCAGATGTGGTGGCCCTCGCCGCGCACCACGGTGGGCACGCCGCCGTCCCAGGCGCCCTGATGGGTGAAGTGGCCCCAGAGATGTGCGCGCGCCGCGTCGGAGCGGTCAGTGCCCAGTGGCGTGGTACCGGTCATCGCGTCCCCCAGTTGTAGAGCTGTTTGCGCAGGCGCAGGTACACGAACGTCTCGGTCTCGCGCACCCCGGGCAGGGGGCGGATCGACTCGTTGATGACGCGCAGCAGGTGCTCGTCGTCCTCGCAGACGATCTCCACGAGCACGTCGAACGAGCCGGCGGTGATGACGACGTAGTCCACCTCGGGCAGGGCCGCCAGCGAGTCGGCGAGGCCGGCGAGGTCGCCGTCGGCCCGCAGGCCCACCATCGCCTGGCGGTTGAAGCCCACCTGGAGCGGGTCGGTGACCGCGACGATCTGCACCACACCGGTGTCGACCAGCCGCTGCACGCGCTGGCGCACTGCCGCCTCGGACAACCCGATCGCCTTGCCGATGGCGGCGTACGACCGGCGACCGTCCTCCTGGAGCTGCTCGATGATGGACTTGGAGACCTCGTCGAGCGAGAGGTGACCGTTGGGACCGGAGCGGCGGGAGGACATGCCCCGATCGTCCCGTACGGCGCGGGCCCTTTGCAAGTGAATCCGTTGCCACAAGCCCTGCGGACCCCTGATTTCGAGCGCTACCATCACTCGCTGCGGCGGATCGCGTCGTGCAATGCTACGAATGCACCATTCGCCCGGCCAGGAGGCGACCTGTGAGCTCGACTCTGTTGCACAACGTCATCGGCGGCACCGCGGTTCCGGCGGCCGAGGGGCGCACCTCCGCCGTCATCGACCCCGCCACCGGCGAGGCCTACGCGCAGGCGCCCGTCTCGGGACCCGCCGACGTCGACGCAGCCTATGCCGCCGCATCCGATGCCTTCGACACGTGGCGTTTCGCCACGCCCGCCGAGCGGCAGCGCGCCCTGCTGCGGCTCGCGGACGCGATCGAGGCCCGGGCCGAGGAGTTCGTCGCCGTCGAGTCCCGCAACACCGGCAAGCCGCTGCACCTCACCCGCACCGACGAGGTGCCCCCGTGCGCGGACCAGCTGCGGTTCTTCGCCGGCGCCGCGCGGGTGCTGGGCGGCCTGTCGGCGGGGGAGTACCTCGCCGGGCACACGTCGTGGATCCGCCGGGAGCCGGTGGGGGTCGTCGGCCAGGTGACGCCGTGGAACTACCCGCTGATGATGGCGATCTGGAAGATCGCTCCGGCCCTGGCCGCCGGCAACACCGTGGTGCTCAAGCCGTCCGACACCACGCCCGCCTCGACCGTGCTGCTCGCCGAGGTGGCGCAGGAGTTCTTCCCGCCGGGGGTCTTCAACGTCGTCTGCGGCGACCGCGACACCGGCCGCGCGCTCGTGTCGCACCCGCGCCCGGACATGGTGGCGATCACGGGCTCCGTGCGTGCCGGGTCGCAGGTGGCGTCCGCCGCCGCGGACGGGCTCAAGCGCGTGCACCTCGAGCTGGGCGGCAAGGCGCCGGTCGTCGTGTTCGACGACGCCGACCTCGCGGCCGCGGCCGAGGGCATCGCGGGCGCGGGCTACTACAACGCCGGCCAGGACTGCACGGCAGCCACCCGGGTGCTGGTCCAGGCCGGGGCGCACGACGACTTCACGGCCGCCCTCGCGCAGGCGGCGCGCGCCCAGCGCACCGGAAGCCCGGACGACGAGAGCGTGACCTACGGTCCGGTCAACAACGCGAGCCAGCTCTCCCGTGTGCTCGGGTTCCTCGACCGGCTCCCCGACCACGCGGACGTCGTCGCGGGCGGTCACCGGGTGGACCGGCAGGGGTTCTTCGTCGAACCGACGGTGGTGGACCGGCTGCGCCAGGAGGACGAGGCGAGCCAGGACGAGATCTTCGGCCCCGTGATCACGGTGCAGACGTTCACGCAGGAGGACGAGGCGGTGCGCCTGGCCAACGGCGTGCGCTACGGCCTGTCGAGCTCCGTGTGGACCGCCGACCACGGGCGCGCTCTGCGGGTGTCCCGGGCGCTGGACTTCGGGGTGGTCTGGGTGAACACCCACCTGCCGTTCGTCGCCGAGATGCCGCACGGCGGTTTCAAGCACTCCGGCTACGGCAAGGACCTGTCGATGTACGGGTTCGAGGACTACACGCGCATCAAGCACGTCATGTCGGCGTTCGGCGGCTGATGGCCCGACCAGGTCCCTCACTCACGAAACCGAACCGTTACAGAGTCGTTGCGTAGGTTTTTCGTCGCGAAGGGCCCCATGGGCGACGGTTTCACGCGAGCACGGGCATACTGGCGCAACACTCCGGGGACCTAGCCTGGATCTGGCGAGCGAGAGGATGACCATGTCACGTCTGCCGCAGCCTCAGGACCCGGCGGTACGCGCTCTGATCGAGCGCTCCCGTGCGATCCGCTCCCGCGAGGTGTCGCGCCGCACGTTCCTCCTCGGTGCTCTCGGCGCCGCCGGCTCCGCCGCGCTCCTGGCAGCCTGCGGCACCGGGGGCGGCGGCAGCAGCGCCACCGGAGGGGGCGGCAACGGCGGTGGCGGGGGCCCGTTGCGCTGGGCCAACTGGTCGTACTACCTCGACCAGTCCGACGACGGCCAGCACTTCCCGACCCTCGAGGCGTTCATCGACTCCTCCGGCATCGACGTCGAGTACTTCGAGGAGATCGAGGACAACGACTCGTTCTTCGGCAAGGTCCGCTCGCAGCTCGAGGCGGGCCAGGACATCGGCTACGACCTCGTGGTGCTCACCGACTGGATGGCCGCGCGCTGGGTGCGGATGGGGTACACCCAGGAGCTCGACCGAGGGGCGATGCCGAACACGGCCAACCTGCTGCCGAACCTCGAGGACGTCAGCTTCGACCCGGGCCGCTCGCAGACCATCACGTGGCAGTCGGGCCTGACGGGCATCGCGTGGGACAAGGAGCAGCTCCCGAACGGCATCCAGTCGATGTCGCAGCTGTGGGACAGCGCGCTCAAGGGCCGTGTCGAGGTGCTGTCCGAGATGCTGGACACCATCCCGCTGATCATGCAGGAGCAGGGCGTGGACCCGTCCGGGGTCTGGGGCGACGCCGAGTTCACGGCGGCCCTCGATGTGCTCTCCGAGCAGATCGACTCCGGCCAGATCCGTCAGGTGCGTGGCAACTCCTACACGCAGGACCTGGTCTCGGGCGACGCGATCGCCTGCGTGGCGTGGTCCGGCGACGTCGTCGCGCTCAACTTCGAGAACGACGACCGGTTCGGCTTCGCCATCCCGGACGCCGGCGGCAACCTGTGGAGCGACAACTTCATCGTCCCGAGCACCTCGTCGCGGATCGAGGACGCCCAGAAGCTGATCGACTACTACTACGACCCGGCGGTCGCCGCCGAGGTCGCCGCCTGGGTGAACTACATCACCCCGGTCCAGGGCGCCAAGGAGGCGATGGCGGACATCGACCCCGACCTCGTCGACAACGAGCTGATCTTCCCGACCGACGAGACGCTCTCCCGGGTCAAGATCGTCCGCGCCCTCACTCCCGAGGAGGAGGAGGACTTCAACGGCCGCTTCCTCGACGTGATCGGCGCCTGACGTGGCAGCTGGCCCGTCCGCTCTGGAGCTCTGGGGCGTCACCAAGGCGTTCGGCTCGTTCGTCGCCGTGGACGCGGTCGACCTGGCGATCCCGCGGGGCGAGTTCTTCGCCCTGCTCGGGCCGTCCGGGTGCGGCAAGACGACGACGCTGCGCATGGTCGCCGGTCTCGAGCGGCCCACGGCGGGGGCGATCTCCATCGAGGGCCGCGAGGTCACGGGAGTGCCGGCGCACCGGCGTCCGGTCAACACGGTGTTCCAGAGCTACGCGCTGTTCCCGCACCTGACGATCGCGGAGAACGTCGCCTTCGGGCTGCGCCGCAAGCGGGAGAAGGACATCGACAAGCGGGTGGCCGACGCCCTGGAGCTCGTGGAGCTCGCCGGGCTCGGGGAGCGACGCCCGGGCCAGCTCTCCGGCGGGCAGCAGCAGCGGGTGGCGCTGGCCCGCGCGATCGTCAACCGGCCGGCGGTGCTGCTGCTCGACGAGCCGCTCGGGGCGCTGGACCTCAAGCTGCGCCGGCAGATGCAGCTGGAGCTCAAGCGGATCCAGACCGAGGTCGGCATCACGTTCGTCCACGTCACGCACGACCAGGAGGAGGCCATGACGATGGCCGACGCGGTCGCCGTGATGAACAAGGGGCGCATCGAGCAGATGGGCGCGCCGGAGCGTCTCTACGAGCTGCCGCGCACCGCGTTCGTCGCCAACTTCCTCGGCCAGTCGAACCTGGTGCGGGGGCAGGTGGTCGAGGTGCGGGCGGACGGAGCGGTCGGCGTCGACGTCGGCGGGGCTCGCGTGCTGGTTCGCGCCGACCGCACGGCGGCGACGAGCGGCGGGGTTCTGGTGGGCGTGCGGCCGGAGAAGATCGCGATGCTGCCGGAGGAGCAGGACACCGCTGCCGGTCAGAACGTGCTGGGGCCCGGGATCGTCACCGACGTCTCGTTCACGGGCGTCAGCACGCAGTACCAGGTCGAGGTCCCCGGGGTCGGCACCTTCGGGGTCTTCGCCCAGAACCTGGCAGGCCCGGCGTCGGTCTCGCTGGGGGCGAAGGTCAAGCTGTCCTGGTCCGCGCAGTACACCTTCGCCCTGGCCGGGTCACAGGACGCCGCCGAGGGCACCTATGACCTGGACGACGAGCCATGACCATCCTGACGGGGCTCGGCGGCGCGACGCCGGCACAGGTCGAGGCTCCACGCGAGAACCGGTCGAAGGCCTACCGGGCGCTGTTGGCGCCCGGCCTGCTCTACCTCGTCGTGTTCTTCGTCGTACCCGCGTTCAGCCTGCTGGCGATGTCGCTGTACGAGAGGACACCCGGCGGCGACCTCGGCGACTACCAGCCGGCCTTCCGCTGGCAGAACTACACCGAGGCGATCGCCGACTTCTACCCGCAGATCCTGCGCTCGTTCGCGTTCGCCGGGATCGCCACCGTGGCGTGCTTGGCGATCGGCTACCCGATCGCGTACGCGATCGCCGTGCGCGCCCGAGCCCACCCGTTGCTCCAGAACATGATGCTGGTGCTGGTCGTCGCGCCGTTCTTCACGTCGTTCATCCTGCGCACCGTCGCCTGGAAGATGATCCTGGCGGACGAGGGGCCAGTGGTGGCGGCGCTGCAGTGGCTTCAGCTGCTGCCCGCGGGCGGCCGGCTGACGGCGACGCCCTTCGCCGTCATCTGCGGCCTGACCTACAACTTCCTGCCGTTCATGATCCTGCCGATCTACGCCAGCCTCGGCCGGCTGGACTCCCGGCTGCTCGAGGCCGGCTCGGACCTGTACGCGACCCCGTTCACCTGCTTCCGCAAGGTGACGCTGCCGCTGTCGATGCCCGGGGTGGTCGGCGGCACGCTCTTGGTGTTCATCCCGGCCACCGGTGACTACGTCAACGCGGTGCTGCTCGGCAACAACACCAACACCTCGATGATCGGCCAGGTGATCGATCAGCGGTTCTTCAAGACCCTGGACTACCCGACGGCCGCGTCGCTCTCGGTGGTGCTGATGGTGGCGATCCTCCTGGTGGTCATGGCGTACATCCGGCGGGCCGGGACGGAGGACCTGCTGTGACGGCGGCCCGGGTACCCGCTGCCTCGACGTGGCGCGCGCGGCTGGGCCGCAGCGTGATCCCGCTGATGGCGCTGCTGGGCATCGCGTACCTCATGGTGCCGATCGCCTACACGGTGGCCTTCAGCTTCAACGACGCCGGCCGGCGCAACCTCGTCTGGCGCGGCTTCACCCTCGACAACTGGCGCAACCCCTGCGACGCGCCGCAGATCTGCGACGCCTTCGCGAACTCGCTCAAGGTGGGCGTCCTCGCCACGGTGATCTCGACGGTGCTCGGCACGCTCCTGGCGATCGCGCTGGTGCGCTACCGGTTCCACGGCCGGCCCGCCATCAACCTGCTGATCTTCCTCCCCATGTCCACGCCGGAGGTGGTGATCGGCGCCGCCCTGCTCGCGCAGTTCCTGTCGCTGCGGGCACAGCTCGGCTTCTGGACGGTGGTGGCCGCGCACGTGATGTTCTGCATCTCGTTCGTCGTCGTCACCGTCAAGGCTCGGGTCGCCAGCCTGGACCCCGCGCTGGAGGAGGCGGCGTCCGACCTCTACGCCACGCCCGTGCAGGCGTTCTGGCGGGTGACGTTCCCGTTGCTGCTGCCGGGCATCGGTGCGGCGGCGCTCCTGGCGTTCAGCCTGAGCTTCGACGACTTCATCATCACCAACTTCAACTCCGGCTCGTTCACCACGTTCCCCAAGTTCGTGTACGTGGCGGCGACCAGGGGCATCCCGGCGCAGGCGAACGTGATCGGCACCTTCATGTTCGCCCTCGCGATCCTCATCGTGATCTCCCTGCAGGTGCTGACCGGCGCGCGGGAACGGGCACGCCGGCGCCGTTAGGTCCCGACGAACGAAAGGTGGGGCGCGCGTGCGCGTTCTCGTGATCGGCAGCGGTGGCGTGGGCGACGCGGTGGCGCGGATCGCCGCACGTCGCGGGTTCTTCGAGGCGATGGTCGTCGCGGACGTCGATCTCGCCCGGGCGGAGCGGACCGTCGCTGCGGCCTCGCAGCACGACGTGGGGGGCGGCCGCTTCGTCGCGGCGCGGATCGACGCGTCGTCGTCGGACGCGGTGGCGGCGGCGATCCGGGAGCACCGGGCCACGCACGTGCTCAACGCGGTGGACCCCCGGTTCGTCATGCCCATCTTCACCGGCGCGCTCGCCGCCGGTGCTACGTACCTCGACATGGCGATGTCCCTGTCGACCCCGCACCCGGAGCGTCCCTACGAGCTGCCGGGCGTCAAGCTCGGCGACGAGCAGTTCGCGCTCGCGGAGCAGTGGGAGGGGGCCGGGCAGCTCGCGCTGCTGGGCATCGGCGTCGAGCCGGGCCTCTCGGACGTGTTCGCCCGGTACGCCGCCGATCACCTGTTCTCGAGCATCGACGAGATCGGCGTGCGGGACGGCGCCAACCTCGTGGTGCGCGACGAGGCGGGCAACGAGATCTTCGCGCCCTCGTTCTCCATCTGGACGACGATCGAGGAGTGCCTCAACCCGCCGGTGATCCACGAGCGCGGCACCGGCTGGCACACCGTGCCGCCGTTCGACGACCCCGAGGTGTTCGAGTTCCCCGAGCCGATCGGGAAGGTCGAGTGCGTGAACGTGGAGCACGAGGAGGTGCTCCTGATGCCGCGCTGGCTGGACGCGGGGAAGGTGACGTTCAAGTACGGCCTGGGCGAGGAGTTCATCGGCGTGCTGCGCACCCTGCACACGCTCGGCCTGGACCGCACGGCGAAGGTGCGGGTCGGCGGTGTCGAGGTCTCGCCGCGTGACGTGGTCGCGGCCGTGCTGCCGGACCCGGCGACGATCGGGCCGCGGATGGAGGGCGCCACCTGCGCCGGCACCTGGGTCAAGGGGACCGGCACGGACGGCTCGCCGCGCGAGGTCTACCTCTACCACGTGGTCGACAACGCCTGGTCGATGGCGGAGTACGGCGCGCAGTGCGTCGTGTGGCAGACCGCGGTGAACCCGGTCGTCGCCCTCGAGCTGCTGGCCGCCGGCGTCTGGGAGGGCGCCGGCGTGCTCGGCCCCGAGGCGTTCGACGCCGTGCCGTTCCTCGACCTGCTCGCCGCGCCTGCGCCCGAGGGCTACGGCTCGCCGTGGGGCCTCTCCGAGCGCACCGCCTGACGGCGCGACGCTCCGCTCCGTCGTCGGCCTCTGCGCTCAGTCCTGCGAGGGGCCGTCCCCGTACTGGGCCGCCCAGGACTCCAGCTCGTCGTGGTGCGCGGTGACGAACTCCTGCTCGTACTCGTACTGGATGCGCGTCCGCGAGTCGTCGTACCCGGTCTCGTCCCGGCACGTCTGGTCGGCGACCGCGACGGCGATCTCCCGTTCCTGTTGTGCGCGCTTGTCCGCCTGCGGCACCCGGACCACACCGGCGTCCATGTTCGCCGACTGGAGCGCCTCCCACTCGGCCGACAGGGCTCCGCTCGCCTCGTCCGGCGTCGCGTAGTCGTGGCCGGCCTCGGCCATGCAGTCGGACCAGGCCGCGTCGAGCTCGGCGACGCGTGGGTCGGCATTGATCCGGTTCCACATGGCGCTGACCTCGGGCAGAAGCTGCTTCCACGTCGGGTCCGCCCGCGGGTCACCACCCCGGGCATCGACCTCCCGGCGCGCGTCCCCCATGCACCCGCCGCCCTCGGTGGGCGTCCCGGCTGCGGTCGGAGGTCCCCAGAGCGCCTCGGCGTACGCCTGCTGCTCCGACTCACTCATGGCTCCGACGTACGCCTCGTTGGGGTCGACGGCGCCCTGCGGTGAGGTGGTGGTGCCCGGCATGTCGAAGTACGTCGAGGCGCCGTACCCGTACTGCTGCGCGTACTCCAGGGTGCCGGTCGGGGGCATCGCGTCGACGTCGGGCACGGCGATCGGGCCCGTCTCGACCCAGGGGGTGTACTCGAAGCCGAGGGCCTTCATGCAGGCTGCGGCCAGGTCTTGCTCCTCGGCCGCGGCGTCGCGTGCGTCCCACTCGGCCAGGTGGGCCCGGTCCAGGTAGGTGTCCAGCGGCCCCATGCTCGTCAGCGGTTCGGGTGCGGCCGCGCAGCCCGCTGCACACAAGACGCACCCCAGTGCCACCAGCCGCCCCCGCTGCCCCATGGCAGTCAGCGTAGTAGCGCTCCCATGGCCATGTGGGCCCTTGAGCCGGCGTCATGCACGCGCTTGGCGGGCAGCGTGGAGGGTCGTCAGGCTGCGACACCCAGCAGGGCGTCCTCGAGGACCGTCAGCGCGTCGTTGAGCAGGTCGTGGTCGATGACCAGGGGCGGCAGGAGACGCAGCACGTTGCCCCAGGTGCCGCAGGTCAGGACGATCACGCCATCGGCCGCGCACGCAGCGGCGACCTGCGCCGCGGCAGCCTTGTCCGGCTCCAGCGTGCCGGGCTTGGTCAGCTCGACGGCGAGCATCGCGCCGCGGCCGCGCACCTGTGCGACCGCGGGCACCTTCTCCGCGACTGCCGTCAGCCGCGGCACGACGAGGGCCTCGATCGCCCGGGCTGCGGCGGCCAGGTCGTCGCGCTCGTAGACCTCGATCGCGGCGAGGGCGGCCGCGCACGCGATCGGGTTGCCGCCGAAGGTGCCGCCGAGGCCGCCGCCGTGCACGGCGTCCATCAGCTCGGCGCGGCCGGTGACGGCCGCCAGGGGCAGGCCGCCGGCGATGCCCTTGGCCGTCGCGATCAGGTCCGGGACCACGCCCTCGTACTCGGTCGCGAACATCGCGCCGGTGCGGGCGAAGCCGGTCTGCACCTCGTCGGCCACCAGCACGATCCCGTTGGCCCGGGTCCACTCGCGCAGCGCGGCCCAGAAGCCGGGGGCAGGCACGACGAAGCCGCCTTCGCCGAGGATCGGCTCGGCGACCAGCGCGGCGATCCGGCTCGCACCGACCTGCCGCTCGGCGACGTCGATCAGGCGGGCGGCCGCCTGATCGCCGGTCATCCCGTCCGGGTCGCGCAGCGGGTAGCTCGCCGGGACGCGGTAGACCTCGCCGGCGAAGGGCCCGAAGCCGGTCTTGTACGGTGCGGCCTTCGCGGTCATCGCCAGGGTGAGGTTGGTGCGGCCGTGGTAGGCGTGGTCGAGCACCAGCACGGCGTCGCGGCCGGTGGCGCGGCGGGCGACCTTGACCGCGTTCTCGATGGCCTCGGCGCCGGAGTTGACCAGCACCGACTTCTTGGGGAAGTCGCCGGGGGTCAGCCGGGCCAGGGCCTCGGCGACGGCGACGTATCCCTCGTAGGGCGTCACCATGAAGCAGGTGTGCGTCAGGGCCTGTGCCTGGGCCGCGACCGCGGCCGCCACCTCCGGGTGCGCGCCGCCGAGGGACGTGACCGCGATGCCGGAGCCGAGGTCGATCAGGACGTTGCCGTCGACGTCCTCGATGACGGCCCCGGACGTGCGCGCGGCGTAGACCGGGGCCGACGAGCCCACCGCCGACGTCACCGCCGCGGCGCGCCGGTTGGCGAGCGCGAGCGAGTTCGGGCCGGGGATCGCGGTGCGGATCACTCGCCGTTGGGGGACCTGGGTGACGGATTGCGTGGCCACAGAGGCAGATTACCGGGCAAACCGCTCGTTGGGACCCCTCATGGGCCACGGATCCGGTGTCCTGGAACTCGTGGCGGTCCGTCGGCGTTCACAGGCCGGTGTCCCACCCTGGCGGACAATGATGGGTGCGGCGGACGCCGCGGGTTCCTGGAGGGTCGATGGCCTATCTCGTCGGGGTGCTCATCCTCGTCGTCGTCGTGCTGATCTCGATCGCGCTGCACGAGGTGGGGCACATGGTGCCCGCGAAGAAGTTCGGCGTGCGCGTCAGCCAGTACATGGTCGGGTTCGGCCCGACGATCTGGTCGCGCACCCGCGGCGAGACGGAGTACGGGTTCAAGGCCATCCCGCTGGGCGGGTACGTGCGGCTCGTCGGGATGTACCCGCCGGCCACCTCGGTGGGTGACCCGCCGGCTGACGGCGGCTGGGCGGTGCGGCTGGCGGCCGACGCCCGCGCGGCCAGCGCCGAGGAGATCCGCCCAGGCGAGGACCACCGCGCGTTCTACCGGCTGTCGACGCCGAAGAAGCTGGTGACGATGCTCGGCGGGCCGGTGATGAACCTCGTCATCGCCGGCGTGCTCATCGCCATCGCGTACTCCGCGATCGGGGTCCCCGGCACCTCGACGACCCTGGAGTCCGTGTCGCAGTGCGTGCTGCCGGCCGACGCGCCTGCGGACCAGGAGTGCGGTCCCGACGACCCGGCGGCCCCCGGCGCGGCCGCGGGCCTGCAGCCCGGCGACACCGTGACGACGTTCGACGGCACCGAGGTCGAGTCCTGGGACCAGCTGTCGGGGCTGATCAAGGAGACCGGCGCCCGGACGGTGCCGGTCGTGGTGCTGCGCGCCGGCCAGGAGGTCGCACTCGAGGTGACGCCCGTCGTCGAGCCGCGTCCGGTGTTCGACCAGGCCGGCAACCCCGTGCTGGGCGACGACGGGAAGCAGCAGACGAAGGACGTGGGCTTCCTCGGCATCAGCCCGGCGTACGCCGCCCAGCGCACCCCGATCCTCGAGGTGCCCGGGCTGGTCGGCGACCGGACCTGGCAGACGATGAAGGCCGTCGCCGGCCTGCCGGGGCAGGCGGTGAACATCGTGCGCGACACCGTCAGCGGCGAGCCGCGCGACACCTCCAGCATCGTCGGCCTCGTCGGCGTCGGCCGGTTCGCCGGCGAGATCGCCTCGGCGCAGGGCGACGGGATCGACACGGCCCTGCGCGTCGCGAGCCTGCTCGAGCTGCTCGCCGCCCTCAACCTCTCGCTCTTCGTCTTCAACCTGATCCCGTTGCCCCCGCTGGACGGCGGCCACGTCGCCGCGGCGCTCTGGGAGGGCGCGAAGCGGCAGGTGGCGCGCGTGCGGGGCCGGGAGCGGCCGGGGCCGTTCGACTCCGCGCGGCTGGTGCCGCTGGCGTACGCGGTGTTCGTGCTGCTCGGCGGCGTCGGCGTGATGCTCATCTGGGCCGACATCGTCAATCCGATCACCGTCGGCTGAATGCGATGATGGTTCGGTGACCTCCATCAACCTCGGCATGCCCGCGCTGCCCACTCCGGTGCTGGCGCCGCGCAAGCCGACCCGCAAGATCCGCGTCGGGAAGGTCGAGGTGGGCGGGGACGCGCCGATCAGCGTCCAGTCGATGACCACCACGCTGACGGCCGACATCAACGCCACGCTCCAGCAGATCGCCGAGCTGACGGCCTCCGGCTGCGACATCGTGCGGGTGGCGGTGCCGAGCCAGGACGATGCGGACGCGCTGCCCGCGATCGCGCACAAGAGCCAGATCCCCGTGATCGCGGACATCCACTTCCAGCCGAAGTACGTGTTCGCGGCCATCGACGCAGGCTGCGCCGCCGTCCGCGTCAACCCCGGGAACATCCGCAAGTTCGACGACCAGGTGAAGGAGATCGCCCAGGCGGCGAAGGACGCCGGGGTGTCGCTGCGGATCGGCGTCAACGCCGGTTCGCTGGACCCGCGCCTGCTGGAGAAGTACGGCTCGGCGACGCCCGAGGCCCTCGTCGAGTCCGCGGTGTGGGAGGCGTCACTCTTCGAGGAGCACGACTTCCACGACTTCAAGATCTCGGTCAAGCACCACGACCCGGTGGTGATGGTGCGGGCCTACGAGATGCTCTCCGAGCGCGGCGACTGGCCGCTGCACCTCGGCGTCACCGAGGCCGGCCCGGCGTTCCAGGGCACCATCAAGTCGGCGACCGCCTTCGGCGCGCTGCTGGCCAAGGGCATCGGCGACACCATCCGGGTCTCCCTGTCGGCGCCTCCGGTCGAGGAGGTCAAGGTCGGGATCCAGATCCTCCAGTCGCTCAACCTGCGGCCGCGCAAGCTGGAGATCGTCTCCTGCCCCTCCTGCGGGCGGGCGCAGGTGGACGTCTACACGCTGGCCGAACGGGTGACGGCAGGTCTGGAGGGCCTGACCGTGCCGCTGCGCGTCGCCGTCATGGGCTGCGTCGTCAACGGACCCGGTGAGGCACGCGAGGCCGACCTCGGTGTCGCCTCCGGCAACGGCAAGGGCCAGATCTTCGTCAAGGGCCAGGTGGTCAAGACGGTGCCGGAGTCCCAGATCGTCGAGACGCTCATCGACGAGGCGATGCGCATCGCCGAGACGATGGAGGCCGACGAGTCCGGCGCGCCGGTGGTCACCGTCGGCTGATTGGCCTCTCGTCGGCAACCTCGACCTCGAGATTCTGCCAGCTCGTCAGCAGCCCGAGTTCGGGACCCAGGTCGGCGACGCCTGGGTGGACGGCCGGGTCGGGAACGAACGTGATCGTGGTGCCGGTGGTCCCGTCGTCGTCGACTGACTCGAGGCCGGTGACCGGGATGCCGTGCTCGTAGGCCTGACACCAGGCGCCACCTTGGCGTCGGTTGACGTGCACCAGCCGACTGCTGAGCGCCGCCACCACCGACATGCCGCGCCGCGGATGGCCGTCCGGCAGCGCCGGTGGGCTCGCGGCCGCGAAGAAGCGCAGGTCCTGGGTCGCGACCACGGGCTTTCGGACGGGCGTGCCGTCGGGCCGCAAGCGGGTGTCGGTGCCGCGCCCGTCGTCGGACACCGTGACGCTGCCGTTGCGGTGCAGCACCACGAGGCACCGGCCCTGGCCGCGAGAGGCGGCCTCCTCGGCGGGGTAGGCCATGGCCTCGAGGATCAGGTGCAGCGCGCCGCCCGGGGCGAACTCCGCCACGCGCTCGCGGACCTCGGCGAGATGGCGCTGATCAACGGACGCCGCCCAGTCGTGCGTCGTGTTGCGCCAGGTGGTCGGGGCGTGCGTCACGTCCGGCATTCTCCCGGGTCGTGGGCCTGCGGCGCGGGCGTTGCGGCGCGGCGACGGCCGCGCCTCGCGTGCTCGGCGACGGCGAGTCGGGACCCGCGCCCGGGTCGGCATTGACCCGCTGAGGCAGAATCACCTTATGGACGTGCGGCGCGGCGCGGTTCTCGACGCCCGGCACACCGGGGCCGTGGTCCTCGGTGAGTCGTCCGTCGCGCGCGTGCTCGAGCTGTGTGCGCGGGACCCCGTCGGCACGGTGCTCGCAGCCGTGCGGCTGGAGCACGCGGCTGCCGCGGGACTGCGCGTGGCCGGCGGGGAGCTGTGGGGCTACCAGGAGGACGGCGAGATCGTCGCTGCCTGCTGGGTGGGTGCCAACCTCGTGCCGATCATGCCCGGCCTCGACGGGGCGACCCGGCGCCGCGCCCTCGACGCGCTCGCCCAGCTCGGCGCGTCGCGCGGGCGGCGTTGCTCGTCTCTCGTCGGCGCGCGCCAGGACGTGCTGGACCTGTGGTCCCGCCTGCGGCCGTGGTGGCCCGCCGCGCGTGACGTGCGTGACGACCAGCCGTCGATGGTGATCGACACGCCGCCGCGCATCCTTCCTGACCCGTTGGTACGCCGCTCCGTGCCCGACGAGCTCGCCATGGTGCTGCCCGCCTGCGTACGGATGTTCACGGAGGAGGTCGGATACTCGCCGATCGCCGGCTCCGGGGGCTACTACGAGTCGCGCGTGCGCTCCCTGATCGCCAGCGGCCGCTCGTTCGTGCGGATCGAGGACGGCCGGGTGGTCTTCAAGGCGGAGGTGGCCGCCGTGGCCGGGGGCGTGGGCCAGGTGCAAGGCGTGTGGGTGACCCCGGACCGCCGTGGCGAGGGTCTCTCGGAGATCGGCATGGCGGCGGTGGTGGACGCCACTCGGACGGAGATCGCGCCGACGGTGTCGCTCTACGCGAACGCCTTCAACGTGCGGGCGATCGCCTGTTACCGGGCCGTCGGCTTCCGCCAGGTCGGCACCTACGCGACCGTGCTCTTCTAGCCGCCGCTCTGCGCGGCTGAGCCGAGCCCATCCCGACGCCGTGCCCGAAGTGCCCCGCGATCGCCGATTCGCCCCCGCCGCGCGGTGCGCGCTGCCATGCTCAAGAGCATGACGAATCCTGACCCCCGTCAGCCCGCAGGCTGGTATCCCGACGGCGTGACCCCGGGCGTCGTCCGCTGGTTCGACGCTACGGCGTGGACGGATCGGACGGCACCCGATCCCGGGCGCGCCGCGACTCCGTTGGCGCCTCCCACAGCGCCACGGTCCACGGCTCCGGTCAAGGCCCGTGTGGCGGGCGACGGTTGGCCGGGCGACGCATGGCTGCCGGCGCAGGGGAGTGGGTTCGGCTCGCACGTCCCGGCGAAGCTCGGCCAGTCGCTCAACCTGGCGGACCACGTCGGCGAGAGCGAGGCCTACCGGCGCAACCGGCTGGACGAGGCGTTCGCGTTGCGGCGGCGAGGGTTCTGGGCCTACGGCGTAGCGCTGCTCCTCCTAGCGGTCTTCGGTGTCATCGGCCTCACGACGGGCATCACGCAGGGGTGGTTCGTCGTGGCCCCGGCGGCAGGACTGCTCGTGTTTCGCGCGTACGTCGACTACCGCAACGCCGCGTTCAGGGGTGCACCGGAACTCTCGAGGTCCGGCTGGGCGCTCGTCGTCATCGGCGCGATGGTCGCGCTGTCCCTCTTCCTCGTCGGGCTTGCCGAACCCTGGAACCGCGCGGTCGCTGACCTCGCTGCGACCTACGTAGGGAGCGGCGCCGGGTGAGCTCCACCCGCGGCGGTCACTTCAGGAACCTGGACGTCCGCCGGTCGGCCAGAGGTTTGCCGCCGGTCTGGCAGGTGGGGCAATACTGGAGCGACGAGTCGGCGAAGCTCACCTCGTGCACGGTGTCCCCGCACGGGACGCCGTCCCAGCCGGGGCATGGCTCGCCGGTGCGGCCGTGCACCCGCATCCCGCGCCGCTTGGAGTCCTTGAGGTCGGCGGCGGGCTTGCCTGCGGCCGCGGCGACCGCCTCGGTCAGGACGCCGCGGATCGCGGCGTGGAGCGCCGCCACGTCGTCGGGGGAGTAGCTGCCGGTCAACCGGAACGGGCTGGTGCGAGCCACCAGGAGGATCTCGTCGGAGTAGGCGTTGCCGATGCCGGCGATGGTGGACTGGTCGCGCAGCAGGCCCTTGACCTGCTGGTTCCGTGCGGCGAGGAGCTCACCGAGCCGGGCGGCCGTGAACTCGTCGGACAACGGCTCGACCCCCAGCGACGCCACCTGCGGCACGCGTCCGGGGTCGTCGACCACGAAGACCGCCAGGCGCTTGCGGGTTCCCGCCTCCGTCAGGTCGAAGCCGGAGCCGTCGTCGAGCCGCACCCTCAGCGCGATCGGCGACTTGCCCGGCCGGATCACCGTGGCAGGCAACGCGTCGGACCAGCGCAGCCAGCCGGCCCGCGCGAGGTGGAACACCAGGTGCACCACCTCGCCTCCCGGCCGGGCGGCCAGGATGTCCAGCCACTTGCCGTGCCGCTGCACGTCGGCGACCGCGGTGCCGGACAGGGCGCTCAGCGGCGGGTCGAACGTCTTGAGCGCCGCGATGTCGCCCAGCTCGGCGCCCATGACGACACGGCTGGCCGTTCGCTCACGCAGGAACTGGGCGAGCGCCTCGACTTCGGGTAGCTCGGGCACAGGCCCCATCGTGCCGGAGTTCGGCGACGACCGGGGGCGCGGAAGGGCTCCGCCGCGAGCGGCACTAGCCTTGCCCCCATGCTCCTGCGCCTGTCCACGCTCTTCGTCCGCACTCTGCGCGAGGACCCTGCCGACGCGGAGGTGGCCAGCCACAAGCTGCTCGTCCGCGCCGGCTACATCCGTCGCGCCGCCCCCGGCATCTACACGTGGCTGCCGCTCGGCCTGCGCGTGCTCGGCAAGGTGGAGCAGGTGGTGCGGGAGGAGATGGCCGCCGCGGGCGCTCAGGAGGTGCTGTTCCCCGCCCTGCTTCCGAAGGAGCCGTACGAGGCGACCGGCCGCTGGGTGGAGTACGGGCCGAACATCTTCCGCCTCAAGGACCGCCGCGAGAACGACTACCTCCTGGCTCCGACCCACGAGGAGATGTTCACGCTGCTGGTCAAGGACCTGTACTCGTCGTACAAGGACCTGCCGCTGACGCTCTTCCAGATCCAGACGAAGTACCGCGACGAGGCCCGCCCGCGCGCGGGCCTGATCCGCGGCCGTGAGTTCGTCATGAAGGACGCGTACTCGTTCGACATCGACGACGAGGGGCTGGAGAAGTCGTACCAGGCCCAGCGCGACGCCTACCGGCGGATCTTCGACCGCCTGGGCCTCGCCTACGTCATCGTCGCGGCGACGTCCGGGGCGATGGGCGGCTCGCGCTCGGAGGAGTTCCTCACGCCGACGGCGATCGGCGAGGACACGTTCGTGCGCTCACCCGGCGGCTATGCCGCGAACGTCGAGGCCGTCACCACGGTGGCCCCGGCGCCGTCGTCGTACGACGACGTCCCGGCCGCCCACGTCGAGCCCACGCCGGACTCGCCCACCATCGACTCCCTGGTGGAGCGCGCCAACGAGCTGTACCCGCGCGCGGACCGGCCCTGGACGGCCGCCGACACGCTGAAGAACGTCGTGTTCGCCCTGCGGCATCCCACGGGCGAGCGCGAGCTGCTCGTCGTCGGCCTGCCCGGCGACCGCGAGGTGGACGCCAAGCGGCTCGAGGCCGCGGTCGCGCCCGCCGAGGTGGAGCAGGCCGGCGAGGCCGACTTCGCCACCCACCCCGAGCTGGTGCGCGGCTACATCGGCCCGCAGGCGCTCTCCCCCCAGCGTGAGGGGGGCGTGCGCTACCTGCTCGATCCGCGCGTGGTGACCGGCACCCGGTGGATCACGGGCGCCAACCTCGCCGACCACCACGTGTTCGACCTGGTGGCCGGCCGCGACTTCGTCGGCGACGGCGTCATCGAGGCCGCCGAGGTGCGGGCAGGCGACGAGGCGCCGGACGGCTCAGGCCCGCTGGAGCTCGCGCGCGGCATCGAGATCGGGCACATCTTCGCCCTCGGCCGCAAGTACGCCCAGGCGCTGGGACTGACCGTGCTGGACCAGGACGGCAAGTCCCGCGTGGTGACCATGGGCTCGTACGGCATCGGGGTGTCCCGCGTGCTCGCCGCCCTGGCGGAGGCGAACCACGACGAGAAGGGCCTGGCATGGCCGGCCCACGTCGCCCCGGCGCACGTCCACGTGGTCGCGACCGGCAAGGACGAGGCGGTCTTCGAGGCCGCCGACGCCCTGGCCCGCGAGCTGGACTCCCGCGGGGTCGAGGTGCTGTACGACGACCGGCCCAAGGTGTCGCCCGGCGTGAAGTTCGCCGACGCCGAGCTGCTCGGGGTGCCGCTCGTCGTGGTGGTGGGCCGCGGCCTCGCGGACGGCGTGGTCGAGGTGCGCCCGCGCGCCGGCGGCGAGTCGCGGCAGGTGCCGGTCGGCGAGGCCGCCGACGTCGTCGCAGGCCTGGTGCGCGAGGCGCTGGCCGGGTAGCTCAGCCGAGCTCGGGGATCCCCGGGAAGGCGATCGGCGTCGCGCCCCAGGCGCGCGCCCGCGCGACGGAGCTCGCCAGAACGCCGACCAGCTCGCCACGCGCCCCCGCGGCGACCTGCGGGATCGCGGCGGAGGCGGCATCGCCGACGGCGGTCTCCAGGTCGGCGGCCAGGGTCGCGGCCGTCGTCTCGTCGAGTCCCGGGGGCAGCGCGTACACGGCCTGCCGCGGGTCCTCGGCGCCCGAGCGGTCCAGCCACTCCTGGGCAGCCTCGCGGTGCTCGGCGGCCGCGAGCTGGGCGGCGGCACGCGGCGCGTCGGTGAGCTTGGCCGCGATCACCTCGAAGGCGTAGCCGGCCTGGTCGTGCGCCAGCACGAGCGTCGTGGCGGCCTCGGGGCCGAGCCCGGCGGGCACCCCCGTGGGCTCGGGAACGGGCGTCGACTCGACGGCGGGCTCGAGACCCAGGGCCGACGACAACCGCGTCCCCAGGTCGTCGCGCGACACGCCCACGGAGGCCAGCAGCCGGGCGGTGGCGCCGTCGGGATCGGCGTCCGCGTCGGCGAGCGCCGTGTCGGCAGTGGCGACCAGGTCGGTGAGCACGTCCTGCGGCGAGGCGGGAGCTGCGGTCGGCGTCACTGTCGGCGTCACGGTCGGTGTCGGCTTGGGCAGACCCGACTCGTACACGCCGCCGAACGCCTCGGCGTGGGCCGTCGAGAACGCGACGACGTCGTCGAGCACGGCTGCGGCGGGGTCGTCGTCCGCGAGACCGGTGCGTGCGGAGCGCGCTGCCGCTGCGAGGCCCAAGGCGTCGTCGACCGTGCGGGCCCGTACCTGCTCCGCGGCGTCCGGGGAGGGCTCGACGGGTGGCGGCGTCTCCGGGCGCAGGTCGCACGCGGCGAGCGACAGCGCGGCCGCCAGCCCTGCGAGGGCTGCGACGAGGCGGCGCGGGGCGGGGTGGGCGGGCATCGCCCGTGATCCTGCCACGCCCGTGCCCGCGACTCGTCGGACTCCACCATGCGGCGTCGACCGATACCCTGAACCGTCAGGTCGGACGTGAATACGGTCGGGGGAGGCGAGCATGGCGACGCCCGCGCGAGTGCGCCAGGTCGTCGAACCCGCAGTGGTCTCGATCGGCCTCCTCGTGGAGGACGTCGAGCTGGCGCGGGCCGGCGCCCGGACGGTGGTCCGCGTCGTGGTGGACGTGCCCGAGGGCGACGCCGGCGACCTCGACCTCGACCGGGTCGCGGACGCGACGCGGGCGGTCTCGGCGGCGCTCGACGCCGACGACGTGGTGCCCGGCCACTACACGCTCGAGGTCTCCAGCCCCGGGGTCGCCAGGCCGCTGACGCTGCGCCGCCACTACGTGCGCGCCCTCGGCCGCACCGTGACGCTGGCGCTCGACGACGGAGCGACGCTCAGTGGCCGCCTGGACCGGGTGGACGGGAACGACGAGGACGCGGTGCTGGTCGTCGTGCCCTCGACCTCGCCGGGCAAGGGCCGCAAGCCCGTGGAGGGACCGCCCCGGCAGGTTCCCTTGCCGCTGGTGCGCTCCGGACGGGTCGAGGTGGACCTGTCCGGGGTAGGACCGGACGTGGACGAGACGGACGTGGACGACGAGGCGGGGGAGGAGTGACGTGGACATCGACATGCAGGCGCTGCGACTGATCGAGCACGAGCGCGACATCAAGCTCGACGTGCTGATCGAGGCGATCGAGCAGGCGTTGCTGTCCGCGTACCACCGCACGCCCGGCGCGTACGCGCGTGCCCGCGCCGAGGTGGACCGCAAGACGGGCCACGTGACGGTCTGGGCACGCGAGCCCGCGCCGCTCGGGCCGGAGGGCGAGGTCCTCGAGCAGGTCGAGCAGCCCGAGTTCGACGACACCCCGGAGGGCTTCGGCCGCATCGCGACCTCGACGGCGCGCCAGGTGATCGTCCAGCGCCTGCGCGACGCCGAGGACGACCAGGTGCTGGGCACCTTCCGCGGCAAGGAGGGCGAGATCCTCGGCGGCGTGGTGCAGCAGGGCCGCGACCCGCGCACCGTGCTCGTCGACATCGGCGGCACCGAGGCCGTGCTGCCGGCCCACGAGCAGGTGCCGGGCGAGCGCTACGTGCACGGCGAGCGGATCCGCGGCTACGTGCTCGAGGTGGCGCGCGGCATGCGCGGCCCGCAGGTGACGCTCTCGCGCACGCACCCCAACCTGGTGCGCCGCCTGTTCGCTCTCGAGGTGCCGGAGGTGGCCGACGGGACGGTGGAGATCACCGCGATCGCCCGCGAGGCCGGACACCGCACCAAGATGGCCGTGCGCGCCACCGTGCCGGGCGTCAACGCCAAGGGCGCCTGCATCGGCCCGATGGGCGGGCGCGTGCGCGCCGTGATGGCCGAGCTCCAGGGCGAGAAGATCGACATCGTCGACCACTCCGACGACCCGGGCGAGATGATCGCCAACGCGCTCTCGCCGGCGCGGGTGCTGTCGGTGCAGATCCTCGACGCCGCGGCCCGGGCCGCGCGGGTCGTGGTGCCCGACTACCAGCTGTCGCTGGCGATCGGCAAGGAGGGCCAGAACGCCCGGCTCGCCGCCAAGCTGACCGGCTGGCGCATCGACATCCGGTCCGACGCAGCGCCCGCGCCCGCCGAGTCGTGACGGGGGTGACCGGCGGCGAGGCGCGGCGGGGTAGACTGTCGGCGCCTGGGCTGCGCGCCCCGGAACCCGTCCGCACATGCGTCGGGTGCCGTGCGACCGGATCCAGGCGGGCCTTGCTGAGAGTGGTCGCGCCGGCGGGGAGCACGGGAACCGCCGTGCTCGTCGTGGACGTCGCCCGCACGATGCAGGGGCGGGGTGCGTGGCTTCACCCCGATCCGCACTGTCTCGAGCTCGCCGTCAAGCGGCGCGCGTTCGGGCGGGCGCTGCGACTTGCGGTTCCCGTGGACGCGTCGGCGATCGCCGAGCACCTGACAGCAGCGGACCGTGACGCCGGTGGGAGCCTCCCGCCGGCCGCCGATCGTCGATGAGGAAAGCGGGTCTGGAAGCCGATGGCTGCCCGATGAGCACGCACCGATGAGCATCCGATGAGGACTCTGCACTAACGACGGTCCGGCCCCTGTCCGGGCGGACCGAGACAGGAGAGATGTGGCCAAGGTCCGCGTCTACGAGCTCGCCAAGGAGCTCGGGATCGACAGCAAGACCCTCGTGAGCAAGCTCGGCGAGATCGGCGAGTTCGTCAGCTCCCCGTCCTCGACCATCGAGCCGCCCGTGGTCCGCAAGCTGCGCGAGATCTACCCCAAGGCGGCTCCGGCGCCCGCGGCCAAGCCGGCCGCCCCGGCTCCGGCTGCTCCGGCTCCGGCCCGCGCGGCCGCTCCGGCTGCGCCGACA
>JAEXPS010000028.1 GCA_023438885.1 Actinomycetes bacterium
CGCGTAGGCGGCCTCGACAGGCGGCAGCAGCGACGCCTGCCGGATCGCGGCGATGGCACGGGCGCGCGTGGCTCGCCGGGCCGCGGCTGCGGCGGCGGACTGCGGCGTGGCCACCTGGACGCCGAGCGTGCCGAGCACCACGTGGATCGGGCTCGCCACCGCGAAGCTGCCGTCGTCCTCGCCGCTCCAGTGCAGGCCGAGCACGCGGCCGGCGTCGTCGACGACGGCGGACCCGGAGTCGCCGCCGGCGGAGAACCGCTCGAAGCCCTCGTCGGGCTCGATGCGCAGCTGCTCGCGCAGGATGCGCCGGCCGGTCCCCGGCCCGAAGTCCACGATGGTGGTGAAGTCGACGGAGGCGACGACCCCGGAGGTCAGGCCCGTGGTGCGCCCGTACTTGCGCACATGGGTGCCCACCTGGGCATACGTCCAGCCCGTGACGGCGCCGATGCCCACGATTCCCGGGTACCACGGCACGCCGGGCGCGAGCGCCACCACCGCCGCGTCGACGCGATCGGTCAGCACTCCGCGCGCCAGCACGCCGATGCGGTCCGAGGGCCTCGCCTCGTCGGACAAGGCCGGCTGGGTCCAGGCGGACCCGACGTCCTCGAGGCCGTCGCCCGCGGCGACGTGCCAGTTGGTCAGCGCCATGGTGCGACCGGTGCCGGGCTCGGTCACCACGAGGCCGAGCGTGCCGTTGACCGAGCGCTGCCGCGCCCCGCCCTCGCCGGGAAGCGTGACGGGGTCGAGCGGGCCGAAGGAGACCCCGCCCGCCAGCGGGCGCACCCGCTGCGGCGCCACGGGAGCCACGGCCACCGGCTCGAGCCCCACGTGGTGCACCACGACGTCGGTGGGCACACCGTCGATCTCGTCGGGCACCGCTTCGCCCGCTCCGAGCTCGCCGAGCGAGCGCTTCACCTCGACGTGGACGACGATCGCGAGCCTTCCTGTCGGACGGCCGTCCCTGACCTTCTCGGCGATGTCGACGCCGACGACGCCCGGCCGCGCGAGGAGGCCGTCCTCGGCCGCACGCTTGACGGGGCGGATGTCCTCACGGGTGCGGTGCTGCGCGTCCTTCTGGGTCATGGCGTGCTCCTCCTGCCCGGGTGTGGTCCGGTCCGCGAGCGAGGAGCGCCGGGCTTGCGCCCTGATACATCGGGGACGTGACGCAGATCACGCCGATCTGGGTGTATCACGGCCGAGCCGGCCCGCTCCTTCGGGTGCGACCCCACCATCGAGGGAGGCCGCAGTGCCGCTGCACCAAGAGCGCTTCATCCTTGCGGGGAGGTCAGGCCCCCCTTACCGTGACGTGGTGCCGGTCACCGGCGCACGTCCTCGCACGAGGGAGCCCCTGATGAGTGACGAGGTGACCGAGCCTTCTCAGGCCGGCCTCGAGGACGAGAGCCTCGCTCACCAGGCAGCCCAGGCCGTCGTCGCCTACCGCGACGGTGACCGAGAGCCGCTCGCGCGGCTGGTCCAGAGCGCGACGCCGTTGCTGTGGCGCACGGTCCGGGCGCAGGGTGCCGGTCACGAGCAGGCGCAGGACATCGTGCAGAACGTGTGGCTGGCCCTGGTCCGCGACATCGAGACGATCCGCGACCCGTACGCCACCCTCCAGTGGCTGTTGGTCACGGCACGGCGCGCCGCGTGGCGCGCGGTGCGCCGCAGCCGCGAAGAGCTCGCCCGCACCGAGCAGGACGAGCAGGTGACGGAATGGCTCGTCACCCCGCGGGAGGAGGCGCCTGAGGCGGTGGTGGTGCGCGACGAGCGCGACCGCGTTCTCTGGCGCCACGTCAGCAGCCTCCCCGAGCGCTGCCGCCAGCTGTTGTCCCTGGTCGCGATGGTCGACCGCCCGGACTACGCCGTCGTCTCCCGCGCGCTGTCGATGCCGGTCGGCAGCATCGGGCCGACCCGTGGTCGTTGCCTCGCCAAGCTGCGCCTCGCCCTCGCCGCCGACCCCGCCTGGAGCCACCAGTGACCGCCGCCGACTCCGTCCTCGCCCAGGTCGCCGCAGGCGCCATCGATGCCGCCGACGAGGAGGTGCTGCGCCGCCTCGACGCGCTGGTGACCGCCCACGACCCCGTGCCCGAGGGCCTCGTCGACCGCATCGGCATCGCCCTGACGGTCGAGGCCCTGCAGGCGGAGGTGGCCCAGCTGCACCTGGTCGGCGACCTCGCCGCGTCCGTGCGCCGGGACGACACGAACATCGAGGCCGACACCATCACCTTCACGACCGAGGTGCTCACCGTGATGATCTCGGTCCACCGCGAGGCGGAGCGGGTGCGGGTGGACGGATGGGTGGCGCCGGCGGGGACCGTCGCCGTCGAGCTGCACCAGTCCGGCGACGTCGTGGTGACGCAGTCCGACGACGACGGCCGCTTCTCGTTCGAGGGGGTGGAGCGTGGCCCGGCGCGGCTCGTGCTGCGCCGCCCCAGCGACCCGACGGTCCCGATCGTCACGCCCCAGGTCGAGCTCTAGACGATGACGCGCCCCGGCGAGCGGGCGGCGCCGGGGCAGGTGGACCTCGACGCGCTCGGCGCGGCTGTGCTGAAGGCAGAGGACGCGAACGCCGAGGGCCGCCCGGCCGAGGCGCGCAGGCTGCTGCGGCCGGTGCTCACGGCGCTGGCCGAGGCGGACGGTGATCCGGCGGCAGCGCGGATCCGGGCGTGGGCGCTCATCGAGCTGGTCAGGTCCGAGTCGGAGGTCAGCGGGCGCGGCCACCGTGCGCTGGCGGAGCTGGACCGCATGGTCGAGGCCCAGCGCCCGGGCGAGGGGTGGGCCGGGCTGACCCCGGCGGTCCTCGGCCTGCGGGGCCTGCTCGCGCTGCGCGCCGGCCGGCTCGAGGAGTCGCTCGAGTGGTTCGACCGTGCCGTGCTCCGCATCGACGACGCCGAGCCGCTCGACGCCTGCCGGATGCTCCTCAACCGCGGTGTGGTCCACGGCGAGCTGCGCCACATCCCGCTCGCCAGCGCCGACTACCGCGAGTGCGCCCGCCGCGCGGCCGCCGCGGGATTCCCGCGGCTGACGTTCAAGGCGGAGCACAACCTGGGTCACCTTGAGTTCTACGCCGGCAGGCTGCCGCAGGCGCTCGAGCTGATGGACGCCGCGTCGCGGACGCTGCCGGGCCGGCGCCCGATCGCACTGCTCGACCGCGCCCAGGTGCTCCTCGAGGCCGGGCTCGTCGCAGTCGCCGACCGCACGCTCGCCGAGGCTGCCCAGCTGTTCGCGGCCCAACGCCTGCCGCACGACGTGGGGGAGTGCGAGCTGGGCCGCGCCGAGTGCGCGATGCTGCGGGGCGACCCGGAGGGCGCGCGGGGTTATGCCGCCTCGGCGCGGCGCCGCTTCCGCCGCCGGGGCGACGAGGCGTGGGCACTGCGTGCGACGCAGCTCGAGCTCCAGGCCGAGGCCGCCCTGCTCGCCCGTGCGCCGGCCGACGACCCCCGGCTGCGCCGGCGCTGGACCGCCCTGGCCGCGCGTGCGGCGCGCCTCGAGCAGCAGTGCCGTGACGCCCGGCGCCCGCTGTGGGTCACGGCGGCCAAGTGCCTTCGGATCGAGGCGGACCTCGCCCGAGGCGCGATCCGCGACCCGCACGCCCTGTTCGTGGAGCTGGGCCCCATCCCGCGTGTCGCCCCGATCGGGGCACGGCTGGCGGCCCGCCGCATCCGGGTGCTGCTGCAGCAGGCGGCCGGCCGGCGTGCCGCTGCCGTGGCCGAGGTCAAGGCCGGGCAGCGCGAGCTGCGCATCCACCGCGCGAGCTTCGGCTCGCTCGACCTGCGGACCGCCGGCGCGGTCCACGGTGGCGCGCTCGCGGACCTCGACGCCCACCTGGCGATCGCCACGCGCCGCCCCTCGGCCGTGCTCGACGCGGCCGAGCGCGTGCGCGCGGCCATCGGTGGCTCCCCCCGTGCCGTCGATCACCTCGACCCGGTGGCCGCCGAGATGCTCGGCCGGCTGCGCTACCTCGTCGGCGAGCGGCTGGGGCGGCTCGGGGGCGTCCCGAAGGGCGGGCCCGCGGGCGACCGCCTCGTCGCCGAGATCGACCGCCTCAAGCGCGCGATCCTCGCCCGCTCGTGGAGCGAGCGCGGCGAGGAGGCCGACGACGGCGCCGCGACGGCCGCCGCCGTGCGCCGGGCGCTGGCGACGCGGCCGGACGAGGTGGTCGTGGACCTGCTGGAGCACCGAGGCGAGATCGTCGCGGTGCGCATGGACGCAGAGGGTGCACACCTGGCGTCGCTGGGGCCGTCGGCCCCGGTTCGCGAGGCAGTGCGGCGCGCGCACGCGGACCTCGAGGTGCTCGCCAACCCGCTCGTCCCCGCCGACCTGCGCGCCGTGGCCCGCTCGTCGCTCACACGCGGCCTCGCCTTCGTCGGCGAGCGCCTGGCCTCGGTGCTCCCCGACGACGAGCGCACCGTCGTCATCGTCGCCGGCGGCTGGCGCGGGGCCGTCCCGTGGCCGCTCCTGCCGGCCCGCGCCGGGCGGCCGACCGTCGTCGCGCCCTCCGTGCGCCACTGGCTCTCGTACGCGGGCACCGCACCTGCGGAGCTGCCGCGGATGACGGCGGTGGCGGGCCCGGGCCTGAGGCTCGCCGAGCGCGAGGCGTTCGAGGTGGCCGACCTGTGGCCCGGTGGTGGCGCGCTCGTCGGGCCGGAGGCGACCGCCGCGCGGACGGCCGCGCTGCTGACCTCACCGGGAATCGTGCACCTCGCGGCGCACGGGCGGCACGAGGCGGAGAACCCGTTGTTCAGCTCCGTGCGGATGGCCGACGGCCCGCTGTTCGCCCACGAGCTCGACACGGCGGGGCGGCCGCCGCACCTGGTGCTCCTCTCCGCGTGCGAGGTGGGCCGCGCCACCGTGCGCGCCGGGGGAGAGGCTCTCGGCCTTGCCAGCGTGCTGCTGCGCACGGGTGTCGCGTGCGTGGTCGCCGCGCTCGCGCCGCTGCCCGACGAAACGGCGCTGGCCGTGATGACGCGGACGCATCAGATGCTGCGCTCGGGCGTGCCCGTGGCGGGCGCGCTCCTCGCCGCCACGACGGAGCGCCAGGACGCCACCGGCGACCCGGTGCCGCTGCAGGTGTTCGGGGCGCCGCTGTAGCAGGCGCCCGCCGTCGGGCGAGGAGCCGGGTTTGGCCCGGCGCGGGCGGTGCCGTACCCTTGTCGGGCCCAAGACCGCCGGTCGTCGGCGCGAGCTCCCCCGGGAGCCCGAGCCGCCCGAAGTCCCGCTCACGCGGAGGCCGGCGCAGGTGAGAGCAAGGACGTTCGACGAGGCCTACGTGCGCTCGTCGTGCCCCCGAGCCCCGCGCCTGCGCCGGGGCTCTTCGTCTGTCCGGGGGCCGGCGGTCCCCCTTCGGGGAACCACCATCGGAAGGAATGCCATGGCGAGGCCGGACAAGGCCGCTGCCGTTGCCGAGCTGACGGAGCGATTCCGCAGCTCGAACGCGGCCGTGCTGACCGAGTACCGCGGGCTGACCGTTGCGCAGCTCAAGCAGCTGCGCACCGCGCTGCGCGGCAACGCTAGCTACGCCGTGGTGAAGAACACGCTGTCCGCGATCGCGGCCAGGGAGGCCGGGCTCGAGGGGCTCGCCGACGACCTCAAGGGTCCGTCGGCGATCGCCTTCGTCACCGGTGACCCCGTGGCCACGGCCAAGGGTCTGCGCGACTTCGCCAAGGCGCACCCCGCCCTGGTCGTCAAGGGGGGCGTCCTCGACGGGCGCGTCCTGACCGCGGCGGACGTCACCAAGCTCGCGGACCTCGAGTCCCGCGAGGTGCTGCTGGCCAAGGCGGCCGGCGCGATGAAGGCCAAGCTCTACCAGGCCGCGTACCTGTTCACGGCTCCGGCGTCCAAGGCGGTTCGCACCGTCGAGGCGCTGCGTGCCAAGCAGGAAGAGTCCACCCCGAACGCTGCCTGAGCTTCGCTCGAGGCCGTCACCACAACCCAGCACGTCCGCCGGCAGGTGCCGGCGGCCAAACCGGAAGGAACCGCCACCATGGCGAAGCTCACCACCGCCGAGCTGATCGACCAGTTCAAGGACCTCACGCTCATCGAGCTGTCCGAGTTCGTGAAGGCGTTCGAGGAGACCTTCGAGGTCACCGCGGCCGCCCCGGCCGCCGTCGCGGTCGCCGCCCCCGCCGGCGGCGCCGGTGCCGCCGAGGAGGAGGTCGAGGAGAAGGACTCGTTCGACGTCATCCTCGAGACCGTCGGCGACAAGAAGATCCAGGTGATCAAGGAGGTTCGCGCCCTGACGAACCTCGGCCTCAAGGAGGCCAAGGACCTCGTGGACGGCGCCCCGAAGCCCGTCCTGGAGGGCGTGAACAAGGACGCCGTGGAGAAGGCCAAGGCCGCCCTCGAGGGCGCCGGCGCCACCGTCACGGTCAAGTGACCCACCCGGCCCGCACGGGCCGCTGAGCCAGTCCGCGAAGGCCCCCATCCCGCGTGGGGTGCGGGCCTTCGCGCTCCTGCACGGAGCCAGCGGGGGAGCCAGCGGGGGAGGTAGCGGGGAGCTAGCGGGGGAGCCAGCGGGATAGGTAGCGGGGCACTGACCCGGGCGTTTGGTGATCACGGGGGAGTCGAGTAGGCTAGCGCTTTGCGCTGACCTGTGCCGCGATCCCGTATAACCCGAGCCCCCTGACGTCGTTCGTGCCCGACGCCCGGTGGCTCAGAGGCCGGGGGGTCGCCCTTCGCCGGGTCGCGCAGTGTGCACGTGCACTCGATCCGCAGGGAAGGACCCCTCTTGGCTGCCTCGCGCATCCCTACTGCACCCTCCGCCACGAACCGCACTGCTTCGAACCGCATCTCCTTCGCCCGCATCCATGAGCCACTCGAGGTCCCGGATCTGCTCGGCCTGCAGACCGAGAGCTTCGACTGGCTGCTCGGCAACGCCCGCTGGCGGGCGCGCGTCGAGGCCGCGCTGACCAGCGGCCGCAACGACGTCCCGGCCACCGCCGGCCTCGAGGAGATCTTCGAGGAGATCTCGCCGATCGAGGACTTCGGCGGCTCGATGTCCCTCTCCTTCCGTGAGCACCGGTTCGAGGAGCCGAAGTACACGGTCGAGGAGTGCAAGGAGAAGGACTTCACCTACTCCATGCCGCTGTTCGTCACGGCGGAGTTCGTCAACTACACCACCGGCGAGATCAAGAGCCAGACGGTGTTCATGGGCGACTTCCCGATCATGACCGACAAGGGCACCTTCATCATCAACGGCACGGAGCGCGTGGTCGTCTCCCAGCTGGTGCGCTCTCCCGGGGTCTACTTCGAGCGCATCGCGGACAAGACGAGCGACAAGGACGTGCTCACGGCGAAGATCATCCCCAGCCGCGGTGCGTGGCTCGAGTTCGAGATCGACAAGCGCGACAACGTCGGCGTGCGCGTCGACCGCAAGCGCAAGCAGAACGCCACCGTGCTGCTCAAGGCGCTCGGCATGAGCGACGCGGAGATCCGTGAGGAGTTCAAGGACTTCCCCGCGGTGATCGACACCCTCGACAAGGACCACGTACAGACGCAGGACGAGGCGCTGCTGGACCTGTACCGCAAGATCCGCCCGGGCGAGCCGCCCACGGTCGACGCCGGCTCCGCGCTGCTGGAGAACTTCTACTTCAACCCGAAGCGCTACGACCTGGCGAAGGTCGGCCGCTACAAGCTGAACAAGAAGCTCGGCCTGGACGCGGCGCTCGGCGACTCGGTGCTGAGCAAGGCCGACATCATCGCGACGATCAAGTACCTCGCCGCCCTCCACATCGACGTGCAGACCCTCCCGGGCGTGCGCAACGGTGAGGCGATCGAGGTCCGCATCGAGACCGACGACATCGACCACTTCGGCAACCGCCGCATCCGCGCCGTCGGCGAGCTGATCCAGAACCAGGTGCGCACGGGCCTGTCCCGCATGGAGCGCGTGGTCCGTGAGCGGATGACGACCCAGGACGTCGAGGCGATCACGCCGCAGACCCTGATCAACATCCGTCCCGTCGTCGCCTCCATCAAGGAGTTCTTCGGGACCAGCCAGCTGTCGCAGTTCATGGACCAGAACAACCCGCTGGCGGGCCTGACCCACAAGCGGCGCCTCTCGGCCCTGGGCCCGGGCGGTCTGTCCCGTGACCGCGCCGGCATGGAGGTCCGTGACGTCCACCCGTCGCACTACGGCCGCATGTGCCCGATCGAGACCCCTGAGGGTCCGAACATCGGCCTCATCGGCTCTCTGGCGACGTACGGGCGCATCAACCCGTTCGGGTTCGTCGAGACGCCGTACCGCAAGGTGGTCAAGGGCAAGGTGACCGACGAGGTCGACTACCTGACGGCCGACGACGAGGACCGCCACGTCATCGCGCAGGCGAACGCCGCGCTCAAGGCGGACGGCTCGTTCGCCGAGGACCGCGTCCTGGTGCGCGTCAAGGGCGGCGAGATCGAGTACGTCGCCGGCGAGAACGTCGACTACATGGACGTCTCCCCGCGGCAGATGGTCTCCGTCGCCACCGCGCTCATCCCGTTCCTCGAGCACGACGACGCCAACCGCGCGCTCATGGGCGCGAACATGCAGCGGCAGGCCGTGCCGCTCGTCCGCTCCGAGGCGCCGCTGGTCGGCACCGGCATGGAGTGGCGCGCGGCGGTCGACGCGGGTGACGTCATCACCGCGACCAAGCCCGGCGTGGTCACCGAGGTGTCGGCCGACCTGATCGTCGTGGCGAACGACGACGCGACCACCACCACCTACCGCGTGGCGAAGTTCCGCCGCTCCAACCAGGGCACGAGCTACAACCAGCGCGTCCTGGTCGACACGGGCGACCGCGTCGAGATCGGCTCGGTGCTGGCCGACGGCCCGGCGACCGACAACGGCGAGCTCGCGCTCGGGCGCAACCTGCTGGTCGCGTTCATGTCGTGGGAGGGCCACAACTACGAGGACGCGATCATCCTCTCCCAGCGTCTGGTGCAGGACGACGTCCTCTCCTCGATCCACATCGAGGAGCACGAGGTCGACGCCCGCGACACCAAGCTGGGCCCCGAGGAGATCACGCGCGACATCCCGAACGTCTCCGAGGAGGTCCTGGCGGATCTCGACGAGCGCGGCATCGTGCGGATCGGCGCCGAGGTCAACGCGGGCGACATCCTCGTCGGGAAGGTCACGCCCAAGGGCGAGACCGAGCTGACCCCCGAGGAGCGGCTGCTGCGCGCGATCTTCGGCGAGAAGGCGCGCGAGGTGCGCGACACCTCGCTCAAGGTGCCGCACGGCGAGTCCGGCACGGTCATCGAGGTGCGCACCTTCAACCGCGAGGACGGCGACGAGCTGCCCGCCGGTGTGAACGAGCTGGTCCGGGTGTACATCGCCCAGCGCCGCAAGATCACCGACGGCGACAAGCTCGCCGGCCGTCACGGCAACAAGGGCGTCATCTCGAAGATCCTGCCCGTCGAGGACATGCCGTTCCTCGAGGACGGCACCGCGGTGGACGTGATCCTCAACCCGCTCGGCGTGCCCGGCCGGATGAACGTCGGCCAGGTGCTGGAGACCCACCTGGGGTGGGTGGCCAAGCAGGGCTGGGACGTCCAGCTGGCGCCCGAGGGCGCGTGGAAGTCCGACGTGCCGGCGGTCGCGACCTCGGCCGTCCCGGGGACCCCGGTGGCGACGCCGGTGTTCGACGGCGTGCCGGAGTCCACGCTCACCGGCCTGCTCGGCGCGACGCTGCCGAACCGCGACGGCGACCGCATGGTCGGCGGCGACGGCAAGGCCAAGCTGTTCGACGGCCGGTCCGGGGAGCCGTTCCCGGACGCGGTGGCGGTCGGCTACATGTACATCCTCAAGCTGCACCACCTGGTCGACGACAAGATCCACGCCCGCTCGACCGGCCCGTACTCGATGATCACGCAGCAGCCGCTGGGCGGTAAGGCCCAGTTCGGTGGCCAGCGGTTCGGCGAGATGGAGGTGTGGGCCCTGGAGGCGTACGGCGCCGCCTACACGCTGCAGGAGCTGCTCACCATCAAGTCGGACGACGTGCCCGGCCGCGTCAAGGTGTACGAGGCGATCGTCAAGGGCGAGAACATCCCGGACTCGGGCATCCCCGAGTCGTTCAAGGTGCTGCTCAAGGAGATGCAGTCGCTCTGCCTGAACGTCGAGGTGCTGTCCGCGGACGGCGTCTCCATCGACATGAAGGAGAACGACGACGAGGTCTACCGCGCTGCGGAAGAGCTCGGCATCGACCTGTCGCGGCGCCCGAACGCCAGCAGCGTCGAGGAGATCTGACGCCGAGCGAGGCGGGCGCGACGCCCGCCGCCGCCCGCACCGACTGCACGAATACCGTCCCGCCGCGGCAGCGCGGCACCGAAGGGAAGTAGGACCCCTTGCTCGACGTCAACGCATTCGACCTCCTGCGCATCGGCCTGGCCACGGCCGATGACATCCGTGCCTGGTCGCACGGCGAGGTCAAGAAGCCGGAGACCATCAACTACCGGACCCTCAAGCCGGAGAAGGACGGTCTCTTCTGCGAGAAGATCTTCGGTCCCACCCGGGACTGGGAGTGCTACTGCGGCAAGTACAAGCGCGTGCGCTTCAAGGGCATCATCTGCGAGCGCTGCGGCGTCGAGGTGACGCGCTCGAAGGTGCGCCGTGAGCGGATGGGCCACATCGAGCTCGCCGCGCCCGTCACCCACATCTGGTTCTTCAAGGGCGTCCCGTCGCGGCTGGGCTACCTGCTCGACCTCGCGCCGAAGGACCTGGAGAAGGTCATCTACTTCGCGGCCTACATGATCACGTGGGTCGACGAGGAGGGCCGGGCCGAGGACCTGCCGAACCTCCAGAACGAGATCGACCTGGAGAAGAAGGAGATCGCGGACCGCCGCGACGCCGAGGTCAACGCCCGTGCCGTCAAGCTCGAGCAGGACCTGGCCGAGCTGGAGGCCGAGGGCGCCAAGGCCGACGTCAAGCGCAAGCTGCGCGACGGTGCCGAGCGCGAGATGGCCTCGCTGCGCAAGAAGGCCGACCTCGAGATCGACCGCCTGGACCAGGTCTGGGACCGGTTCAAGGGCCTCAAGGTCAACGACCTCGAGGGCGACGAGATGCTCTACCGGGCGCTGTCCGACCGGTACGGCAACTACTTCGAGGGCTCGATGGGCGCGAGCGCGATCAAGAAGCGCCTCGAGGCCTTCGACCTCGACGCCGAGGCCGAGTCGCTGCGCGAGACGATCCGCACCGGCAAGGGCCAGCGCAAGACCCGCGCCCTCAAGCGGCTCAAGGTGGTCAACGCGTTCCTGACGACGAACAACTCGCCGACGGGCATGGTCCTCGACGCCGTCCCGGTGATCCCGCCGGACCTGCGCCCGATGGTCCAGCTCGACGGTGGCCGGTTCGCCACCTCGGACCTCAACGACCTATACCGCCGCGTCATCAACCGGAACAACCGCCTCAAGCGGCTGCTCGACCTCGGCGCGCCCGAGATCATCGTCAACAACGAGAAGCGGATGCTCCAGGAGGCCGTGGACTCGCTGTTCGACAACGGCCGCCGCGGGCGTCCGGTCACCGGCCCGGGCAACCGGCCGCTGAAGTCGATCTCGGACATGCTCAAGGGCAAGCAGGGCCGGTTCCGCCAGAACCTGCTCGGCAAGCGCGTCGACTACTCGGGCCGTTCGGTCATCGTCGTCGGCCCGCAGCTCAAGCTGCACCAGTGCGGCCTGCCGAAGCAGATGGCGCTCGAGCTGTTCAAGCCGTTCGTCATGAAGCGTCTGGTGGACCTGGGCCACGCCCAGAACATCAAGAGCGCCAAGCGGATGGTCGAGCGCGCCCGCCCCGTGGTGTGGGACGTGCTCGAGGAGGTCATCACCGAGCACCCGGTGCTGCTGAACCGGGCACCGACGCTGCACCGCCTCGGCATCCAGGCGTTCGAGCCCCAGCTCGTCGAGGGCAAGGCGATCCACCTGCACCCGCTCGTCTGCGCCGCGTTCAACGCGGACTTCGACGGCGACCAGATGGCCGTGCACCTGCCCCTGTCGGCGGAGGCACAGGCCGAGGCGCGCATCCTCATGCTCTCGAGCAACAACATCCTCAAGCCGTCGGACGGCCGGCCCGTGACCATGCCCTCGCAGGACATGATCATCGGCCTGTTCCACCTGACGAGCGAGAAGGCTGCCGCCGAGGGTGAGGGCCGGGCGTTCAGCTCGGTGGCCGAGGCGATCATGGCCTTCGACCAGGGCACTCTCGACCTCAACGCGGCGTGCAAGATCCGCATGGACGACCTCGTCTTCGCCGAGGGCACCGCTCCGGAGGACTGGGAGCCGGGCAAGGCCTACCTGTTCGAGACGACTCTCGGCCGGGCCCTGTTCAACGAGCTGCTGCCCGTGGACTACCCGTACGAGAACGGCATCGTCGACAAGAAGCGCCTCTCCGGCATCGTCAACGACCTCGCCGAGCGGTACCCGAAGGTCGACGTCGCCGCGTCGCTCGACGCCCTGAAGGAGGCCGGCTTCCGCTGGGCCACCCGCTCGGGCGTCACCATCGCGATCTCCGACGTCGCCACGCCGGCGGAGAAGAAGCGCATCCTCGAGGAGAACGAGGCGCGCGCTGCCAAGGTGCAGGGCCAGTACGACAAGGGCCTCATCACCGACGACGAGCGGCGCCAGGAGCTCATCCGCATCTGGACCGAGGCGACGGACGACGTCGCCAAGGAGATGCAGAAGAACTTCCCGAAGAACAACACGGTGCTGCGGATGGTCGGCTCGGGTGCCCGAGGCAACTGGATGCAGGTGCGCCAGATCGCGGGTATGCGCGGCCTCGTCGCCAACCCGAAGGGCGAGATCATCCCCCGCCCGATCAAGGCGAACTACCGCGAGGGGCTGTCGGTCCTCGAGTACTTCATCGCGACGCACGGCGCCCGCAAGGGCCTGGCGGACACGGCCCTGCGCACCGCCGACTCCGGGTACCTCACCCGGCGTCTGGTGGACGTGTCGCAGGACGTCATCGTCCGCGAGGCCGACTGCGGCACCGAGCGCGGGCTGCCGATGACCATCGGCGTCCCGGACGGCGAGGGCGGGCTGCGCCGGCACGACAAGGTGGAGACCTCGGTCTTCTCCCGCACGCTGGCCAGCGACATCGAGATCGACGGCGAGGTCGTCGGCCACGCCGGTGACGACGTCGGCGACGTGCTGCTCGACCGGCTGCTCGAGGGCGGCGTCACCGAGCTCAAGGTGCGCTCGGTGCTCACCTGCGAGTCCCGCGTCGGCACGTGCGCCAAGTGCTACGGCCGCTCACTGGCCACGGGCAAGCTCGTCGACATCGGCGAGGCGGTCGGCATCATCGCCGCCCAGTCGATCGGTGAGCCCGGCACGCAGCTGACGATGCGGACGTTCCACACCGGTGGCGTCGCCTCGGCGGAGGACATCACGCAGGGTCTGCCGCGTGTCCAGGAGCTCTTCGAGGCCCGCACGCCCAAGGGTGAGGCGCCCATCGCGGAGTACTCCGGCCGCGTCGCCATCGAGGAGGGCGACCGGGTCCGCCGCATCGTGCTGACGCCCGACGACGGCTCGGAGGAGATCGCCTACCCGATCACCAAGCGCTCCCGCCTGCTGGTGGGCGACGGCGACCACGTCGCCGTCGGCACGCAGCTGGTCCAGGGCGCCGTCGACCCCAAGAAGGTGCTGCGCATCCTCGGCCCCCGGGCCACGCAGAAGCACCTGGTCGACGAGGTGCAGGAGGTCTACCGCAGCCAGGGCGTGGACATCCACGACAAGCACATCGAGGTCATCGTGCGGCAGATGCTGCGGCGCGTGACCGTGCTGGACTCGGGTGACACCGACCTGCTGCCGGGCGAGCTCTCCGAGCGCGGCCGGTTCGAGGACGCCAACCGCAAGGCGGTGTCCGAGGGCGGCCAGCCGGCGTCCGGCCGGCCGGAGCTGATGGGCATCACCAAGGCGTCGCTCGCGACGGACTCGTGGCTGTCGGCCGCGTCCTTCCAGGAGACGACGAAGGTGCTGACCGAGGCCGCGATGTCGAGCCGGTCCGACCCGCTGCTCGGCCTCAAGGAGAACGTCATCCTCGGCAAGCTCATCCCCGCCGGCACCGGCCTGTCCCGGTACCGGGGCGTCGAGGTCGAGCCCACCGAGGAGGCCAAGGCCGAGCTCTACCCGGCGTTCGGGTACGACGAGATCGACTTCCCGGCGCTCGGCCTGGGCTCCGGCGACGCGATCCCGCTCGAGGACATCGACTTCGGCGACTACCGCTGACGTCACCGTTCGATCCACCTGTTCGGGCCGAGCCCGGCAGTTCGTGCCTCACGAACTGCCGGGCTCGGCGCATGTGGGCACCCCGGCGTAGGTTCGGCGCGTGCCCGAGGACCTGACCCAGACCGACCTGCGCCATCCCGTGCTGGAGCTCGAGACGGCGGCGATGCACCGCTGGCTCTCGGGCGACCCCGACGGCTTCCTCGAGATCTCGGCGGCCGATGTCGTCTACACGGACCCGTACCGGGAGCGCTGGCTCGTCGGCCGCGAGGCCCTGGCGGAGGTCTACGCCCAGGTGCGCGGGCAGGTGTTCGCGGACCGGTTCGCCTTCGTCGAGCCGCGGGTGCTGGAGCAGGGAGACATCGCGGTGCTCACCTTCGGCTTCGTCTCCTGGGTGGCCGACGAGCCCACCCGCTGGCACTGCACCGAGGTCTACCGCCGCACGGGGGACTCCTGGCGGATCGTCGCGACGCACTGGTCGTACGCGTCCGGGCCGGACGGGACGCCCGGACCGTAGCGGTGCGCGGGGTCCATCTGCTTTGACTGCGATTCGGGGGCCAGGTAACGTAGGACACCGTGCCCGCGTCGTCGGGCCCTTTGTGCGTGCGTGCAGCCGGCGCCCTCGTGGCGGTCGGCAGCGGCAGCGGGTGAACAGCCCCACCGACACGGACCGGCCAGGACTCTCCTCCTGGGTCGCGCCGCGGAGGACCGGGGCGACACGCCCGGGCGCGGGGGTCTGTGCGGGACGCAAGGCCCCCGGGGTAGCCGCGCGACGAGCTGCGATCCGGAACCCAGCCGGCCGTCCTAGGTGACGGGTGCCGGAGACCAGAGAACACCGACAGACTCGGAGAATCCGTGCCTACGATCCAGCAGCTGGTCCGCAAGGGCCGGCAGGCGAAGTCGAACAAGTCGAAGACGCCTGCACTCAAGGGCTCGCCCCAGCGCCGCGGGGTGTGCACCCGCGTCTACACCACCACCCCGAAGAAGCCGAACTCGGCGCTGCGCAAGGTCGCGCGCGTGCGGCTCTCCAGCCAGGTGGAGGTCACCGCCTACATCCCGGGTGTCGGCCACAACCTGCAGGAGCACTCGATCGTGCTCGTGCGCGGCGGCCGTGTGAAGGACCTCCCCGGTGTCCGCTACAAGATCGTCCGCGGCGCGCTCGACACGCAGGGCGTGAAGAACCGCAAGCAGGCACGTTCCCGCTACGGCGCGAAGAAGGGCTGAACCGATGCCTCGCAAGGGTCCGGCCCCCCGTCGGCCGCTCACCGCTGACCCCGTCTACGGGTCGCCCGTCGTCACGCAGCTGATCAACAAGGTGCTGCTCGACGGCAAGAAGACCGTCGCCGAGTCCATCGTCTACGGCGCCCTCGAGGGCGTCCGCGAGAAGACGCAGCAGGACCCGGTCGTCGTCCTCAAGCGCGCCCTGGACAACGTGCGCCCCGCGCTCGAGGTCCGCTCCCGCCGCGTCGGCGGCGCCACCTACCAGGTGCCCGTCGAGGTGCGCCCCGTGCGCGCCATGACGCTGGCACTGCGCTGGCTCACCGACTTCTCCCGCGCTCGTCGGGAGAAGACGATGACCGAGCGCCTGATGAACGAGATCCTCGATGCCTCCAACGGCCTGGGGGCGGCGGTCAAGCGCCGCGAGGACATGCACAAGATGGCCGAGTCCAACCGGGCCTTCGCGCACTACCGCTGGTAGACCCGATGTCCCCCCGGGCGGCGCCTACGGGCGCCCCCGGGCGGGCACAGCGATCCGAACCGACAAGGGGCGTACACCTGTGGCACTTGACGTGCTCACGGACCTGAACAGGGTCCGCAACATCGGCATCATGGCCCACATCGATGCCGGCAAGACGACGACCACCGAGCGGATCCTGTACTACACCGGGATCAACTACAAGATCGGCGAGACGCACGACGGCGCGTCGACGATGGACTGGATGGAGCAGGAGCAGGAGCGCGGCATCACGATCACGTCCGCCGCGACGACATGCTTCTGGAAGGACAACCAGATCAACATCATCGACACCCCGGGGCACGTCGACTTCACGGTCGAGGTGGAGCGCTCGCTGCGCGTCCTCGACGGCGCGGTCGCCGTCTTCGACGGCAAGGAGGGTGTCGAGCCCCAGTCCGAGACGGTGTGGCGCCAGGCCGACAAGTACGACGTGCCGCGCATCTGCTTCGTCAACAAGATGGACAAGCTCGGCGCCGACTTCTTCTTCACCGTGAAGACGATCGTCGAGCGCCTCAAGGCTCGTCCGCTCGTCATCCAGCTGCCGATCGGCTCGGAGAGCCAGTTCATCGGCGTCATCGACCTCGTCGAGAACCGTGCGCTGGTGTGGCGCGGCGAGACGGCGCTCGGTGAGAAGTACGAGATCGAGGCGATCCCGGCCGACATGGCAGACCTCGTCGAGAAGTACCGCGGCGAGCTGCTCGAGGCGGTCGCCGAGACCGACGAGGAGCTGCTCGAGAAGTACCTCGGCGGCGAGGAGCTGACGGTCGCGGAGATCAAGGCGGGCATCCGCAAGCTGACGATCAACTCCGAGGCCTACCCGGTGCTCTGCGGCTCGGCGTTCAAGAACAAGGGCGTGCAGCCCATGCTCGACGCCGTCGTGGACTACCTGCCCTCGCCGATCGACGTGCCGTCGATCGCCGGGCACGACGTCAAGGACGCCGCGGTCTCGGTCGAGCGCCACGCCGACGCGTCCGAGCCGTTCGCGGCCCTGGCGTTCAAGGTCGCGGTGCACCCGTTCTTCGGCAAGCTCACCTACGTCCGGGTGTACTCGGGCAAGGTCGCGTCCGGCGCGCAGGTGCTCAACTCGACGAAGCAGAAGAAGGAGCGCATCGGGAAGCTCTTCCAGATGCACGCCAACAAGGAGAACCCCGTCGAGGAGGCCCAGGCCGGGCACATCTACGCGTTCATCGGGCTCAAGGACGTCACCACCGGTGACACCCTGTGCGACCCGACCGCGCCGGTGGTCCTGGAGTCGATGACCTTCCCCGAGCCGGTGATCGACGTCGCGATCGAGCCGAAGACCAAGGCCGACCAGGAGAAGCTGTCGACCGCGATCCAGAAGCTCGCCGAGGAGGACCCGACCTTCCGGGTGCGCCTCGACGCCGAGACCGGCCAGACCGTCATCGGCGGCATGGGCGAGCTCCACCTCGACATCCTCGTCGACCGCATGCGTCGCGAGTTCAAGGTCGAGGCGAACGTCGGCAAGCCGCAGGTGGCGTACCGCGAGACCATCCGCCGCAAGGTGGACAAGGTCGAGTACGTCCACAAGAAGCAGACCGGCGGCTCCGGCCAGTACGCGAAGGTGCTCTGCTCCTTCGAGCCGCTGGAGTCGGAGGAGGGCGCGCTCTACGAGTTCAGCAACGCCGTGACCGGTGGTCGCGTGCCGCGCGAGTTCATCCCGAGCGTCGACGCCGGCATCCAGAGCGCGATGCAGCAGGGCGTGCTCGCCGGGTTCCCGATGGTCGGCATCAAGGCGACGCTGCTCGACGGCGCGTACCACGAGGTCGACTCCTCGGAGATGGCGTTCAAGATCGCCGGCTCGATGGTGCTCAAGGAGGGCGTCCGCAAGGCGGACCCGGCCCTGCTCGAGCCGATCATGGCGGTCGAGGTGCGCACGCCCGAGGAGTACATGGGCGACGTGATCGGCGACCTCAACTCCCGGCGCGGCATGATCCAGTCCATGGAGGACGCCACGGGCGTGAAGGTCGTCCGGGCGCACGTGCCGCTCTCCGAGATGTTCGGGTACGTCGGCGACCTGCGGAGCAAGACGCAGGGCCGTGCGGTGTACTCGATGCAGTTCGACAGCTACGCCGAGGTCCCTCGCAACGTGGCGGACGAGATCATCAAGAAGACCCGAGGCGAGTAGCCCTCCGGGATCACCACCCAGCAGTAGACAGCACAACCGACCCGGAGGACCGCCGGTTCGTCGTCGTCTAGGCTCTAGCGCGACGAAGGGGCATCTCTACCAAGTCCTGAGGAGGACACCCAGTGGGCAAGGCGAAGTTCGAGCGGACCAAGCCGCACGTGAACATCGGGACCATCGGTCACGTCGACCACGGCAAGACGACGCTGACCGCCGCGATCTCGAAGGTGCTGCACGACAAGCACCCGGACCTGAACCCCTTCACGCCGTTCGACGAGATCGACAAGGCGCCGGAGGAGAAGCAGCGCGGCATCACGATCAACATCGCGCACGTCGAGTACCAGACGGACAAGCGCCACTACGCGCACGTCGACGCGCCCGGTCACGCCGACTACATCAAGAACATGATCACCGGTGCCGCTCAGATGGACGGCGCGATCCTCGTGGTCGCGGCGACCGACGGCCCGATGGCCCAGACGCGTGAGCACGTGCTGCTCGCCCGCCAGGTCGGCGTTCCGTACCTGCTCGTGGCGCTCAACAAGTCCGACGCCGTCGACGACGAGGAGATCCTCGAGCTCGTCGAGGTCGAGGTCCGCGAGCTGCTGAGCGCGCAGGGCTTCCCGGGCGACGACGTGCCCGTGGTCCGCGTCTCCGCGCTCAAGGCGCTCGAGGGCGACCCGGAGTGGGTCAAGTCGGTCGAGGACCTCCTCGACGCGGTCGACGAGAACGTGCCGGACCCGGTGCGCGACATCGACAAGCCCTTCCTCATGCCGATCGAGGACGTCTTCACGATCACCGGCCGCGGCACCGTGGTGACCGGCCGTGTCGAGCGTGGCCGTCTCAAGGTGAACGAGGAGGTCGAGATCGTCGGCATCAAGGAGAAGTCGATCAAGACCACCGTCACCGGTGTCGAGATGTTCCGCAAGGTGCTCGAGTACGCCGAGGCCGGCGACAACACGGGCCTGCTGCTGCGCGGCACCAAGCGCGAGGAGGTCGAGCGCGGCCAGGTCGTCGTCAAGCCCGGCTCGATCACGCCGCACACGGTGTTCGACGGCCAGGTCTACGTCCTGGCCAAGGACGAGGGCGGGCGCCACACCCCGTTCTACTCGAACTACCGCCCGCAGTTCTACTTCCGGACCACGGACGTCACCGGCGTCATCACGCTGCCCGAGGGCACCGAGATGGTCATGCCCGGCGACAACACCGAGATCCACGTCGAGCTGATCCAGCCCATCGCCATGGAGGAGGGCCTCGGCTTCGCCCTCCGCGAGGGTGGCCGCCCCGTCGGCTCGGGCCGGGGCATCAAGATCATCAAGTGCTCACGGCCC
>JAEXPS010000096.1 GCA_023438885.1 Actinomycetes bacterium
GCCTCGGACGCCGAGCCGCCCTCGGCCCCTGGCTCGAGCGCCGCACGCTGCTGATCGGCGTCGTCGTCCTCGCGGCGTCGCTGTCCGAGGGCGCCGCGAACAACTGGCTCTCGCTGGCCGTCGTCGACGGCTTCGCCGAGCCGGAGTCGGTCGGCGGCGCGGTGCTCGGCGTGTTCGTCGGCGCCATGATGCTCGTCCGTGTGCTCGGCACTCGCCTGATCGACCGCTTCGGCCGGGTGACCGTGCTGCGCGGCTCGGCGCTGGCGTCGCTCCTCGGGCTGGTGGCCTTCGGCTTCGCCCCGGCTCTGCCCGTCGCGGTCGCCGGCGTCGCGCTCTGGGGCTTCGGCGCCGCGCTTGCCATACCGATCGGCATCGCGGCCGCGTCCGACGACCCGCGCCGCGCGGCCGGCCGTGTCGCGGTGGTGTCGGCGGCCTCGTCGATCGCCCAGCTGACCGCGCCGCCGCTGCTCGGGCTGGCGGCACAGGCGATGGGCGCACGGCACGCGCTCGTGCTGGTGACCGTCGCGATGCTGCTCTCGGCGGCGGTGTCCGCCCAGGCGTCCCCCGAGCGGCCCGAGCCCGCACCCGAGCCTGCCGGCGGGCCCGCCGACGAGCCCGCCCCCGCCCCGGCTGACAGGCTCGTCCCGGCAGCGACGACATGACCCACGGAGCTCCCTTGGCCACCACGCTCGACGAGCGCATCCGCCGCGCCTCCTACGCCGTCTTCGCCGTCTTCGCGCTGTCGGGCTTCAACTTCGCGTCCTGGGCGGCGCGCCTGCCGGCCGTCCAGTCCGGTCTGGAGCTGCGCAAGGACCAGATGGGTCTGCTGCTCTTCGTCGGTGCGATCTTCTCCGTGGCTGCGCTCCCACTGTCGGGGCTCGTCGTCGAGCGGCTCGGCACGCGGGCGACCGTCTGGTGGATGGCCACCCTCAATGTCGCCGGCCTGTCGATCGCCGCGGTGTCCGCGGCCCTGGGCCAGCTGTGGGGAACCGTCCTGGGTCTGGTGATCTACGGCATCGGCACCGCCGTGTGGGACGCGGCGATGAACCTCGAGGGCGCGGCGGTGGAGCAGCGGCTGGGCCGCACCGTGATGCCGCGCTACCACGCGGGGTTCTCGCTGGGCACCGTGGCCGCGGCGGGGACCTCGGCGCTGGCCGCTGCCCTGCACATCCCGATCGGCGTGCACCTGCCGCTGGTCCTCGCGCTGTCGCTGGCGGCCGTCGGGTTCGCGGTGCGCGCCTTCCTGCCGCGCGAGTACGAGCCGCACCACGTCGAGAGCGGCGAGCACCACGGCGGCGCGCGTGGCGCGCTTCACGCGTGGACGGAGCGGCGCACGCTGCTCATCGGCTTGGTGGTGCTGGCGGCCGCCCTGACCGAGGGCGCCGCCAACGACTGGGTCAGCCTGGCCGTCGTCGACGGCTGGGACACGCCGGACTCGTTCGGGGCGGTGGGCCTGGCGGTGTTCGTCACGGCGATGACGGTGATGCGCTGGTTCTCCACCCGGCTGCTGGACCGGTTCGGCCGCGTCAGCGTGCTGCGGCTGTGCGCGGTGCTCTCGATCGTCGGGCTCCTGATGTTCGGCCTCGTCGGGCCGCTCTGGCTCGCGCTGGTCGGCGTGCTGATCTGGGGCGCCGGCGCGGCCGTCGGGTTCCCGGTCGGCATGAGCGCGGCGTCCGACGAGCCCCTGCGCGCCGCTCCCCGGGTCGCCGTCGTGTCGACCATCGGCTATTCCGCGTTCCTCGCCGGCCCGCCGCTGCTCGGCTTCGTCGCCGAGCACATCGGGTACCGCAACGCCCTGATGCTCATCTGCGTGCCGGTGGTGATGGGGCTGCTCGTCGTGAAGGCCGCGGCCCCGCCGGACCCCGCCCGGCCTACCCTGGGCGAGTGACCGCCCCCGCCACCGCCCCCGCCCTGGCCGCGCTGACCACCCTGCGGGTCGGCGGCCCGGCCGCCCGGTACGTCGAGACCACCACCGAGGCGGAGCTGATCGAGGCCGTCCGCACCGCCGACGACGAGGGCACGCCGCTGCTGGTGCTCGGCGGTGGCTCCAACCTCGTCGTGTCCGACGAAGGCTTCGACGGGATCGTGGTGCGCGACACCCGCACCGGCATCGACGTGCCCGACCACTCGGCGTGCGCCGGCGTCACGTACCAGATCCCCGCCGGCCAGCCGTGGGACGGCGTGGTCGAGGAGGCGACGAGCCACCGGCTGTACGGCATCGAGGCGCTGGCGGGCATCCCCGGGTCCACGGGCGCGACGCCCGTGCAGAACGTCGGCGCCTACGGGCAGGAGATCGCCCAGACGTTCGCGTCCTGCCGGGTGTGGGACCGCTCGCGGGGGCGGGTGCGCACCCTGGCCCTGGCCGACCTGCAGTTCGGGTACCGCTCGTCGCTGCTCAAGCGCTCGATGAAGGCGTCCGACGACGACCCGCGCGCCCCCTGGTCACCGACCCCTCGTTACGTGGTGCTCGACGTGACGCTCCAGCTGCGCCAGGGCACGGCCTCGGCGCCGATCGCGTACCCGGAGCTGGCCCGCGAGCTCGGCGTCGCGGTGGGGGAGCGCGCGCCGCTGCCGGACACCCGCGCGGCCGTGCTCGCCCTGCGGGCCCGCAAGGGCATGGTGCTCGATGCCGGCGACCACGACACGTGGAGCGCCGGCTCGTTCTTCACCAACCCCGTGCTGTCGCCGGATGCGGCCGACACCCTGCCGGACGGTGCCCCGCGCTACCCGGCCGGTGGGGGCGCGGTGAAGACGAGCGCCGCGTGGCTGATCGAGCACGCGGGCTTCACGCGCGGCTTCGGCGCCCCCGGCCCGGTGACCCTCTCGACCAAGCACACCCTCGCGCTGACGAACCGCGGCGACGCGACCGCCGCCGACGTCCTGGCCCTCGCCCGGACCATCCGCGGTGGCGTTCAGGACGCCTTCGGGATCACCCTGGAACCCGAACCGGTCCTGGTGAACACCACCCTCTGACGCCCCAACCCTCCCTTCCCC
>JAEXPS010000092.1 GCA_023438885.1 Actinomycetes bacterium
TCGTCGGCGGTCGGGCGCCGACGGCACCCGACGAGGTGGCGGCCCCGGCCGCCTCGGGGCTGACCAGCGGCGACCGGCTGCTGGTCGGCGGGGCCGAGCTGCCCGTCGAGGTGGTCGGCGTCTGGGAGCCGCGCGACCCGGCCGACCCGCTCTGGTTCGCCGACCCCGGGCTGGCCGCCGGCACGCTCAGCGACCGCCGCGGCGCCGCGGGACCGCTCTTCGTCGCCGACGACGACGCCGTCCGGCGCGTCGCCGAGAGCCCGCTGGTGCGCTGGACGGTGGTGCCGGGCGCCACCGCGCTCGTCGGCTCCGACCTCGCCACCGTCGCCCGGGGCCTGGCGGGCCTTCCGGACGCACTCGCGGCCGCGGACGTGCTGGTGCAGGGGGCCACCGTCGAGGGTGAGGGCGGCACGTCGCTCGCCACGATCGCACAGGACGCGGCCACGGCCACGGAGCTCACTCGGGCGGCGACGGCCCTGGCGCTCGGCGCCGCCGCGCTCGGGACACTCGCCGCAGCGGCCGCGTTCGAGGCGGCGACCCGGCCCGAGCGTGACCGGCTCCTGGTCCGCGGTGCGCAGCGCGCGAGGCTGGTCGGCCGCGAGGCCCCGGCAGTCGTGCTGATCGCCCTGCTGGCGGGCGTCGTCGGCGCGCTCGTGGCGAGGCTCGCCGTCGGCGGCGTCCTCACCGGTCTTGCGGCGTCCGCCGCCGCGCTCGGGGTGGTCGCGACCCTCGCCGCCCTGCTGCGCCGCCTGCCGGTCGACGCCCGCTCCGCGCGGGTGCCGGTCGCCGCTCTCGTCGCCCTCCTGGTGGTGGGCACGGCGTTCGCGGTGTGGCGGCTGGTGCGCGCCTCCGGAGGGCCGGGTGGAGTGGCCGTGGCGGCCCCCCTTCTGCTGCTCGTGTGCGCCGGGGCGCTCGTGGCCTGGGCGGTACGTAGCGTCACTCGCAGGCCTTCCGCGTCCGCGCCCGCGGCCGCCCTGCCCGTTGCGGCCTGCCTGGCCGGCGGTGCGGCGGCGTACGCCCTGCAGGCGGAGACCACCACGGCCCGCGCTGCCTGGGTCGCCGCCACCGCCGCCGCGCTCCTCGCCCTGGCTCTCGTGGTCGTCGCGTCGGCAGTCGCCCGGCGAGGCGCGTCGCGTTCCGGCCATGGCCCTCGTCCCCGCAGGGTGCCGGCTGTCGCGGCCTCGTTGGTGGTGGCGGTGCTGGCGGGCGGCGCCGTCGCCGTGGTCACGGCGGGGCTCGTCCTCGGCGGTGGTGCGTCATGAGCTGGGGACGGCTGCTGCTGCGGCACCTGCGCCTCTCGGGGACGCGCTGGGCCGCACTCGCCCTCGTCGTCGCCCTGACCTCCGCGCTCGCGATGGCGTGGCCCCGCTGGCTGGCCACCACCACCACCGACGAGCTCCACCGCGAGCTCTCCGGGAGCTCCCGCTTCCTCGTCGACCCCAGCGCGGCACCGAAGTGGCTACCGCTGTTCGGTGACGCCGCGGCGGCCTGGCGTGACGTCACCGACGCCATGGCCGGCGAACGCGCCGCCCTGCCCGAGCCGCTGCGGGGCGTGCTCGGCGATCCTCAGGGCTGGGCGACGTTCGGGCCGCTGAGAGCCGACTCGTCCTCCGCCGACCTCGGCGCTGCGATGTACCTCGAACCGGCGAGCGCGCCGGGCCTCATGGACCACGCGCGCATCGTCGAGGGCAGGGCACCGGCAGCCGTGCCGGGCCAGGAGCCGATGCTCGAGATCGCGCTCTCGACGGACTCGGCCCGCGAGATGGGGTGGTCGGTCGGCGAGTTTCGGACCACACCCACCACACTGCCGGACAGCCGACCGGGCGACCTGAGCCTGGCGCTGGTCGGCGTTTTCGAACCGGACGACCCCGCATCCGACTACTGGCAGAACTCCCCCACCTTGCTGCGGCCCACCGTGGTCCGCGGCGACACGTGGACGGTGAACGGGCGAGGTCTGGTGTCGGAGTCCGCGCTCGAGCTGCTGACCTACTCGAGCCTCGCGCAGAGCCAGATGGCGGTGCGTCTCTGGCTCCCGTTCGACACCGCGGCGGTCGACGTCGCCGAGGCGAGCCTGCTCGCGGACCAGCTGCATGCGGAGCTCGCGTCCGTGGACGCCGGCTTCACCTCGATGGAGTTCACCAGCACGGCTGCCGAGCACATCGACTCGGTGCTGGGGCGTTCGCGGGCGGCGCAGGCCGTGCTGGGCCTCGCCGTCGCCGCCCCCGCGGGGGTGCTGCTGGCCCTCCTCGCCCTCGCCGCCCAGGTGGTCGTCGCGCCGCGCCGCGGCGCCACGCTCCTCATGGCCCTGCGCGGGGCGTCCGTGGGGCAGCACCGCGCGCTGCTGACCACCGAGGCGGCGCTCGTCACGCTCCCCGCCGCCGCGCTGGGCGGGGGGCTGGCCGCCTCCGCGCTGCCGGGCTACGCGGCGCCCTCGTGGTGGCTGGCCCCGGCCGCGCTGGCGCTGGCCCCGGTCCTGGCACTGGCGGCCGACTCACCGACCCCCCGCACCCCGTGGGTGCCCCGGGTCGCCGTCGAGGTCGGTATCGGCGTGCTCGCCGTGGCGGCGCTGGCGACGCTCGCCGCCCAGGGCACCGCCGACTCGGCCGGCACCGACCTGCTTGCCGTCGTCGCGCCGCTGCTGCTCGCCGTCGCCGTCGCGCTGGTGTGCGCCCGGGTGATGCCCGCGGTGCTGCGGCCCGCGGCCCGCCGCCTGCACCGGCGCGACGACCTCGTCGCCCCGCTCGGCTCGGCACTGGCCGCGCGGCGACCGGTGCCGCTGACGGCCACGGTCGCCACCGTCGCCGGCACCGCTGTGGCGCTGCTGGGTGTGCTGGTGACGTCCACGATCGACGCGGCCCGCGAGACCGCGGCGCTGAGCGAGATCGGCGCGGACGTGCGGGTGCTCGGGTCACTCGGCGACGGCCACGTGGCCGAGCTGCGGGCCATCCCCGGCGTCGAGGGGGCCGCCACCGTCGCGACGTCGACATCGGTGCCGCTCGTCGTCGACGGCGAGTCTGTGCTGGGGACGCTCTACGTGGTCGACGGCGACCTGGACCACGTCCAGCGCGACGTGGCCGGCCGCGTGCCCGTCCCCGGACCCGGCGAGGTCGTCGTCGGCCGCGCCGCACCGGTCTCGCCCGGTGACGCCGGCGAGCTGAAGCTGCTGCCGCGCATCCCGGTCACCGTGTCCGGGACGGCCGAGGGCATCCCCGGCGTGACGCACGCGAGCATCTGGAAGCTGGTCGACCGCTCGACGCTCGCCGACACGTCCCTGCGCCTCGACGTACGCATCGTGCTGCTGACGCTGTCCAGCGGGGCCGACCGCGACGCCGTCGTGGCGGCCGTCGCCGAGGTCGTCGGGCCGAACGCCACCATCGACGTGACCGCGCACCGCCTGGAGGCTCTGCGCGCCGCGCCGACGGCCGCGGCGATGAGCACAGGCATCCTCGTCGTCGTCGTCGCGGGCCTGCTGGCGGCGGTCGCGGCGGTGGTGCTCGCGCTCTCGGCGCGCTCCGCCTCGCGCACGCGAGTGGTCGCCGTGCTGCGCACCATGGGGCTGCCGCCGCGGGCGGAGGGCCGCCTGGTGCTGTGGGAGACGGCGCCCGGCGTCGCCGTGGGCCTCGCGGCCGGCGCCGTGCTCGGGTTCGCGCTCACGTGGCTGCTCCTCGCCACGGTCGACGTGCGACCCTTCACCGGTGGCGAGGGCCGGCCTCCCTTCGTGGTCGACCCGGCCACCCTCGTGGCCGCCCTGGCGGCCGTGGTGGCCGTCGCGGGTGCGGCCGTCGTCGCGTCGGCATGGGCTGCGGCGCGGCGCAGCGCCGCCGTGGTGCTGCGAGCCGGGGAGGAACGGACATGATGATCGTCTGCGAGGACCTCTGGCGCGTCTTCAGCGGGGACGGCGTCGAGGTGCAGGCCCTCCAGGGCCTGTCGTTGCAGGTCGCCGAGGGTGAGCTCGTCGCGGTCGTCGGGGCCTCGGGCTCCGGCAAGTCGACGCTCCTGGCGATCCTCGGCGCGCAGGACGTGCCGAGCGCCGGCCACGTGCGCGTCGCCGGGCGCACGCTGGAGTCCCTCGACCGCCGGGGGCGCCAGCAGTACCGGCGGCAGGCCGTGGGGTTCGTCTGGCAGCAGACCGGCGAGAACCTGCTGCCCTACCTGACCGCGGCGGAGAACGTGATGCTGCCGATGCTGCTCGCCGGCAAGCGGGACCGCCGCAGGCGCGCACTCGAGCTGCTGGACCTGATGTCCGTCGCCGAGCTGGCGCACCGCCGCCCGCACGAGATGTCCGGTGGGCAGCAGCAGCGGGTCGCCATCGCGGTCGCGCTCGCCAACGGGCCCAAGGTTCTGCTGGCCGACGAGCCCACCGGCCAGCTCGACGAGACGACTGCCGCCGACGTGCTCGAGGCGATCCGCGCCGCCAACCTCCAGCTCGGCGTCACCACGGTGGTGGTGACGCACGACCGGGCCGTCAGCGACCACGTCACCCGCACGGTGCGCATCCGCGACGGGCGAGTCTCCAGCGAGGTGGTGCGGGACGCCTTCGAGCACCACCTCGCCGAGGAGTTCACCGTCATCGACAAGGTGGGCCGGCTCCAGCTTCCGCACGAGTACGTGGAGCGGCTACGCCTGGCCGACCGGGTGCGGCTGGCGCTCGAGACCGACCACGTCCAGGTGTACCGCGGCCAGAACGACGAGGCCTGGCAGGACGAGCAGTGAGTGCCGTGCTGCAGGCCGCCGGCCTGTCGCGGACGTTCCCGTCGCCCGAGGGGCCCGTCCACGCCGTCGTCGACGCGACGCTGGCGGTGTCCGCGGGCGAGCTCGTCGCCGTGCGGGGACGGTCCGGATCCGGCAAGACGACGCTGCTCAACCTGGTGGGCGGGCTCGACGAGCCGACCGCCGGCCGGGTGCTCGTGGAGGGCACCGACCTGGCGACGCTCGACGAGGCCGCACGCCTCGCGCTGCGGCGCGAGCGGATCGCGTTCGTGTTCCAGTCGTTCGGCCTGGTCGCGGAGCTGACGGCGCAGGAGAACGTGGAGATCCCCCTGCGCCTGCTGCGGGTCCCCGCCGCCGAGCGCGCCGAGCGCGTGGCAGCGGCGCTCGAGGCGGTCGGTCTGGCGAGCCACGCCGCCCATACCCCCGGGCAGCTGTCGGGCGGTCAGCAGCAACGCGTCGGCGTGGCACGGGCGATCGTGGCGGGTCCGGTGGCGCTCCTGGCCGACGAACCGACGGGCCAGCTCGACTCGGCCACCGGGCTGGAGATCATGGCGTTGCTCCAGGAGCTGGTGCACGGGCGTGGCATGGCTGCGCTCGTGGCGACGCACGACCCGCTGCTGCTGCGCCGTGCGGACCGCGTGCTCGAGATGCACGACGGCCGGCTGAGCGAGGTCGTGAACGCGACCGCGCCGGTCTGAGTGACGTTCCGCTCGCGGCGGAAGCGTCGTCGGGCCATCGTGTGGCGTGCGACCGGCGCACCGGCGCCGGCGGGACCTGAGGAGCGCGTATGTCCACCCTCGACACGAAGTCTCCCTTCGGAAGCCTTCGCGTGGCGTTCGGCGTCGCCGGACTCGTCGCGCTCGTCGTCGGGATCCTCATCATGGTGTGGCCGGGCAAGACGGCCGCGGTGGTCACCGCGCTGATCGGCATCGAGCTGGTGCTGGTCGGCCTGGTCTACCTGGCCACCGGGGCCCTCAGCGCCGGGCGGGGAGGCTGGGCGCGGTTCGGGTTGCTGATGCTCGGGGTGCTGTTCGTGGTGGCCGGCATCGCCGCCTTGACCAACCTCGGCCGGGCCACGGAGTTCCTCGCCGTGTTCGTCGCGATCCTGGTCGGCCTGGTCTGGATCCTCGAGGGCTTCGTCAGCCTGTTCACGCTGGGCGAGACCCCGTCGCCCGTCTGGTCGGGGATCTTCGGTGTCGTGTCGATCCTCGGCGGCGTGGTGCTGTTCCTCTCGCCGCTGTGGGCCATCACGGTCCTGTGGTGGCTCCTGGGCGCCGGGCTGGCGATCCTCGGCCTGGTGCAGCTGGTCCGTGCGATCACCTGGAAGCCGTGAGGCTCAGCCCGGCAGGGCGGCGATCGCGTCGATCTCGACCAGCGCCCCCGGCACGCCGAGCCTGGAGACCAGCAGCACCGTGACGGCCGTGCGGTGGGCTCCCCATGCCTCGACCGAGGCCCCGTAGGCCTCGGCGGGGTCGACGCTGTCGTCGAGGTGGATGGTGAGCTTCGCGACGTCGTCGGCCGTCGCCCCGGCCGCCTCGAGGACCGCGCGGACGTTGGCGATCGCCTGCGCGGTCTGCGCCGCCACCCCCTCCAGCAGGGCGCCCGACGCGTCGCGGCCGTTCTGTCCGCCGACGTACAGGGTGCGGCCCGCGGGCGCGATGGTGCCCTGCGAGAATGCGGGGCTGCTGAACAGGGACTCGGGGTTGACGTGCTCGATCATGGCGGTCGCCTCCTGCGTCGATACGTACCTCGACGGTAAGCGGGGGTTCCGACACCCCGCCCGCCGGGGGGAGTCTGGACAGGGTGTCCGATCGCGCCCTGCGCGTTCGTTGCAGGGGTGAGCGGCCGCAGCGGCTGCACGACAGGAGACAGTGATGACGCAGTACCTGATGTCCGTGCTCGACGACACGACGAACTCCGGCACGGCCGAGGAGATGGCCGCGATCGACGTCTTCAACAAGAAGCTGCAGGCCGGCGGCCACTGGGTGTTCGCCGGTGGTCTCGCCGCACCCGCGACCGCGACGGTCGTGGACGGCCGCGGCGCGCAGCCGCTCCTCGTCGACGGGCCCTACGTGGAGACGAAGGAGTACCTCGCCGGCTTCTGGATCATCGAGGCCCCGGACCTCGACGCGGCGCTGAGGCTCGCGGCCGAGGGGTCGAAGGCCTGCAACCGTCGCCTCGAGCTGCGTCCCTTCCTCTGACTCACCGCGCGGGCCCGGCGAGGGCACCGACGACCACCACGGTCTCGTCGTCCTCGTCGGCCACCACACCGCGCGCGGCCAGACCGCCGGCCTCGAACGCCGCGAGCGCGGCCGGCTCCTGCGCGGGGTTCACCTCGCTGAGCACGCTGCCGCCCGGGGCGAGCCAGGCCGCGACCTCGCGGGCGAGGCGACGCAGCACGTCGAGCCCGTCGCCTCCTCCGTCCAGGGCGACGGCGGGCTCGTGCTCCCTGGCCTCGTGCGGCAGGAGCCGCAGCTCGTCGTGCGGCACGTACGGGACGTTGGCGAGCACGAGGTCGACCCGGCCCGCCAGTGACCCCGGGACCGCGGCGAACAGGTCTCCGTGGTGAACCGTCCCGCCGACGGGTTCGAGGTTGCGCCGGGCGACGCGCACCGCGGCCGGATCGACGTCCGCGGCGTGCAGCCTGACGCCCGGCACCCGGGTGGCCACCGCCAGCCCGAGGGCGCCGGAGCCGCAGCACAGGTCCAGCACCGTCGCTCCGCGCCCGGCGAGGCCCACCGCGACCTCGACGAGCGCCTCCGACCGCCGGCGCGGCACGAAGACGCCCGGCTCCACGAGCACGCGCAGCCCGGCGAACTGCGCCCAGCCGACGACGTGCTCCAGCGGCTCCCCCGCCACGCGGCGCGCCAGCATCGCCGCCAGCTCGGCGTGCGACGACGCGGAGGCCAGCAGGATCGCGGCCTCGTCCTCCGCGAACACGCATCCAGCGGCCCGCAGTGCGGCGACCAGCTCGTCGGTGTCCATGGTCGGGGTGACCGGATTCGAACCGGCGGCCTTCCGCTCCCAAAGCGGATGCGCTACCAAGCTGCGCTACACCCCGCGGGCTCGCGCCCGGGCGGTCCCCAGGGTACGGGCCCGACGACCCACCTTGGCACACCGCAACGTCCGAGCATGTGGTTGCTCTAGCGACCAGATGCTCGGACGTTGCGGTGTGATGAGCGGGTCGGGTCAGAAGACGCGGACGGCGATCTCCGCCGGTGCGGACAGCAGGGACTTGATCTCGTCGTCCACCTTGACCAAGGTCAGCGACGCCCCGGCCATCTCCAGCGAGGTGCAGTACTCGCCGACGTAGCTGCGCCAGACCGTGATGCCCTTCTCGGCCAGCTTGGTGTGAGCGATGCCGTAGAGCAGGTACAGCTCGCTGATCGGCGTGCCGCCCAGGCCGTTGATCATCAGGGCGACCTCGTCGCCGCTGCTGTACGGCAGGTCCGGGACCACCGCGTTCAGCAGCTCGTCGACGATGCCGTCGGCCGGCAGCATCGTCGCCCGGCGGCGGCCGGGCTCGCCGTGGATGCCGACGCCGACCTCCATCTCGTCCGGCCCGAGGTCGAAGAGCGGTGAGCCCTTCGCCGGCGGGGTGCAGGCGGACAGCGCGATGCCCATCGTCCGGGTGACCGAGTTGACCTTCTCGCCGATGCGGACGAGCTCGTCGAGGTCGGCTCCCGCCTCGGCGGCCGCGCCCACGGCCTTCATGACGAAGAAGTTGCCCGCCACTCCGCGCCGGCCGATGGTCCACGTGGAGTCCTGGACCGCGACGTCGTCGTTGATGAACAGCGTGCGGACGTCGATCCCCTCCGCCTCCGCGAGCTCGGACGCCATCTCGAAGGCCATCTTGTCGCCCGTGTAGTTGTTGACCAGCAGCAGCACGCCCTTGTCCGAGGCGAGCAGCTTGGTGGTCTCCAGCACGTACTCCATGGGCGGCGCGGAGAACACGTCACCGGGGCACGCGCCGTCGAGCATGCCCTTGCCCACCACCATCACGTGGGCCGGTTCGTGGCCGGACCCCGAGCCCTGGATGATCGAGACCTTGTCCTGCCGGGGCGCGTCCGCCCGCATGATCAGGTTGTACTCAGGCACGTACTTCAGCGTGTCCGGGTTGGCCAGCGCGATGCCCTGGAGCATCTCTGGGACGAAGTTCTTGGGGTCGTTGACGAACTTCTTCATTGCCGCCTCCACATCGTCGTGTTCTCCAGCACGTGCCCGCCGGGATGCACGGTCCGTCCCGGCGATCCTCCGGGCGCGGCGCCCGGAGGACGTCGTCACCAGGTCTCGGCCAGCCTCTCGGCGAGCACCGCGACGGCGATGGCGCCCGGGTCGACCGAGCCGATCGACCGCTCGCCGGTGTACGACGCCCGGCCTCGCTTCGCCTCCAGCTCCTTGGTGGCCTCGGCCGTGGTCCGTGCCGTCACCGCGGCGGCCTTGAGCGCGTCGCCGGCGCTGTCGCCCGCGAGCAGGCGTTCCTCCAGGGTGTCGGTGAGCGGCACCAGCGAGTCGAGCAGCGTCTTCTCCCCCAGCGACGCACCGCCGCGGGCCTTGATGCCCTCGATGGCGGCGCGCAGCATCGCGACGACGTCCTCGCCGCTCAGGTCGACCTTCCCCTTGACGGTGCCGCCCGCGCGCAGGAACGCGGTGCCCCAGATCGGGCCCGACGTGCCGCCCACCCGGCTGGTGATGACGATCGCGATCTTCGACAGGAACGTGCCGATGTCGGTGCGGTCGAAGGTGTCCCAGCCCTCGTCGACCCGCTCGAAGCCCCGGGCGAGCGAGAACCCGAAGTCCCCGTCGCCCACCACCGAGTCCAGGTCGCCGAAGTACTTCTCGTTGGCGATGCAGGTGTCCGTGATGGTGCGCACCACGGACTCGACGCGATCGAAGGAGGACGTCACGGTGGTGCTCCTGTCGCTGAGGGCCTTCGCTAGTGGGCGGGTGCCGCGGCGGACCGCAGCCGTTCGACCTGCTCGAGGTGCACCTCGCCGTCGATGGCGAGGCCGTGCGGGTTGGCGATGATCGTCGCGGGCTCGTCGGGCAGCTCGCCCAGGGAGCTGACGACCAGGGCGGCGCCGGTGAAGTCCTCACCGGCCGTGTAGCTGCTGACCGTCACCACCGTGGTCAGGCCGGCGGCGAGGGCGGCCTGCAGGCCGTTGGCGCTGTCCTCGACGACGACGACCTCGCCCGGCTCGACACCGAGCTCGCGGATCGCCAGCAGGTAGATGTCCGGGGCCGGCTTCTTCGCCGGCACGACATCGCCCGCGAAGACGGAGAACCTCTCCGCCGTCGCGGGGCCCACCGCGTGCTCCAGCACCGCTCGCACGGAGGGCTCTGCACTGGTGGACGCGACGGCCAGCAGCCAGCCGGCCTCGTCGGCCTCGGCACAGATGCGTGCGATGCCGGGCCGCGCGGGCAGCACCCCCGAGGCGATCAGGGCGGTGTAGCGCGCGGTCTTGGCGCGGTGCCAGCGGGCCAGCGCCTCAGCCTGACCCTCGGTGTCGGTGGGCAGGCCGGCGCGCTCGACGAACTGCGGGGTGAGAAGCGTGGCGAGCCGTTCCTTGCCACCGCCGATCTTCAGCAGACGGCCGTACTCCTCGACGCTCCAGTGCACCGGCAGGCCGAACTCCTCGAACGTCGCGTTGAACGCGGGCAGGTGTCCGTCGCGCTCGGTGTCGGCGAGGACCCCGTCACAGTCGAAGACCAGGGCCGGGGTCATCGGCCGGCTCCGGCCGCCGCCGCGCCATCCGCCTGGCCGGCCGCGCCGAACCAGTCGATGTGCGTGGCGATCGCGTCCGTCACGGCCGTCTGGATCTCGCGGAACATCGTCGGCGGGTCCCACGCGTTCCTCTGGCGCGCGCCGTCGAGGTGGGCCGCGGCGGCCTTCATGTACGCCATCTTCACCGCCGTCGAGATGTTGATCTTCGACGCCCCCGCCTCGATGAACGCCCGGAAGTCCTCGGGGGCCAGCCCGGTGCCGCCGTGCAGCACGATCGGGATGTCGATCAGCGCCGCCAGCTCGCGCACCCGTTGCGGCAGCAGCACCGGCTTCGCCGTGTACTGGCCGTGGGCCGTTCCCAGCTGCGGGGCGATGAGGTCGACGCCGGTGCGCTTGGCGACCTCGGCGAGCTGCTCCACCGAGTAGGAGTGCAACGCCACGTCGGACCCGACCCCGTCCTCGACGCCGACGATGTTCTCGATCTCCGACTCGACGTCGACGCCCCGGGCGTGAGCCTCGGCGACGACCTCGGCCGTCTCCCGCTCGGCGTCGGCCAGGTCGCGGTTCGAGGCGTCGAACAGGACCGACGACCAGCCGGCGGCGACGACGTCCGAGATCACCGCCCGGTCCGGGCAGTGGTCGAGGTGGAGCGCCACCGGGACCGGCACGTCTCTCGCCCCCGCCTCGAACATCGCCGTGGTCAGAGGCGTGCCGATCTGCCGCACGGTCTTGACGGAGACCTGGATGATCATCGGTGCCGAGCGCTCCACGGCGGCGGCCACCACCGCGCGCAGGCTGATGTCGTCGAGCACGTTGACGGCGGGTACCGCGTAGCCGTGCTCGCGCCCGTGGCGCGCGAGTGCCAAGGTCGAGGCGATCATCGTCGATCAGCTTCCGCTCTGGTCGGGTCGAGCCGGATGTGGGCAGTCTAGACAGGTCTACTCAATCGCTGCCAGGGCAGAGCGCACGCCCCCGCGGTGGCTCCAGATCACTGCTCGCTACGATGCGTCCGTCGGAGGGAGGCACGATGACCGAGGTGCTGGAGCGCGACTCGGCGGTACCGCTCTACGTGCAGCTCGAGCAGATCCTCTCCGCCAAGATCGCCGGGGGCGAGTGGGGGCCGAGCCAGCGGATCCCGAGCGAGAACGAGCTCAACCGCATGTACGGCCTGTCCCGGATGACCGTGCGCGGCGTCCTGACCAAGCTGGTCAACGACGGCGTGCTGGTCCGGGTGCCGGGCAAGGGCACGTACGTCGCGCCCGAGAAGATCAGCGCCGTCTCCCCCGCCTACCGGGGCATCCGCGAGCAGCTCGAGGCGCTCGGCTACTCCACCACCACCCGTCTCGTCTCGTTCGAGCGGGAGCCCGCGACGTCAGTCGTCCGCGACCGCCTGGGGCTGGCGCGCGGTGACGAGGTCTACGTGGTCGCGCGCGTGCGCTCCGTGCAGGGCGAACCGATCAGCCTGCACCGCTCGCACGTGCCGGCCGCCCTCGCACCCGACCTGTTCGGCCACGACGTCGTGGCCGAACAGCTGGGCGTCATCCTCGAGAAGCACTACGGCCTGCCGATGCGCCACGTCAGCGAGCACCTCGAGGCGGTCGCCGTCAGCGCCGCCGAGGCCAAGCAGCTCGGCATGCGGCGCGGCGAGCCCGCGCTGCTGCTGCACGACGTCATCGCCGACGGGAACGGGCGCCCGTTCGAGTACTCGTCGATCGTGTTCCGGGGGGACCGCCTGCGCTTGGCCTTCGACTACTCGCTGTGACGCCGGGACCCTGGTCCGGCTCTCGGGCGCGCGCCAGGAGGTACGTTGCGAGGCGATCCTCGAGCGACCTGGAGTGATGTGGCGCGCCGCCTCGCCGCCTTCGTCCTCGGCGGCGCCGCCGTGCTCGCCGGGGCGCTGGCGGTCGTCGCAGTGGCGAGCGGCGGCCACCTCACCGTTCCTGAGCGTCTCGGTGAGGCGCATCCCAGCGCGTACGCGGACGGCCCGCCACAAGCGCCGTCTGCCCTCGTCGTGCGCGGTGCCAGGCTGACCACCACCGACGACACGCCCGCTGGGCTGCGCGGGGTGATGGTGCCGGACCCGGCCGTGCTGCGGGAGGAGGGCCGGCTCGACGCCGACCTGTTCGCCGAGATCGCCGCCACGGGCGCGAACGTGGTGCGGCTGCCGGTGCACCCGGGCCACTGGCGTGCCGACCGCGACTACCTGTGGCGCAGCCTCGAGCCCGCGGTCCGCCACGCGTCGCAGGCGGGGCTGTGGGTGATCGTCGACTGGCACGTCATCGGCGACGTCGAGGCCGGCACCTCGCCGAACGGCGAGCTGTTCGCAGCGACCCGCGCCGAGACCGAGGCGTTCTGGACGCAGGTGGCCGACTACTTCGCCCCCGCCCCCAACGTGCTCTTCGAGCTGGTCAACGAGTCGACCGGCTTCGGCGGCGACGCATGGCGGGCGACGGCCCAGGAGCTCGTCGATCTCGTCCGGCAGCACAGCGCCGCGCCGGTGATCATCGGCGGCACGCAGTACTCGCGGGACCTGTCGTGGGTCGCCGAGCAACCGCTGCGCGGCGACGGGATCGTCTACGCCAGCCACGTCTACCCCGCGCACGGCAAAGCCGGCTGGGACGGCTGGTTCGGCGACGTCGCGGCGGAGCACCCCGTGCTGCTGACGGAGTGGGGCTTCACCGATCACGAGCTGGACCCGGACGACCCGTACCTGTGGGGAACCGCCGAGGGGTACGCCGCTCCCCTGCTCGAGTACGCGCAGGCACGCGGCGTCGGGTGGGTCGCCTGCTGGTACGACGAGACCTGGAACCCCGTGATGTTCGGGGCCGGCGGCGAGCCCACCCCGTGGGGAACCTTCGTGCTCGACGCACTGGCTGGGTGACGCAGCTGCGGCGCGTGGGAACCTTTGCGCGGCCTGCGGTGTTGGCACTACCGTCAAGCACCGTACGGGCCGCCGAGCAGTTCCACGGCGGGGCCCGTCCCGAGACGAGGAGGGCGATGAGCGTGCGTATCCGCACCGCCGCCTCCCGTCCGTTCGCTCGCACCTGCTGCTGTCGGTAGAGCGCTGGCCGCGCCCTCGCGCACGAGGGCGGTCCCGCGGGCGTGAGTCCGCACCAGCCAGCGCTCGCCCCCGCCGACCCGAGTCGGCCCCGCTCCCGCCCGTCCCAGTCCGTTCCCGCCCGAAGGGGAGACCATGTCCCGCATCTACGACGACGCCACCGCGCTGATCGGCAACACCCCGCTCGTCCGCTTCACCAAGGTCACCGACGGCGCTCCCGCCCAGGTGGTCGGCAAGCTCGAGTTCTACAACCCCGCCAGCTCGGTCAAGGACCGGATCGGCGTCGCGATCGTCGACGCGGCCGAGGCGTCCGGTGCGCTGAAGCCCGGCGGCACCATCGTCGAGGCCACCAGCGGCAACACGGGCATCGCGCTGGCCTTCGTCGGCGCCGCCCGCGGTTACGACGTCGTGCTGACGATGCCCGAGACGATGAGCAAGGAGCGCCGCGCCCTGCTGCGCGCCTTCGGTGCCGAGCTGATCCTCACCCCCGGCTCGGAGGGCATGAAGGGCGCCGTCGCGCGCGCCGAGCAGGTCGTCGCCGAGCGTCCCGGCGCGATCCTCGCCCGCCAGTTCGCCAACGAGGCCAACCCGCGGATCCACCGCGAGACCACCGCCGAGGAGATCTGGGCGGACACCGACGGCGAGATCGACATCTTCGTGGCAGGCATCGGCACCGGCGGCACCATCACCGGCGTCGGCCAGGTGCTCAAGCAGCGCAAGCCCGGAGTGAAGGTCGTCGGGGTCGAGCCGAAGGAGTCGCCGATCCTCAACGGTGGCGAGCCCGGCCCGCACAAGATCCAGGGCATCGGCGCCAACTTCGTGCCCGAGATCCTCGACCGCACGGTGTACGACGAGATCATCGACATCGACGCGGACACCGCGATCTCCTACGCGCGCCGCGCCGCCAAGGAGGAGGGCCTCCTGGTCGGCATCTCGTCGGGTGCGGCGCTGGCCGCCGCGATCCAGCTGGCGAACCGGCCGGAGAACGAGGGCAAGCTGATCGTGGCGATCATCCCGAGCTTCGGCGAGCGCTACCTGTCCTCCGTCCTCTACCAGGACCTGCTCGACTGACATGACCCACACACCGCTGCTCGTCGCCTTCCGCGAGGACCTCGAGGCGGCCCACGCCCACGACCCGGCCGCCCGGTCCCGGTTCGAGGTGGCGCTGGGCTACCCCGGTGTCCACGCCGTGTGGGGGTACCGGGTGGCACACCGGATGTGGCAGGAGCCCGCGCTGAAGCTTCCGGCGCGGCTCCTGTCGCAGCTGGTCCGCGCGATCACCGGGGTGGAGATCCACCCCGGTGCCCGCATCGGACGCCGGCTGTTCATCGACCACGGCATGGGCGTGGTGATCGGAGCGACCGCCGAGGTGGGTGACGACGTGGTGATGTTCCACGGCACCACCCTCGGCGGCACGTCGATGCGCCACGGCAAGCGGCACCCCACGGTCGGCGACCGCGTGATGATCGGCGCCGGCGCCAAGGTGCTCGGACCGGTCTACCTCGGCGACGACTCGCGGATCGGGGCGAACGCCGTGGTGATCCACGACGTCCCGCCGGGTGCCGTTGCCGTCGGCGTGCCGGCCAAGGTCCGCTTCCGCCCGAGGAATGCGCCGGCGGATCACGAGGTCGACGACCCGGCGATCTACATCTGACAGTTGACCCTCGCGGCATATCGCGCAACGATACGATCACATCGTTCTTCGATATGTGGGGAGGGCCTCGTGTCCAACGCCGCCGTGCGCGCGCTCCGCGCGCTGATCGTCGTCCTGCTGCTCGGGCTGCTGCTGGGACAGGTGGTGCTGGTGCCCGTACTGTCAGGCGAGATGGCACGCGAGTACCCCGAGGTCGGCTGGGTGCGCTGGCCCCTGGCCGCGGTGGTGATCGCCGTCCTCGCCTGCGTGCAGGTGGCGCTCGTCGCGATCTGGAGGCTCCTGCGCCTGGTCGGTGAGGACGAGGTCTTCACCGCGGCCTCGTTCCGGCACGTCGACGTGATCATCGGCGCGGTCGTCGTGGCCACGGCGCTGACGGCGGCCGTCTGCGCGTTCCTCAGCCTGTGGGGCAACGGCAACCCGCCCGGCGTGTTCCTCGGTCTGGTCGGCTTGACCCTCGGCGGCGCCACCCTGGCGCTGCTCATGGGAGTGATGAGGGCGCTGCTGCGGGAGGCCACCCGGCAGCGCTCGGACCTCGCGGAGGTCGTCTGATGGCGATCGTCGTGGACCTGTCCGTGGAGATGGCCCGCCGCAACGTGTCGGTGACCAGCCTCGCGGCACGGGTGGGCATCACCACGGCGAACCTGTCGCTCCTCAAGAACGGGCACGCCAAGGCCGTCCGGTTCACCACCCTCGACGCGATCTGCCGCGAGCTCGGCTGCCAGCCGGGGGACGTGCTGCGCTTCGTGCCCGACCCGGACTGACGCCCTTCGCCCCCGTGGGAGGCTGGGCCCGTGCCGCACCGGGTCATCACCACCTTCTGGACGCTGGTCGTGCCGTTGGCGGCGCTGGGGATCTCGATCCAGGTGGCGCTGTCCTGGCGCGGCCGGCTCCCGGACCCGATCGCGACCCACTGGGACACCGCCGGCACGCCGAACGGGTTCGCGCCGCTCTCGCAGGCGCTCTGGCTGCTGGTCGCGGTCGTCGTCCCCCTCTCGCTGTTCTGGTGGTCGGTGGGCTACTTCGCCGCGCGCAGCGCCGTCACCCGGCGCCTCACGGCCGCGTGCGCCGTGCTCGTGGCTGTGACGATCTGCGGCATCGTCGTCGGCTCGCTGGCGATCCAGCGCGGACTGGACCACGCGACGCACGCCGGCGGGCTCGGTCCGTGGCCCGGCGTCGCGCTCGCCGCCGGTGTCCTCCTGGCCCTCGCCGCCGCGCGGATGACGCCCGGCGACGAGCCGCAGCCCACGCGTGAACCGGTCCCGGCCTCGGCACCGCGGACCACGATGGCCGACGAGCGCTGGCGCAGCACCGTCGTGGCGTCCCGCCCGTGGCTGGCCGTCGGCATCGGTGCGGCGGCGGTCGCCGTGATCAGTCTGGCCGCCCGGTCGCGCAGCGTGGCGGTGGTCCTCGGGGTCGTCGTGCTCGCGCTGTGCGCGGTGACGCTGCGCTGGACCGTCACGGTCGACAGCCGCGGGCTGACGGCCCGGTGCCTGCTGCCGCGCCCCCGCACGTTCGTGCCGCTCGACGAGATCGAGCAGGTCCGGGCCGTGGAGATCAGCCCGCTGCGCCACTTCGGCGGATGGGGCTACCGCATCGGTGCCGGAGGGCGCGTCGGGATCGTCGTGCGCGCCGGCGAGGCGATCCTGGTGCAGCGCACGGGCGGGCGAGAGCTGGTCGTCACGGTGGACGAGGCCCGCCGCCTGGCCGGGCTGCTCAACACGCTCGCCGACCGTTCGCGCAGGTAATGGCCGTGCCGTCGGCAGCGGCCACCGGCACCATAGGCCTATGGGTCTTCCTCCTGGTTACCGGATGGTCGTGGTCGACGAGTCGCGCAAGGAGGTCTTCATCGGCTCGGACGAGCTGGTGTGGGCCCAGGGCATGGAGCCGGAGGCGCTGAAGCAGGCTCCGCCCGCGATCGACTGGGGTAAGCGCACCGTGGCCGTCGAAGACGGCGGCGGCGAGATCGTGGCGGTCCACGCGTCGTACGAGTTCGTGTCGCCCGTACCGGGCGGGAAGGTGCCGTGCTCCGGCCTGACGTGGGTCGGCGTGCGCCCGGACCACCGGCGGCGCGGGCTGCTCACCGCGATGATCGACGCCCACTTCGAGCGTTCGCTCGAGCGCGGCGAGCCGATCTCGGCCCTGTTCGCTGCGGAGCCGGGGATCTACGGGCGCTTCGGCTACGGCTGCGCGGCCGACCATCTGTCCCTCACCGTGCCGCGCGGGGCGCGGCTGCGCCCGGTCCCGGGGTCCGACGAGCTGACGGTGCGGTTCGCCACCGCCGACCCCGCCGTGCACGCCGGCCTGGTCGACGCGATCCACCGTGCGGGGGCAGACGGCCGGCCCGGCTGGATCACGCGAGACTCGGCGCAGCTGCAGCACAACCGCCTCGCGGACCCGCCCCAGTGGCGCGACGGCGGCGAACCGCTGCGGATCGCCACCGTCCACGCGGCCGACGGCTCCCCGCGCGGGTACGCGCTGCTGCGACGCAAGGAGAAGTGGGGTGACGGCGGCCCCGAGTACCCGGTCACCGTTCGCGAGCTCGCGGCGCTCGACGCGGCGGCCGCGCACCGGCTCTGGTCGTTCGTGCTGGACCTCGACCTGACGAAGGAGGTGCGCAGCGGGCTGCTCCCCGTCGACGACCTGCTGCTGGATCTCCTCGTCGACCGCCGCATCGCCGTGCCGCGGCTGAGCGACAACCTCTGGGTGCGTCTGCTGGACGTGCCGGCCGCCCTCGCCGCCCGCCGGTATGCGGCACCGCTGGACCTGGTGCTGGAGGTCTCGGACCGTCGCCTCCCGGCGAACGCAGGCCGCTGGCGCCTGGCGACCACCGGCGCGTCCGACGAGGGCTGGGTGGCCGGCGTCGAGCCCACGGACGCCGCCGCGGACCTGTCGCTGGACGTGCGCGAGCTGGGTGCCGCCTACCTGGGCGGGCGCTCGTTCGCGGCTCAGGTGCTCGCCGGTCTGGCGACCGAGCACCGCCCCGGAGCGGCCGACGCCGCGACGGTCGCGTTCCGCTCGGCACTCGCGCCGGTGTGCCCGTGGGTCTTCTGAGCCCTCACTCGGCGCGGGTGTCCCGCAGCCGGTTGGTGATGTCGCGCAGCCGCAGGTACTGCTGCCACGAGTCCGGCAGCAGCGCGGCGGACCAGGAGAAGTCGAGCACGTAGAGGATCAGGGACAGCACGGCCCCTTCGCTGATGCCGTAGCGCGCCGAGTAGGCGATCGCGAACACCTGGAGCGCGGCGGCCAGGGTCAGCGACACCGCCAGGTTGACCGTGTCGACGTCGGAGAGCCGGATGTTCCAGCGGTTCAGCAGGCCGATGTGGCTGCGGGCCAGGACGAGGTCGTTGCGCCGCAGCACGTCGACCTGCCGCTCGTACTCGTCGTTGTAGCCGCGGTTGAGGCGCAGCGTGCGGCCCGTGGTCGCCGCGTACACGGCGACGATGATCGCGGCCATCACCAGCGCCGCGACGAAGATGGGTGCCGAGATCTGCAGCAGGAACAGCAGCGTCCCGGTGAACATCACCACGCCGGCCACGCTGTCCGGGAGCGAGAACTCGAGGAAGTCGATCACCTCGCGCAGCATGTTCAGCCGCGCGGTGCTCGCCGACAGCCCGGCCTCGCGGCCCAGCGCGGCCATCCCGGCTTCCTCGTACATCCTCGCGTACAGCCGCACGTCGTGGAGGCGGCGGATGGTGCTGAGCACCATCGTCGCCACGCCGATCGACGCCAGCACCACGAGCCAGGTGTACGAGCCCGCCAGCAGGTCGTTGAGGGCCCGGCCGAGGACGAAGGGAAGCAGCACCTCCCCGACGGTGACCGCCACGACCAGGCCGATGGACAACGCGACGTGCCAACGGTGGCGCCGCAGCACGTCTCGCACGGGAGAACGTTATTGGAGGCGGGGCGGCCCGCCACCGGTGGCGGGAAGGTTCACTCCTCCGGCCACCACACCGCACGTCTCAAGGCGACGCGGGAGCCGTCGGCCGTCAGCGGCGTGCCTTCGTCGTGCCACTTGGCGATGGCCTCGGAGGCGTAGGGCGCAGGCGGGCAGCCGGCGGCGTTGGTGACGCGCCACCAGGGCACCGAGCCGCCGGAGTGGGACAGGGCGCGACCCACCTGGCGCGGACCGCCGCGGCCGAGCCGCTCGGCCAGCACCTCGGCGATGAGCCCGTACGTCATCGCCCGCCCGGGCGGGATGGTCTCGACGAGGTCGAGGACCGCGTCGGTGTAGTCCTCGTCGGCCATGCCGGAGGGTCTACCACCCAGCGGCGACACCGGTCAGCGCGCGGCCTCGTACGCGGCGAGCAGGTCGATGCGCCGCTGGTGGCGCGGGTCGCCGCTGAACGGCTCCTCGACGAAGGCGTCGACGAGGGCGAGCGCCTCCTCGACGCTGTGCTGGCGCGCGCCGATCGCGACGACGTTCGCATCGTTGTGCGCGCGCGCCAGCCGCGCCGTCGCGTCGTTCCAGGCCAGCGCGGACCGCACCCCGGTCACCTTGTTGGCGGCGATCTGCTCGCCGTTCCCCGAGCCGCCGATCACCACGCCCAGCGATCCCGGCTCGGCGACGACGGCCTCGCCCGCGGCGAAGCAGACCGGCGGGTAGTCGTCCAGCGCGTCGTACTCGTGCGCGCCGTGGTCGACGACGTCGTGCCCGGCGGCGACGAGGTGGTCGACGAGGGCGGTCTTCAGTTCGAACCCGGCGTGGTCGGCGGCGACGTGGATGCGCATGGCGTTCATCCTGCCGCACGGCGGGATGCAGATGGCGAGCCGTCCCGGCGCCGGGCCATACCCTGGGCGCCATGACCCGAAGCGGCATCGACATCTCTGAGCTCGAACCGGCCGTCCGCCCGGTGGACGACCTCTTCCGCCACGTCAACGGCACGTGGATCGCCACCCACGAGATCCCGCCGGACCGCGCGGTCGACGGCTCGTTCCGCACCCTGCACGACGAGGCGCAGGAGCACGTCCGCGACATCATCACGGACCTGGCCGCCCAGGTGGCGCAGGACGGCGGCGACGGGTCCGACGAGCGCGCGAAGATCGGCGCCGCCTACGCCTCCTTCATGGACACCGAGCGGATCGAGGCGCTCGGCCTCGCTCCCCTGCGCGAGGACCTCGACCCGATCGCCGCCGCGACCGACAAGGCATCGCTGGTCGCCGTGCTCGGGCAGCTCCAGCGCACCGGCGGCGCCGGCGCGGTGGCGTACTTCGTCGACAACGACGCGAAGGCACCGGAGCGGTACGTGGTGCACCTCACCCAGTCCGGGCTCGGGCTGCCCGACGAGGCCTACTACCGCGACCCGACGTACGCCGAGGTGCTGGAGGCCTACCGCCCGCACGTCGCGCGCATGCTGACCCTGGCCGGCTGGTCCCAGCCTGAGGGCGCGGACGCCGCGGCCGCGCGCGTCGTCGAGCTGGAGACCAAGCTCGCCGCCCATCACTGGGACGTGGTCAAGGACCGCGACGCCGAGCTGACGTACAACGCCGCGACGCTCGCCTCCGTGATCGAGGACGCCCCCGGCTTCGACTGGCGAGCCTGGGCGACGGCGATGGCCGCGATCGACGGCTCGCTGGACGACCTCGTCGTGCGCGAGCCGGGCTTCGTCACCGGTTTCGCCGCCCTCTGGCAGAGCGAGCCGCTGGACGCCTGGAAGGACTGGATGGCCTACCACGCCATCACCGCGCGGGCCCCCTACCTGCACGAGGAGCTCACCGAGGCGAACTTCGACTTCTACGGCCGCCTCCTCACCGGCGCGCAGCAGCTGCGCGACCGCTGGCGCCGCGGGGTCGGGTTCGTCGAGGGCGCCCTCGGCGAGGCCGTCGGCAAGGTGTACGTCGAGCGGCACTTCCCGCCGGCGCACAAGGAGCGGATGGACGCGCTGGTCGCCAACCTCGTCGAGGCCTATCGCCGGTCGATCTCGACCCTGGACTGGATGGGCGAGGAGACGAAGGCCCGCGCGCTGGCCAAGCTCGAGGCGTTCACGCCGAAGATCGGCTACCCGGCGAAGTGGCGTGACTACGACGCCCTGGAGATCGCGGCCGACGACCTCGTCGGCAACGTGCGCCGCGCCAACGCCTTCGAGCAGGACCGCGAGCTGACGAAGATCGGCAAGCCGATCGACCGCGACGAGTGGTTCATGACCCCCCAGACGGTCAACGCCTACTACAACCCGGGGATGAACGAGATCGTGTTCCCCGCCGCGATCCTCCAGCCCCCGTTCTTCGACGCGGAGGCCGACGACGCGGCCAACTACGGCGGGATCGGCGCGGTGATCGGGCACGAGATCGGCCACGGGTTCGACGACCAGGGCAGCAAGTACGACGGTGACGGCCGGCTCGAGGACTGGTGGACGGCGGAGGACCGCGCCGCGTTCGAGACGCGGACGAAGGCGCTGATCGACCAGTACTCGGCGTTCTCCCCCGCCCAGCTCGGCGGCTCGCACCACGTCAACGGCGCGCTGACGATCGGCGAGAACATCGGCGACCTCGGCGGGCTCGCCATCGCGATCGAGGCCTACGAGCTGGCGCTCGGCGGGCCGATCGAGACCGCGCCGGTGATCGACGGCCTGACGGGCGCGCAGCGCGTGTTCTACGGCTGGGCGCAGGCCTGGCGCACCAAGATCCGCGACGAGGAGCTGATCCGGCGCCTGGCGACGGACCCGCACTCTCCCGACGAGTTCCGGTGCAACGGCGTGGTGCGCAACCTCGACGCGTTCCATACCGCGTTCGGGGTGGAGCCCGGCGACGCGCTCTACCTGCCGGAGCAGGAGCGCGTGTCGATCTGGTGACGGCCGCGGCGGCTACGGCAGCTGCGCGAGCTCGGCCCGGGCGAGCCGGAAGCCGCGGCCGTCCGTGTCCGTGCACGTGACGCCGTTCGTCCCGCTCACGCACGTGTACGGCCCGACCCGGCTCGCCTCGCCGTAGAACAGCACCGGCACGTCCGCGGACGCCACGCCAGGCGCCGGGCCGTCGACGCACGGCACCGAGACGCCGCCCTCGTCGAGCACCACCGTGTGCCCGACGACTCCGTCGCACCCCTCGACTGCCGGAGGGGTGAAGGTGATCGAGGCGATGGTGCACGTGACGTCGTCGGCCGTCATGTCGCACGCGATGTTGCCGCTGGGCGTCTGGAACCGGGGCGGGCCCGGCGTGGCAGTCGGCTCGGGCGACGCGGCGGCGGCCGGCGCGCTCGTCGTCGCCCCGAGGGGCGCAGGTCGCTCCTGCACCCCCCCGCGGGGCAGGAGCAGGACGAGCAGCAGCACGGCCGCCACCAGCGCGGCGTCGATCGCCACCAGCACGGGCAACCAGGGCATGCGCCGCTGCGGCGGCGGTTCGCTCGGACTGCTGGCTGCCACGCCCCCCAAGTCTGCCGACGTGGTCACGGCGGCGCACGCCGCCCTCGCGCGGGGACCGGCGGGTGGGACGGCGTGACATGATCGGCGCAACCCCCATGGCCCTCGGCGAGGAGCAACGCGTGCCCGGTCAGAACCTCACCCGTGTCGAGGCGCGCGAGCGCGCCGCCGTCGTCGCCACCAGGTCGTACGAGGTCGAGCTCGACCTGACGACCTCGGAGACCACCTTCGGCTCGCGCACCACGATCCGGTTCGCCGCGACGCCCGGCGCCTCCACGTTCGTCGACCTGATCGCACCGGCGGTGCGCACCGTGCGGCTCAACGGCAAGGACCTGGACCCTGCCGCGGTCGTCGCCGACTCCCGCATCGCGCTGGACGGCCTGGCGGCCGAGAACGAGCTGGTGGTCGAGGCGGACTGCGCCTACATGAACACCGGCGAGGGCCTGCACCGGTTCGTGGATCCGGTGGACGGCGAGGTGTACCTCTACTCGCAGTTCGAGGTGGCGGACTCCCGGCGCGTCTTCGCCGTGTTCGAGCAGCCCGACCTCAAGGCGGTGTTCACGTTCACCGTCACGGCACCGGCCCACTGGACCGTCGTGTCCAACTCCCCTGCCGAGGCGGAACCGGAGCCGGTCGAGGGTGCGGTCAACCACAACGGCCGCGACACCGGGGTGCGGCGCTGGCGGTTCGCCCCCACGCCGCCGATCTCGTCGTACATCACCGCGATCGTCGCCGGGCCGTACCACGGCGAGTTCCGCGAGCTGACCAGCAGCGACGGCCGCACCATCCCGCTCGGCGTCTACTGCCGGGCCTCGCTGGCGCAGTACCTGGACACCGACGAGATCATCGACGTCACCCGGGCGGGGTTCACGTTCTACGAGGACGTGTTCGGCCGGCCGTACCCGTTCGAGAAGTACGACCAGCTGTTCGTGCCGGAGTTCAACGCGGGGGCGATGGAGAACGCCGGCGCGGTGACCATCGTCGAGCAGTACGTGTTCCGCGGTGCGGTGCCCGAGGCGCGGGTCGAGCGGCGCGCGGTGACGATCCTGCACGAGCTGGCGCACATGTGGTTCGGCGACCTCGTGACGATGCGCTGGTGGGACGATCTGTGGCTCAACGAGTCGTTCGCGGAGTTCCAGTCGACGCGGGCGGCCAACGAGGTCACCCGGTGGTCCAGCTCCTGGACCACGTTCTCCTCCGTGGAGAAGCGCTGGGCGTACCGCCAGGACCAGCTGCCCAGCACCCACCCGATCGTCGCGGACATCCGCGACCTCGAGGACGTCGAGGTGAACTTCGACGGCATCACCTACGCCAAGGGCGCGTCCGTGCTGCGCCAGCTCGTCGCCTGGGTGGGGCAGGACGAGTTCGACGCGGGCGTACGCCGGTACTTCGGGACGTACGCGTGGGGCAACACCACCCTCGCCGACCTGCTGGCCGAGCTGGAGCGCACCAGCGGCCGCGATCTGTCCGCCTGGTCCGGGCTCTGGCTGGAGAAGGCGGGGGTGACGCTGCTCCGGCCGCGCATCGAGACCGACGAGGCCGGCGTCATCACGGCGTTCGACGTGCTCCAGGAGGTGCCGGACTCGCACCCGGTGCAGCGTCCCCACCGGCTGGCGATCGGCGGCTACGACCTGGATGCCAGCGGTCGGCTGGTGCGCACCTGGCGCGAGGAGCTCGACGTCGACGGGCCGAGCACCCCGGTCCCGGCCCTCGTGGGCCGCCCGCGGCCCGCGCTGGTCCTGGTGAACGACGACGACCTCGCCTACGCCCGGACGCGGCTGGACGACCAGTCGTGGAAGACCGCGACCGCGCACCTGGCGGACTTCGCCGACTCCCTGCCGCGCGCGCTCGTCTGGAACGCCGCCTGGGACGCCACACGCGACGGTGAGACGCCCGGGCGCGACTACGTGGACCTGGTGCTCGGGAACCTCGCCCACGAGACCGACTCGTCCGTGGTGCTCAGCCTGCTGCGCCAGCTGACGACGACGCTCGACCTGTACGTCGCCCCGGAGCACCGGCAGCAGACCGGGGTCGCCGCGGCGGAGAAGCTGGCCGCCTTGCTGCTCGACGCGCCTGCGGGCTCCGACACGCAGCTGCAGCTGCTCAAGGCGTTCGCCGCACGCGCGACCAGCCCGGCCCAGCTCGACCTGGCGGCAGCCCTGCTCGACGGCAGCCGCACCCTGGCGGGCCGCGCGATCGACACGGACCTGCGCTGGGAGCTCCTGACGGCGCTCGTCGTCGGCGGGCGAGCCGGCGAAGCCGAGATCGCCGCTCAGCTGGCGGCCGACGCGACCGCGACCGGCGAGCTCGCCGCCGCGACGGCCCGCGCCGCAGTGCCGACGGCACAGGCCAAGGCGGCGGCGTGGTCGGCGCTGATCGACCGCGACGACCTGCCGAACGCCGCGCAGGCCGCGACGATCGCCGGCTTCGGCCGCGTGCACGACCTCGGGCTGCTCCTGCCCTTCGTCGAGCCGTACTTCGCCCGCCTCGAGGACGTGTGGGCCACCCGCACCAACGAGATCGCGCAGAACCTGGCCTTCGGCCTCTACCCGCTGGAGCTGGCCGGCGACGCCCGCGTGGACGTGCTCGCGCTGACCGAGGCCTGGCTCGCCGGGCACCCTGACGCGCCGGCCGGCCTGCGCCGCATCGTCGCCGAGCAGGGCGACGACGTGCGCCGCGCGCTGGCCGCCCAGGAGGCCGACCGCCGCCGCTGACCGCTAGAGCGAGGCGAGCCAGCGGCGCGCCTCGCGGGGGGATGCCAGCCGGACCACCGGTGCGCCGCTCGCAGCCAGGGCGGCGTACCGGTCGCGGTAGGCGTCGTGCTCGGTCCACGCCCACAGCACGATGTTCTCGTCCGGGTCGCGCCGCAGCAGGTTGGCCAGCCGTTCGCGGTTGCCGTGCCACAGCGGGCGGCGGGTGACGCCGCGGACCACCGTGCGGCGCAGCACCCGTGGCATCACGACGCGGCGCGGGTAGTCGAGCCAGACGACGGCGTCCGCTCCGTCGAGGGCGCCGTCCAGACGCACGTTCCAGTTGCCGTCGGCCACCCAGCCGTCGCGTCCGGGGCCGGCGAGGAAGGCATCGAGCCGCTCGTGCGCGGCATGCAGGTCGCGCATCTGCCAGCCGGTGTCCCAGAACACCTCGTCGAGCTCCAGGTGCGGCACGCCGAGCCGGGCCGCCAGCGCGGCCGCGTAGGTCGTCTTGCCCGAACCGCTGTTGCCGACCACCCGCACGCGACGCGGACGGCTCACCGAGGCCCCATCACCGCGGCGAGCGAGGTCAGCCGGGCGTTGTCGAAGAGGTCCTCGACCAGCACCACGCTGCCCGAGGAGTCCGCGAGCGGCACCTTCCAGTTCGGGTACTCGCGGTCGGTGCCCGGCTGGTTCTGGGCACGGCGCTCGCCGACGGCGTCGGCCAGCGAGACGCCGACGAGCACCGCGGGCCCGGCGAGGACCCAGCGGTGCAGCGCCTCGACGATCTCGCGCTCCGAGGGCTGCTCGCCCAGCAGGCCTCGCTCGCGCAGGGCCGCCAGCATCAGCTCCCGCTCGCGGTCGGCCTCGGCCCGCACCTCCTCGACAGGCCTGGTCAGCAGGCCGAGCCGGGCGCGCAGCGCCACGTGCTCGTTCGCGAGGTAACCGGCGGTGGGAGGCAGGTCGTGCGTCGTCACGGTGGCCAGCGCGAGGTTGCGGTAGTGCTCGGGAGGCGTCGGCCCGCCGCCGAGCTGCTGCTCGAACCAGAGCACCGAGGTGCCGAGGATGCCCCGATCGGTCAGGTAGTCGTGCACCCAGGGCTCCACGGTGCCGAGGTCCTCGCCGATGACGATCGCCCCGGCTCGGTGCGCTTCGAGGGCGAGGATCCCGACGAGCGCCTCGTGGTCGTAGCGCACGTACGCGCCCTCGGTCGCAGGGTGCCCGCGCGGCACCCACCAGAGCCGGAACAGGCCCAGCACGTGGTCGATCCGCAGCGCGCCCGCGTGCCGCAGGAGCGTGCGGATCATGTCGCGGTACGGCCGGTAGGCGGCCCGCGCCAGCGCGTCGGGCCCCCACGGCGGCTGTGTCCAGTTCTGCCCCTGCTGGTTGTACATGTCCGGGGGTGCCCCCACCGTCGCGCCGGACGACAGCACGTCGCCCAGCGCCCACACGTCGGCGCCCGCCTCGTGCACCCCGACGGCGAGGTCGTGCATGATGCCGATCCGCATCCCGGCGTCCGTCGCCGCGCGCTGGGCTGCCGCCAGCTGCTCGTCGGCCACCCACTGGAGCCACTGGTGGAACCGGACGCGCCCGGCGAGCTCCTCGCGAGCCTGGGCGACAACCTCCGAGGAGGGGTCAAGGGCCTCGGGCGGCCAGTCCCGCCCGCCGTAGCGCTCGGCGAGCGCGCACCAGAGCGCGAACAGCTCCAGCCCCTCGCCCTGGCCGGCGACGAAGTCGTCGAACGCCTGCTCGCGCGCCGTCGAACGAGGCTGGGCGAAGACGACCTCGAGCGCTGCCCGCTTCGCCGTCCACGCCACGTCCCGGTCGATCGGCCCGGGGTCGTCGTTCAGCGCCTGCGCGGGCTCGGCCGACCACTCGACGAGCGCGCGGTCGGCGGCCGAGAGGTAGCCGGACTCGCGGATGTCCTCGACGCGGATGTACAGCGGGTTGACGAACCGCCGGGTGGTCGGCAGGTAGGGGCTCGGTGTCATCGGCGTGACGGGCTCGGCGGCGGCCAACGGGTTGACCAGCACGAAGTCCGCCCCGGACCGGCTGCCGGCCAGTGCCGCGATCTCCGCCAGGTCGGCCAGGTCGCCGACGCCCCACGAGGCCCGCGAGCGCACCGAGTACAGCTGGGCCATGTAGCCCCACGCGCGGCCGAGCCCCTCGGGAAGGTTCAGCCGGTCCGGGGTGACCACCACCGGGGCGTGCGCCGCTGTGTCCGGAAGCTGGACGTGCAGCTGGTGCCACCCGAGCGGCAGGTCGTCGGGCAGCGTGAACGTCGCCCGGCCCACCTCCCGGCCGTCGACCATGCGCGGCGGCACGTACACGTCGGCCTGCACCAGGTCGCGCCGGCCGCCGCCGGCCTCCTCGTCGAGCTCGAGCCAGGCCGTCACCGGGTCGCCGTGGGCCAGGTGCACCGGCACGTGCGCCCGGCGCCCGGCCCGTACCACGACGATCGGCGGCAGCACCCGGCGCCAGGGCATGGTCTCGACGTGGCCGATCGCCAGCTCGATCCGTTCGGGGGACGACGCGTCGACGCCGAGCGCCGCCAGCACCGCGACCAGCGTCGCGCTGCTCGCGTGGTGGCGCCGGCCGTCGTGGCCGATGTAGTCCGGGACCACCCCGTGGGCCGCGGCGAGCCGCAGCAGCGGTTCGGAGGGGCGCGTGGCCTCGTCTGACATGCCGACATCCTTCCATCGCGCGCTCGACCCGTCCTGGCACGCCACAGCCGGCCGTAGCCTTGCGGTCCATGACCCTGCGCTACCCCGACGCCCGCCGCGACGACCTGGTCGAGGAGCTGCACGGCCTCCGGATCGCCGATCCGTATCGCTGGCTGGAGGACCCGTCGTCCGACGAGACACGCGCCTGGTCACAGGCCCAGGACGCGCTGTACGCGACCTATCGCGCGGAGCTGGCCGCCCGGGCGGCGGGCACTCCATTCGCCGACGAGGCACTCGGTGCCAGGCTGCACGCGCTGCTCGCCTCCGGTGCGGTCAGCGCCCCGGCGTGGCGAGGGGACCGCCACTTCGTCGCGCGCCGCGAACCGGGGGCGGAGCACGCCGTGGTGCTCGTGGTGGAGCCGGACGGCTCCGAGCGCGTCCTGGTGGACCCCATGGCCCTGGACCCGCAGGGCACCACGACGCTCGACGCCTGGCAGCCCTCGAAGGAGGGCCGCCTCCTCGCCTACCAGGTGTCGACCGGCGGCACGGAGGAGAGTGTGCTGCGCGTCGTGGACGTCGACTCCGGCGAGGTGGTGGACGGGCCGATCGACCGGGCCCGCTACTCCCCCGTCGCCTGGCTGCCGGGTGGCGGGGCGTTCTTCTACGTGCGCCGGCTGGCGCCGGAGCTGGTGCCGGCCGACGAGGCGGTCTTCCATCGCCGCGTCTGGCTGCACCGGCTGGGCACCGACCCGGCGACCGACGTCGAGGTGTTCGGCGAGGGACACGACCTGCGTACGTACTTCGGCGCCTCGGTGTCCCGCGACAGCCGGTGGCTGATCGTCTCCGCCTCCATCGGCACCGCACCGCGCACCGACGTGTGGATCGCTCCCCTCGACGACCCGTCGGCACCGGTGTTCGCGCCGGTGGCCGTGGGCCTCGACGCCGAGGTGGGCGCCTGGGTGGGCCGGGACGGGCGGCTGTACGTCCACACGGACCTCGACGCGCCGCGCGGCCGGCTCTGCGTCACGTCCCCCGACGACCCCGGTCCCGCGACCTGGCGCACGCTGCTCGCCGAAGACCCGGAGGCGGTGCTGGAGGACGTCGCGTTCCTCGACGCAGGCGCCGCCTCGACCGAGCCGACGCTGTTGCTGGCCTCCTGGAGGCGCCACGCGGTCAGCGAGATCGCACGGCACGACCCCGCCACCGGCGAGCGCCTCGGCGATGTCGAGCTGCCCGGGGTGGGCTCCGTCTCCGGCCTGGTGACCCGACCGGACGGCGGGCAGGACGTCTGGTTCTCCTACACCGACCACGTGACGGTGCCGACGGTGTACCGGTTCTCGGGCGTCCGTGGTGAGACCGGCGTCTGGGCGCTGCCGCCGGGCGCGGTTCCGGACGTCCCGGACGTGCGCGTACGTCAGCTGGTCGCCACCAGCGCGGACGGCACGCCCGTGCGCGCCGTCGTCATCGCCCCCGCGGGCGCACTCGACGACGCCGGCCGCCCGCTGGCCCCGGCGCCCACGGTCCTGTACGGCTACGGCGGGTTCCAGATCAGCCTGGACCCGGAGTTCTCCGCCGGGACGCTGGCGTGGGTCGAGGCGGGCGGCATCTGGGTGGTGGCCAACCTGCGCGGCGGCGGCGAGGAGGGCGAGGCCTGGCACCGCGCCGGGATGCGCCGGCGGAAGCAGCGGGTGTTCGACGACTTCGTCGCGGTCGCCGAGCTGCTGCTGGCCGAAGGCTGGACCACCACGTCCCAGCTCGCGTGCTGGGGCGGGTCCAACGGCGGGCTGCTCGTCGGCGCGGCCGCGACCCAGCGGCCGGACCTGTTCGCCGCCGTGCTGTGCTCCAAGCCCCTGCTGGACATGGTGCGCTACCAGCTGGCCGGCCTGGGCCGCACCTGGAGCGAGGAGTACGGCGACGCCGCGGTCCCGCAGGAGCTGGCCTGGCTGTTCGCGTACTCGCCGTACCACGCCGTGCGCGCGGGCACGGACTACCCGGCGACGCTGTTCACCGTGTTCGAGGGCGACACCCGGGTCGACACCCTGCACGCCCGCAAGATGGCGGCGGCGATGCAGGCGGCGACCTCGGGCGCCCCCGACGAGCGGCCGGTGCTGATCCGCCGCGAGCTCGGCGTGGGCCACGGTGGCCGCTCGCTCTCGCGCACGGTGAGCCTGACGGCCGAGCAGCTGGCGTTCGTCGCCGACCGCACGGGCCTGATCTGACCCTCGTCAGCCCGTCGGATCGGTCCACTCCAGGAGCGGCTGGCCCGCGGCCACCGTCTCGCCCGGGTCGAGCAGCAAGGTGAGGTCGTCGGGCGCCGCCTGGAGAGCGACCACCGGGCACGCCGTCGCGAGACCCGCGGCCGCGACGTCCACGGGCGACCACGTCACCACCCGCTCGCCCGCGCGCACCTCCTGGCCGGCGAGCACGTGGACCTCGAAGCCCGCCCCCGCCAGGCGCACGGTGTCGATGCCGAGGTGCACCAGCACCGTGCGCTCGTCGGCTCCCTGGACGGCGAACGCGTGCGGGTGCAGGGCGGTGACCACCCCGTCGATCGGGGCCACGACGTGCTGGACCGCGGTGCGTGACGGCTCCACCGCGCACCCGGGCCCGACGACTCGCTCGGCGAACACACGGTCCGGGACGGAGTCCAGCGCGCGGACCGTCCCTGGGACGGGGCTCGTCACCCGCACGGCTCCCCCTCAGCGCATCGAGTCGATCTCGGCCGCGAGGCCGTCGGCCTCGGGCCCGACGATCACCTGGACCACCCGCCCGGAGCGGACCACCCCGAAGGCGCCGGAGGCCCGCAGCCCGCCGTCGTCCACCAGGTCGGTGTCGGAGACCTCGACCCGCAGCCGGGTGATGCACGGCTCGACGTCGACCACGTTGCCTGCGCCGCCGAGCGCGGCGAGGATCAGCTCGGCCTTCGAGGTCATCGGGCCCTCCATGCTGGTCAGAGGCGTCCGCCCAGCCTAGGGCGAGGCGCGCCGGTCGGCACGTGTGAGGATGTGCGACGTGCGTTCCGACTCGTTCTACGTCGCCGTCGGGGGCCACGAGACGTTCGTGCGCCTCGTCGACGAGTTCTACCGTGGCGTGGCCGACGACCCGGTGCTGCGCCCCCTCTACCCCGAGGAGGACCTCGGGCCGGCGGCCGAGCGGCTGACCCTCTTCCTCGAGCAGTACTGGGGCGGGCCGACGACGTACTCGGACACCCGCGGTCACCCGCGCCTGCGGATGCGGCACGCCCCGTACAAGGTGAACCCCGAGGCCCGCGACCGATGGCTGGCGCACATGCGCGCGGCCGTCGAGACTCTCGACCTGGCGCCGCTGCACAAGGCGGAGCTGTGGGACTACCTGGAGCGCGCCGCGCACTCCATGGTCAACACGTTCGAGGAGTGAGCACCACGAACCCGATCGACGCCGTCCTCGACGTGCTCGCACTGCGTCCTGGTGCGGAGCCGGACACCTTCACCGGCCAGAGCCTGCGCGTGCCGACCGGCCGGGTGTTCGGCGGGCAGGTGATCGCCCAGGCGCTGCTCGCGGCGGGGCGCACGGTTCCCCCCGAGCGCCTGCCGCACAGCCTGCACGGTTACTTCCTGCGGGCGGGCGACGTGGAGCAACCCATCGACTTCGCGGTGGAGCGCCTGCGTGACGGGCGGTCGTTCACCGCTCGTCGGACCCACGCGTTCCAGGGCAACGGGCCTCTGCTGTCGATGATCGCGTCGTTCCAGGAGGACCAGAAGGGGCCGGAGTTCGCCGAGAGCGCGCCCCGAGGCGTGCCCGGGCCGGACGACGTCGCGTCAGCCCGCGACAGCCTCGCCGCCTACGACCATCCCGTGGCCAGGTTCTGGACCGAGAGCGCCTTCGACCTGCGGCACGTCGCCGGCTCGATCTACCTGGAGCCCGCCGAGGAGCGCACCGGACGCCAGCTGGTCTGGATGCGCACCCACGGCCCGGTGCCGGACGACCAGCTGCTGCACCGGGCCCTGCTCGCGTACGCGTGCGACCAGGTGATGCTCGAGCCGGTGCTCCGGCACGCCGGCCTGTCGTGGTCCAGCCGCGGACTGTCGATCGCCAGTCTCGACCACGCGATGTGGTGGCACCGCGACGTCCACGTCGACGAGTGGCTGCTGTTCGTGCAGGGCTCGCCGGGCGGGCAGGGCGGGCGCGGCCTCGGCTCGGCGCGCGTGTTCGACGCCGAGGGAACGCTCGTCGCCTCCATCGCCCAGGAGGGCATGGTGCGCGTCCCGCTCGACTGACGGCCGGCAAATCCCCTCGACGGCGTCGGTAGCGTTCGAGTCGCGCCCGGCCGCGGGGCCGGCGCAGAGGGGCACGACGATGGCGACCGCGCGCGCGTACACCGCGACCTCGGGCTTCACTCGGGACTTCTTCGCGGTGCGCGACTTCCTGCGCCGCATCAACGCCGACGAGGTGGCGACACCCAGCTTCCTGTGGGCCCGGTGGGAGTGGGCGCACTGCCTGCCGTACCTCGACCGCACCGCCCTGGGCCGCATCGGGGTGTGGGAGTCCGACGGCCGGGTCGTCGCGCTCGCCACGTACGAGTCGAGCCTCGGCGAGGCCTACCTCGTCGTGGACCCCGCACACCGCGAGCTGCTCCCGGAGGTCGTCGACCATGCGCTCGCGAACCTGCGCCATGCCGACGGCCGGCTGGCCATCCTGGTCCCGCACGGGGACACCGAGCTCGCCTCGCTCGTCGCTGCCCGGGGCTGCGAGCCGGCCGGCGTGAGCGAGCCGAACATGCGCATCGACCTGGCATCCCTCGCGGACGTGAGCGCCCCCGACGGCTACCGGCTGTCGTCGATGGCCGACGAGAGCGACCTGTGGAAGCTCGACCGGTGCCTGCACAGCGGCTTCGACCACCCGGGCGAGGCCCCCTCCACCGACGAGGACATCCACTGGCGCTGGGTGTCGACCTCGGCACCGGGACTCGACCGCTCGCTCTGCATCACCGCGGTGGCGCCGGACGGCGAGTACGCCGCGTACGCCGGCATGTGGCACGCGCCGGGCACCGACTACGCCCTCGTCGAGCCGGTGTGCACTCAACGGGAGCACCGCCGGCGCGGCTGCGGCCGGGCCGCCGTCCTGGAGGGGCTGCGTCGCTGCCGCGAGCGCGGTGCGCGCTGGGGCTACGTGGGCTCCGACCAGGAGTTCTATGCGGCGCTGGGCTTCGTGCCGATCCCGGGTGACGTCTGGTGGCGCGCCCCGGCGACGTGACCCGTCAGCGCCGCCGCCGGAACTCCAGCGGCTCCTCGACGTACGCCTCCCAGGCCTTGCGCTGCAGGTCGCCGATCCGCATCGGGCGGCCGCTGGCCGCCTCGACCAGGACGATCGTGGTGGCCGCGCGGGCGTACACCTGCTCGTCCTTGATCTCGTAGCAGACCTCGATGCTCGCGCCGCCGAGGTGGCCGAGCCACAGCTCGACGATCACGGGCCGGCGTCGGTACGCCAGGGGCGCGAGGTACTCGATCTCCTGCTTCGCGACGAACGTCGCCAGCGCCGAGCCCGTGCCGCCTTCGAGGACAGCCGTGGGGTACCGCGGCTGCGGCTCGTCGGGATGCACCCAGAACGCCTCGATCCGCGCCTCCTCCAGCAGCTGGAGCATGGCGGCGTTGTTGACGTGCTGGTAGGCGTCCAGGTCCCCCCACCGGAGCTGGACCGGGACCTCGAGCCGTGCCATGCGCTATCCCCTCTCCGCCGCGACCGATGCCTGCCGGCGGCACGTGTCCAGGCTGGTCAGCTCGTCGGCCACCGGCTGGAGCACCCTACGCCTGGCCACGGCCGCGACGGCCGAGGCCAGCCGCCTGCGGGCGGCCCGTGCCCGCCGGCGCGCCGCCAGGTGGCCGACGAGGGCACCGACACCCGCCAGGAGCAGCCCCGCCAGCACACCGCCCAGGGCCAGCGACGTGGGCACGGGCAGCGCACCCCAGTGCGGTAGGCCGAACTCCGGCAGCTGGAGGTAGCCCAGCAGCCAGACGAGCCCCAGCCAGCCCAGCCCGACCACGGCCGTCGCCAGCAGCAGCCACTGGAGCGCACCGAACACCCGCCACCACGCGGCCGGCCTGTCCGGCAGCAGCGGCGTCGCCGCCACCGCATGGTCGAGGTCCTCCGCCAGGCCGTCGGTGGTGGCCCGGCCTCGCGCCGCCAGCAACCACGGCTCCGGGGCGTCGCGCAGCACCTCGGCGATCAGGTCGCGCACCGCGACGGAGGCACGCGCACGTGCGGCCGGCCCCGCCGGGGGCAGCGACGTGCGCGCCGGGGTCTCGCCGGCCGTAGGGATCGACAGGTGGAGCCGCCGCAACGGATCCGGCCGGAGCTTGGCGAGCCAGCGCACCGGCGGCCAGCCCGTGTGGGCCCGTGCCCGCCGCACCGCGGCGAGACGCACCGCGTCGGTGACGACCTCCACTCCGGCCGCCTGCTCCAGAGCCGCCGTCAGCCGCTGGGCTGCGGCGCCGTGCACCCGTGCCGGAAGCGCCGGCCCGCACGCGGCCAGCACTCGCTCGGCGACGGCGCGCTCGTCCGCCGCCCACCGCTGGGTCGCCGCCTGCCGGCGGGCCGCCGCCTGGCCGAGAAGCCCTCGCAGCTCGTCGACCCCCTGGCCCGTCCTGGCCGAGACCGCGAGCACCCGCACGTCCCCGAGTCCGTCGGCGGCCGCCAGGCGGCGCAGGTCCGCGAGCACGGCCTGGACCTCCTCCGCCGCGAGCCGGTCCGCCTGGTTGAGCACCATCACCGTCACCGACTCGTGTCCCGCCCAGGCGCGCAGGTAGCCGGTGTGCAGCGCGGCGTCGGCGTACTTCTGTGGGTCCACCACCCACACCAGCAGGTCGGCGCGCTGCACCAGCCGGTCGGCCCGCACCCGGTGCTCCACCACCACGGAGTCGTGGTCGGGCAGGTCCAGCAGCACGAGCCCGGTCACCGGCGCGGAGACGGCGGCCCGCCGCCGGAACCGTGCCCCGGCGCCCATGTCGTGCCGGTCGCGCACCTCGAGCCAGTCCAGCAGCGGCGCCGCACCCGCGCCCCAGACGGCGGCGAGCGCATGCGAGGTCGTCGGGCGCTGGACTCCGGTGCGAGCCAGGTCGGCGCCGGCCAACGCGTTGAGCAACGACGACTTGCCGGATCCCGTGGCTCCGGCCAGCGCCACCACGGTGTGCTCGGCGGACAACCCCGCCCGCTCCCGAGCGCGTTGCACCACGGCGCGGCCCTCGGCGACCAGGTCGGCCGGAAGGCGGCCCTCGCCGGCGTCGAGCGCTGCCGCGAGCGCGTCCCCGCGCGCGGCCAGGGAGAGGCTCATCGGCGCCGTCCGCGCCGCAGCAGGCGCTGCCAGAACCCGCGCGCCCCCTCGTCAGGTGTCGCCTGCCCGCCCGGGGTCCACCGGTCCGCACCGCGCAGCGCCCGCTCGCCGGGCTGCACCGCGGGCACCTGCGCGGCCGGCCTGGCCACGCGCTCGGCCCGGGCCGCGCGCTCCACGGTGTGGGCGGAGCCCCGCAGCTCGTCGCCGCCGGCCGCCGTGCCCAGCGCGTCGAGGAGCGAGGTGTACCGGGCCGCCTCCTCGTCGAGGAGTGCGCGCACCCGCTCGTCGAGCTTGTCGCGGGCGGTGGTGGTCAACCTGCGCACCGCGTCGTCGCCGAAGACCGCTTCCAGCAGCATCTGTGCGGCCGCGGCCGTGCCGCCGGCGATGCCCAGCTCGGCACCGGTGATGCCTCCGGTCGAGGCGAAGACCACCATCATCAGCGCGACGCCGGCCGCGTTGACCCCGAACGAGAGGTAGCGCGCCGTCCCTCGCTTGCTCGCGCCCTGCTCGCGGACCAGCTCCAGCACGTCGCCCTGCCAGGCGCGGGCCACCTCACCGGCGCGGGCCCGCAGACCCGCGGACGACCGGCCGAGGTCGGTGCCCTCGGCGAGCGCCCACCCGGCCGGATCGCTGCGCCATGCCGCGTACGTTCCCTCGGCAGCCTCGTCGGTCGCATCGAGCAGCACGGCCTCCAGCCCGCCGACGATCGCCTGCTCCACCCGCGGCTCCGCGGCCGGCCGCCCGCGCACGGCCGACGAGATCCGGTCGCGCAGCCGGCCGACCCCTCGCTGGATCGACCGGAAGAACTCGCCGGTCCCGACGAACTCCTGCCACCGGGCGAGCACCTCGCCGCGCAGCATCTCGCCGTCGCTGGTCACCTGTGCCACCCGAGCCACCGCCTCGCCGTAGCGGCGCTCGACCGCGCGGCGCAGTCGCTCGTCGGCCAGCACCTGGTCGTC
>JAEXPS010000221.1 GCA_023438885.1 Actinomycetes bacterium
GTGCCGGTGGCCGGCGACGGCCAGGCCTCGCGGACGAACCAGGCCAGCCAGCCGTCGGCGGCGGCCGGCAGCGCGGGCGCCTGGGCGCGCTCCCTGCTGATCGACGCCGCCCATCCCGTCGCGCCCGTGCCCGTGGCCACGATGAGACCCGACGAGGACTGGCGCTCCGGGCCGCCGGCTCCGGCGCCCGGCACCTCGAGCCGGTAGCGCGCCGACTGGTGGGTGGGGTGGCCGACGAACACCTCGTTGAGCGCGTCGAGGCTGCGCCCGTCGTCGAGCGTCGCCCGCGCCATCGTCCGGGCCTCGACCACCGCGCTGCCGGCGACGAGGTCCGGCAGGAGCGCGCCGGCCGCGCTCGCCGCGTGCCGCACCAGCACGCCGGGGTTCCGGCCGGGCTCGGGGTCGACGCCGAGCACCGGCTGGCCGTCGAGGTACTTCGCGGCGTTCGCGACCAGCCCGTCCTGGCCCACGACGACCACGACGTCCTCCGGCTCGAACGCGAACCGTGCCAGGTCGCCTCGCTCGACGTCACCGCGCCGCCACGCCGGGGGGACCGCCGCCCGCACGGCAGCGAGCGCCTCGGCGTGCGCGTCGTGGCGCGCCTGCACCTCGGCCAGGTCGCGGCCCCGCGAGCGGAGGAAGAACTCGGCCTGGCCCCGCGTCCCGTGCTCGTCGACCAGGCCGTCGAGCTCGGTGCGCCGATGCACGACGACGACGCGGGGGATCGTGGCCATCTCAGACCTCCGAGGCGCCGGTCCGGCCACCGATCAGCCCGGCGAGGGCGCCGGTGAGCAGGTCGGGCGTGACGGTGAGGTTGCCCACGGCCGGAAGCTGCCCGACGACGTCGCGGACCGTGAGCATGGTGAGCACCTGGGCCGGCGCGTCGGCGTAGACGCTCACCCGGGCGGCCTCGGCGGCAGCCGCAGCCTCGCCGGCGAGCCGGGTACGCCGGGCCTCCGCCTCGGCGACGATGCCTTCCTGCTGCGCCGCCGCGTTCGCCTCGATCAGAGCGGCGGCCGCGGCCTCCTCGGCGCGCGCGCGGGCGTTGCGGCCCTCCTGGACGACGAGCTCCTGCTGACGCACGGCGAGCTCGATGCGGTTGGCCAGCTCGTTCTCCGCGATGGCGCGCTCGCGCTCCACCGCGAGGGCCCGGCGCTCGTAGGTGGCTTTGTCGGCCTCGGCCTGCGTCGCCTCGCGGGTCGGCGTCTGCAGGTACTTCTCGAGGTCCGCCTCGGCGCGCACCGCTCCGATCCGGGCGCCGAGCACGCAGATGCCGGTGCTCGCGAGCCGCTCGTCGGCCTGGAGTCCCGCGGTGATCGCCTGCTGGAGCGTCGCGACGCCGGTGGTGACGGCCTGGACCAGCGTCATCGTGCCGGCAGCGGCCATCACCCGGCCGGAGGCCAGCTCGCCGAGCAGGTGGGCCACCTGCTCCAGCGGCTGGCCGGTCCACCGGCCCGTGGCCAGGTCGAGCGAGAAGTCGAGGTGCTCGGCGACCCGCCTGGGGTCGTCGAACCGGTAGCTGACGGTGACCTGGGCGGTCAGCTCCTGGAAGTCGGCGGTCCGAGCGCGGGCCACGAGCGGCAGCTCCCGGTCGTCGACGGGCACCTCGGACAGCGCCGCGGTGAGCGGCCGGAACCAGAACGCGGCGCCCCGCCCGGCGTGGCGCTCCCGTCCCCTGCGGAGGTGGACCACGTAGGAGGTGGGCGTGGCGCGAAGGTGCCGGACGAAGGGGAACCTGCTGATGGTGGCCATGATGCCCGCCTCTCCAGTTGTTATCGTCAGGAGGACGATATTCCGTTCCGGTTGTTCTCGTCAATCTGACGACATACAGTCGCGGACTGTGGAGGGATACGACCCGACGCAGTTCGCGCCGTTCGCGGTCTCCGTGGACGTCGTCGCGCTGACCGTGCGTGACGAGAGGCTGCACGTGCTCGTCGTGCGGCGAGGAGAGGAGCCGTACGCCGGCCGGCTGGCGCTGCCCGGCGGCTTCGTGCGGCCGGACGAGGACCTCGCCGAGGCGGCTGCGCGCGAGCTGGCGGAGGAGACCGGCATCCTGCGCACCCCGTCCCACCTGGAGCAGCTGGCGACCTACGGAGCGCCCGCGCGCGACCCGCGGATGCGCGTCGTGTCCGTCGCGTACCTGGCGCTCGCCCCGGAGCTGCCGGACGCTGCCGCCGGCGGGGACGCCTCCGCCGCGAGCTGGGTGCCGGCGGACGGGATCGAGCCGGGAGACCTGGCCTTCGACCACGCGGCGATCCTGGCCGACGGCCTGGAGCGGGCCCGGGCCAAGCTGGAGTACTCCTCGCTGGCGACCTCGTTCTGCCCGCCGGAGTTCACGGTGGCCCAGCTGCGCCGCGTGTACGAGGCGGTGTGGGGCCTGACGCTCGACCCGCGCAACTTCCATCGCAAGGTGACCCGAACCCCCGGGCTCCTGGTCGAGACCGGCCGCTCGGTCGTCGACGGTCGCGGCCGACCCGCCGCCCTGTACCGCGCGGGCACCGCCGCCGCCCTGAACCCGCCGCTCACCCGAGAGTGACCAGCCCGAGCCCGCCTAGGGTTGAGCCGTGACCGTGCGCAGGATCATGGGCCTCGAGACCGAGTACGGCGTGCTCCAGCCGGGCAGGCCGCTGGCGAACCCGATGCTGCTGTCGGGGCACGTCGTCGCCGTGCACGCCGCCGCGCGCGAAGGTGCCCGGGCCCGGGCGAGGTGGGACTACGACGACGAGGATCCGCTGCACGACGCCCGCGGCTTCCACCTGCAGCGCGTCTCCGCCCACCCGTCGTTGCTCACCGACGACCCGGCACTTCCGGCCCCCTCCGGTGACGGCACGCAGCTGGTGCCGCGCACGACGACCGAGGAGTACGAGGACCCCGGCGCCGCCAACGTGGTGCTGACGAACGGCGCGCGCCTGTACGTGGACCACGCCCACCCGGAGTACTCCACCCCCGAGGTGACCAACCCGCTCGACGCCGTGCGGTGGGACCGGGCCGGGGAGATGGTGATGCTGGCGTCCGTCCGGGCGCTCGCCTCGACGCCCGCGCTGCCGGACGTCACCCTCTACAAGAACAACGTGGACGGCAAGGGCGCCACCTACGGCACCCACGAGAACTACCTCGTCGACCGCGCGGTGCCGTTCGTGGAGCTGGCCGCGCGGCTGATCCCGTTCTTCGTCACTCGGCAGGTGTTCACGGGCGCCGGACGCGTCGGCCTGGGCCAGCACGGAGAGGAGCCCGGCTTCCAGCTGTCGCAGCGCGCCGACTACATCGAGGCGGAGATCGGCCTGGAGACCACGCTGCGCCGGCCGATCGTCAACACGCGCGACGAGCCGCACGCCGACCCGGTCCGCTGGCGGCGTCTGCACGTGATCCTCGGCGACGCGACGATGCTCGAGGTCGCCACCTACCTGCGGCTGGGCACCACGTCGCTGGTGCTGTGGCTGATCGAGCGCGCGCAGGTCGACGCGGCCGCCCGCGGCGCGATGGCCGCGATCGACTCCGTCCGGCTCGCCGACCCCGTGCGTGCGGTCCACGAGGTGAGTCACGACCTGACGTTGCGCCGGCCGGTGGAGCTGGCGGACGGGCGGGAGATGACGGCGATCGAGGTCCAGCGCGTCTACCTGGACGCGGTTCGCGAGGCCCTCGGCGCCTTCGGCCAGGCGCCGGACGAGCAGACCGCGGACGTCGTCGCACGCTGGGACTCGTTGCTCACCCGGTTGGCCGACGACCCCGCGAGCTGCGCGCGCGAGGTCGAGTGGCTGGCGAAGCTGCGACTCCTGGAGGGCATGCGACGCCGCGACCGCCTCGAGTGGGATCACCCGCGGCTGGCGGCGGTCGACCTGCAGTGGTCGGACGTGCGACCGGAGCGCGGGCTGTACCACCGGCTGCTCGCGGCGGGCGCCGTCGAGACGCTGGTGAGCGACGAGGCGGTCGCCGCCGCCGTGCAGCGTCCGCCCGACGACACGCGGGCCTTCTTCCGCGGCGAGGCGATCAAGCGCTACCCCGGCGAGGTCTCGGCGGCGAGCTGGGACTCGGTGGTGTTCGACGTGCCCGGGGCCCACTCGCTGCAGCGCGTGCCGATGCGCGACCCCGCGCGTGGCACCCGCGCCCACGTCGGCGCCCTGCTCGACGCCAGCCCGGACGCGCGGAGCCTGCTCAGCGCGCTGGAGCGCTGACCCCGGGGTTCGTCGCACGATGGGCCTAGTGTGGGTCCCAGGAGCACCACCGAGCAGGAGGTCGCCAGATGGCCGGATCCGAGTACGCGCAGCGCCGCCACGACGACGAGCCCGTCGACGAGCCCACGCCCCCGCCCGCGGCCCCAGCCGCGCAGGGCCGGGACACGGAGGTCGACGCCCTCCTCGAGGAGATCGACGAGGTGCTGGAGCAGAACGCCGAGCAGTTCGTCCGCGGCTTCGTGCAGAAGGGCGGGCAGTGACGCGCGATGAGCCGGGCCGACATCACCCCGTCCGGGCGGCTGCCGCACGCCTTCACCACCCCGGGATCCGCCTCCTTCGTCGACTTCCTCTCGTCCTACGCGCCGCAGCTGCTGCCCGGTAACCGGTCGTTGCCGGCGGGCACCTCGGGCGCGGAGCTCGCCGCGCCGCACGCGACGACGATCGTGGCTTTGCGCTACGAGGGCGGCATCGTCATGGCCGGCGACCGCCGGGCGACGATGGGCGCGATGATCGCCAGCCGCAGCATCGAGAAGGTGTTCCCGGCCGACGAGTACTCGGCCGTGGGCATCGCCGGCACGGCGGGCCTGGCCGTCGAGCTGGTGCGCCTCTTCCAGCTCGAGCTGGAGCACTACGAGAAGATCGAGGGCTCGCTGCTGTCGCTGGACGGCAAGGCGAACCGGCTGGCGACGATCGTGCGCGGCCAGCTGGGCCTGGCCCTCCAGGGCCTGGCGGTGGTCCCGCTGTTCGGCGGCTACGACCTCGACCGGCAGGCGGGCCGCATCTTCTCCTACGACGTCACGGGCGGGCGCTACGAGGAGCAGGACCACCATGCGGTGGGCTCCGGCTCGGTGTTCGCGCGCGGCTCGCTCAAGAAGCGGTGGCGCCCCGGGCTCGACGAGCCCGGCGCGGTCGCGGTGGCGGTCGAGGCCCTGATGGACGCGGCGGACGACGACTCGGCCACGGGCGGCCCGGACAGCGAACGGGCGATCTGGCCGATCGTCGCCGCGGTGAGCGGTGCCGGGTACCACCGGGTCTCGGACGACGACCTCGCGGCGGCCGCCGAGGGCGTGCTCCTCGCTCGTCGTGCCGCGCGGGGAGGTGACGCGCGATGAGCATGCCGTTCTACGTCTCGCCCGAGCAGCTGATGAAGGACCGCGCGGACTACGCGCGCAAGGGCATCGCCCGCGGGCGCTCCGTCGTGGTGCTCCAGTACGACGACGGGGTGCTCTTCGCCACGGAGAACCCCTCGCGGGCGCTGCACAAGGTCTCGGAGATCTACGACCGCATCGCGTTCGCCGCCGTGGGCAAGTACAACGAGTTCGAGAACCTGCGCGTGGCCGGTGTGCGGTACGCGGACCTGCGCGGCTACTCCTACGACCGGGTGGACGTCACGGCCCGCGGCCTGGCCAACGCCTACGCGCAGACGCTGGGCACGGTGTTCACCACCGAGTCCAAGCCGCTGGAGGTCGAGCTCGTCGTGGTCGAGGTGGGCACGCTGCCTGCCGGTGACCAGATCTACCGGCTCTCGTACGACGGCTCGGTGGCCGACGAGCGCGGCTGGGTGGTGATGGGCGGCCAGGCGGAGCGACTGGGCGCCCTGCTCGGCGACGGCTGGCGGGAGGGCCTGACGCTGCGCGACGCGCTGGCTCTCGCGGTCGGAGTGCTGGGCTCGCCGAGCGAGGACGGCGCCACGCAGCGCACGCTGGAGGCGGCCGCGCTGGAGGTCGCGGTCCTCGACCGCACGCGCCCCCGCCGGGCCTTCCGCCGGCTGACGGGCACCACGCTCGAGGGCCTGCTCGCACCGCACGGCGAGGGGACCGGCAGCGCCTGACACCGGGGAAGGAGGAGCGAGGTTGGACCGACGCATCTTCGGGCTGGAGACGGAGTACGGCGTGACGTGCGCGGCCGTCGACGGCCGCGGCCTGTCGGCCGACGAGGTCGCCCGCTACCTCTTCCGCAAGGTCGTGGCGTGGGGTCGCTCGTCGAACGTCTTCCTGCGCAACGGCTCGCGCCTCTACCTGGACGTCGGCTCACACCCCGAGTACGCGACGGCGGAGTGCGACGACTGGCGGCAGCTGGTCACGCACGACCGCGCGGGTGAGCGCATCCTCGAGGGGCTCGTGGCCGATGCGCAGCAGCGGCTGGAGCACGAGGGCCTGCCCGGCACCATCCACCTGTTCAAGAACAACACCGACTCGGCCGGCAACTCCTACGGCTGCCACGAGAACTACCTGGTGCGCCGGCAGGGGGACTTCTCGAAGGTCTCCGACGTGCTCATCCCGTTCCTCATCACCCGGCAGGTGATGACCGGCGCGGGCAAGGTGCTCGTGACGCCGCGCGGGGCGGTGTACTGCCTGTCGCAGCGGGCCGACCACATCTGGGAGGCCGTCTCGTCGGCCACCACGCGCTCACGGCCGATCATCAACACGCGCGACGAGCCCCACGCCGACGCCGAGCTGTACCGGCGTCTGCACGTCATCGTCGGCGACTCGTCGATGGCGGAGCCGACCACGCTGCTCAAGGTCGCCTCGACCGACCTGCTGCTGCGGCTGGTCGAGGCGGGTGTGCCCGTGCGGGACATGACGTTGGAGAACCCGATCCGCGCCATCCGCGAGATCAGCCACGACATGACGGGCACGCACCCGGTGGCCCTGGCCAACGGTCGCACGGTGACGGCGCTGGACATCCAGGAGGAGTACCTGGCGCGGATCGGCGACTTCGTCTCCGCCGAGCTGGGCCCGAGCCCCGAGACCAAGTACGTGCTCGACCTGTGGGAGCGGGCGTTGCGCGCGCTGCGCACCGGCGATCTGACGCTGGTCGACCGGGAGCTGGACTGGGCGATCAAGTACCGGATGATCGAGCGGTACCGCGCCACGCACGGCCTGGACCTGGCGGACGCCCGGGTGCAGCGGCTCGACCTGGCGTACCACGACATCTCGCGGACGGAGGGTCTCTACAACCTCATGGCGTCCCGCGGTCTCGTCGAGCGGGTCACCACCGACCTCGACGTCTTCGAGGCGACGTCGCACCCGCCGGCGACGACCCGGGCGAAGCTGCGCGGCGACTTCGTGCGCGCAGCGCAGGAGGCCCGCCGCGACTACACCGTGGACTGGGTCCACCTCAAGCTCAACGACCAGGCGCAGCGCACCGTGCTGTGCAAGGACCCGTTCCGCAGCGTCGACGAACGGGTGGATCGGCTCATCGAGTCGATGTAGGTCGCCTACAGTAGGCGGTCGCTGACCGCTAGCCGGGCGAGGAGGAGTGCTGTGCGTCGTGCCCTTGCCGCGTGCTGCGCGGCCGTGGTGGCCGGCGCCGCGGCCCTCGTGGCGTGCTCCCCGGCGGAGATCCTCGCCGTCGACCCCGACATCATGGTGACGGGCGACCCCGGTGGCACCCCCACGCTGACGTATCTGACGCCGCTCGCGGTCGACTCCACGTATCGGCGCGTCATCTGGCCGGGCACCGGGCCGGAGCTGGACGACGAGGGGACGGTGCTGCTGCGCTACTGGATCGAGAACGGCACCACCGCGCGCGTGGTCAGCGAGAACTACTCCTCGACGCCCGTGCCTCAGGTGCTCTCGCCCGGGGACCTCGGCCAGGACCTGTACGACACCCTGGCCGGCCAGCGCGTCGGCGCGCGCCTGCTGCAGGTGACCCCGCCGGGCGACGTGGCCGAGGAGAACTACCCGGCCGTGACGGTGATCGACGTGCTGCCGACCCGGGCGGAGGGCCAGGCGGTGGTGCCCCGCACCGACCTGCCGGCCGTGACGCTCGCCGCCAACGGCGCGCCGTCGCTGGCCGTCCCCGCGACCGAGCCGCCCGCCGACCTGACGATCCAACCCCTGATCCGCGGAACGGGGCGGCAAATCGAGGCGACCGACGTGGTGACCGTCCACTACGCAGGCTTCGACTGGGCCACCGGCGAGACGTTCGACTCCACCTGGGACAGCGGCCAGCCGACGTCCTTCTCGCTCGCCGATGCCCCGGCGCTCGCCGAAGGGCTGGTCGAGCAGACCACCGGCTCGCAGGTGATGCTGGTGGTGCCGCCCACCTACGACCTCGGGGCCACCCACTCCGAGGCGCTCGCAGGGCACACGGTGGTCCTCATCGTCGACCTGCTGGCCTCCGGTCCCCAGGGCGTGTCCCGCTGAGCGGGACGCCGGGCCGGCCAACCGGCCCGGCCACGGGAGAATGGGCGGCGTGAGCCTCGCGCTGCGTGTGATCCCGTGCCTCGACGTCGACGCCGGCCGCGTCGTCAAGGGCGTCAACTTCGAGAACCTGCGTGACGCCGGCGACCCGGTCGAGCTGGCGGCGCGGTACGGCCAGCAGGGGGCCGACGAGCTGACGTTCCTCGACGTCACTGCGTCCTCCGCCGGCCGCGACACCACGTACGACGTGGTGCGGCGCACGGCCGAGCAGGTGTTCGTGCCGCTGACGGTCGGCGGAGGCGTGCGCTCGGCCGAGGACGTCGACCGGCTGCTGCGAGCGGGCGCGGACAAGGTGGGTGTCAACACCGCGGCGATCGCCCGCCCGGAGCTGATCGACGAGATCGCGCAGCGATTCGGCTCGCAGGTGCTGGTGCTCTCGGTGGATGCGCGCCGGGTGACCGGCGGCGTGCGCACCGACTCGGGGTACGAGGTCACCACGCACGGCGGCCGCCGCGGCACCGGCATCGACGCGGTGGAGGGGGCGGCGCGCGCCGCCGAGCTGGGTGCGGGCGAGGTGCTGCTCAACTCGATGGACGCCGACGGCACCCACGCGGGGTTCGACCTGGAGATGATCAGGGCCGTGCGGGCCGCCGTGGGCGTGCCGCTGATCGCCTCCGGCGGCGCGGGGACGGCGGAGCACTTCGTCGAGGCCGCCCGCACCGGGGCCGACGCGGTGCTCGCGGCCGGTGTGTTCCACTTCGGCACCCTGACGATCGGCGAGGTGAAGGCGGCCCTCCGGGAGGCCGGCATCACCGTGCGCTGATCGCGTGAGACGATTTGCCCGATCCCACCCTCCCGAGGAAGGCCCCCTCTTCTCGTGCGCTCGGATGCCCGGCGGCCCGCCGCTCTGGAGGGCTCCGTCGCACGCCGGGGGTTCGCGCTGCTCGGCCGTGGCATCGCCTCCCACCCGTGGGTCTACGCCGCGGCGATCGGCTCGTCGGCGGTGTTCGGCATCGCGACGGTCGGCGTCAGCCGGGCCCTGGGCTGGGCGACGGACACCGTGGTGGTCCCCGCTCTGGCGGGGGACCGAGCCGCACGCGGCGACGTCGGGTGGGCGGGCCTGGTCATCGCGGCCGCCGCGATGCTGCTCGCCCTGGGCGTGTGGGGCCGGCGGCTGTACGCCGGGATGGGCGTCGCCGGCATCCAGGCCGACCACCGGCGGGCCGTGAGCAGGCGGCTGCTCGAGCTGCCGATGTCCTGGCACCGCCGGCACCCCGCCGGCCGTCTCCTGGCGACGGTCAGCAGTGACGCCGAGGCCGCGACCGTCGTGTTCAGCCCTCTTCCCTTCGCGCTCGGCGTGGCGGTGATGCTGGCCGTCGCGGCAGCCCAGCTGCTGGCCACCGACGTGTGGCTCGCCGTGGCCGCGCTGCTGGTCATCCCGGCCACGCTCGCCGCCAACGTGGTGTTCCAGCGCAAGATGACGCCCGCCGTCGCCGCCGCCCAGCGGATGCGCGGCGAGGTGTCCGAGGTGGCCCACGAGAGCTTCGAGGCGGCGGTGGTGGTCAAGGCCCTCGGCACCGCCGACCGGGAGGAGGCGCGCTTCGCCGCGAAGGCGGCCGGGCTGCGTGACGTCAACGTGCGGGCAGGCACCGTGCGCGGGGTCTTCGACCCCGTGATCGACCTGATCCCGAACCTCGGCACGCTGCTCGTTCTCGTCGTCGGCACGTGGCGGCTCGCGGACGGAGCCGTGGCGACCGGTGACGTCGTCGGGGCCGCGTTCCTGCTCTCGATGCTGGCCGTTCCGGTCCGCTCGGTCGGCTGGGTGCTCGGCGACCTGCCCCGCAGCCTCGTCGGCTGGGACCGGATCGCCACCGTGCTGGACGCGACGGGTGACCTGCCGGAGGGCACCGCCGCCTGGGCCGCCCGCGGCCCGGCCGCCGCTGTGCGCCTGGAGCAGGTGGACCTCGCGGTCCCCTCGCCGGCCGGTGCGATCGAGCTGCTGCACCAGGTGGACCTCGACATCGCCCCGGGTCGCACGGTCGCGATCGTCGGCGCGACAGGGTCGGGCAAGACGACCCTCGTCGGACTCGTCGCGCGCCTCGCCGACCCGACGCGAGGACGGGTCCTGGTCGGCGGCGTGGACCTGCGCGAGCTGGACCCCGCCGCGCGCGCGGCCCACGTCGCCCACGTGCCCCAGGCGGCCTTCGTGTTCGAGGACACGGTGCGTGGCAACGTCACGCTGGCGGACGAGGGCGACCCGGCGGCACCGCCCGACGAGGAGGTGTGGGCAGCTCTGGCCGCCGCGCGCGTCGACGACGTGGTGCGCCGGCTGCCGGGCGGGCTGGACGCCATGCTGGGGGAGCGCGGCGCCAACCTCTCGGGGGGCCAGCGTCAGCGCCTGGTGCTCGCGCGGGCACTCGTCCGCCGCCCGAGGGTGCTGATCCTCGACGACGCCACCTCCGCCGTGGACCCGAAGGTCGAGCGGTCGATCCTCACCGGGCTCGGAGCGGCCTTCGACGGCGGCAGACCCACCGTGCTGCTCGTCGCCTACCGGATGTCGTCGGTGCTGCTGGCCGACGAGGTGGTGCACCTCGCCGGGGGGCGCGTGGTGGACCGGGGTACCCATGACGAGCTGATGGCACGCGACCCCGGCTACCGGGAGCTGGCGACCGCCTACGAGCGGGACGCGGCGCGGCGGGCTGGGGAGAGCCAGGACGGCGAGGTGACCGCGTGAGCGAGCCCGCCCGGCTGGCGGCCACCAGCACGCTGGGTGTCCGCGCCACGCTGCGCCGCGGCATCGCCGTGTCCCCCGAGCTCGTGGCGGGCATGCCGGTGTCGCTCGCCATCGCCGTCGTCGCCGCGGTGACGCGAGTGCTGGTGCCGATCGCGGTGCAGCAGGCGATCGACACCGGGATCCTCGCCGAGGGCGGCCCGGACCCGCGCCGCGTCGCCGTGCTCGCCCTCGTCGCGCTCGTCGGGCTCCTCGGCGGAGTCGCCTGCCAGGCGTACGCGAACGTGCGCCTGTTCCGCTCGAGCGAGCGCGGGCTCGCGACGTTGCGCACGCGGGCCTTCCGGCACGTCCACGACCTGTCGGTGCTGACGCAGGGCACCGAGCGGCGCGGCTCGCTGGTGTCGCGTGTGACGAGCGACGTCGACACCATCTCGCTGTTCGTGCAGTGGGGCGGGGTGATGCTGCTGGTCTCGGCGCTCCAGCTCACGGTGGCGACCGTGGTGATGGCCGTCTACTCGTGGCAGCTGACGTTGCTGGCGTGGGCGTGCTTCATCCCGCTGTTCCTGGCGGTGCCACGGATGCAGCGCGTGGTCAACCGCCGCTACGCCGCCGTGCGCGAGCGGACGGGCCGGATGCTCGGCGCCCTGTCCGAGTCCGTGGTGGGCGCCGAGACCGTGCGCGCCTACGGGATCGAGGACCGCACGCGGCGCCGGATCGAGGCAGCGGTCGAGTCGACCCGGGCTGGTTCCGTGGCCGCTCAGACGATGGTGGCCTCGGCATTCTCGATCGGGGTCTTCGTCGCGAACGGCGTGCTGGCCGTGGTCGTGGTGGTGGGTGCGCTGCTGGGACTCGACGGCCAGATCACGGTCGGCAAGCTGCTGGCCTTCCTGTTCCTGGTCCAGCTGTTCACCACGCCCGTGCAGCAGGCGACCGAGGTGCTCAACGAGCTGCAGAACGCCGTGGCCGGCTGGCGTCGCGTCCTCGGCGTGCTGGAGACGCCGATCGACGTCCCGGCGCCCGCCCCGCACGCCGCGGCACGCAGCCCGCGTGGTGCCGCCCACCTCGAGTTCCGGGCCGTCTCGTTCGGCTACCCGGACGGCCCGCCCGTGCTGGAGTCCGTCGACCTCGACGTTCCGGCGGGCACCCAGGTCGCGGTGGTCGGTGCGACGGGCTCGGGCAAGACGACGATGGCGCGACTCGCCGCCCGCTTCGTCGACCCGGGTGCCGGCCTGGTGCTCCTCGACGGCGTGGACCTGCGCACGCTCGACCTGGACCACCTGAGGCGGCGTGTCGTCTACGTACCTCAGGAAGGTTTCCTGTTCGACGGGACGATCGGCGAGAACCTCGCCTACGGCCTGCGTGACGGCGGACCGGACGACCCGCGCATCCGCGCCGCGGTCGACGAGCTCGGCCTCGGCCCGTGGGTCGACGAGCTGCCGGCGGGGATGGACACCGCGGTCGGCCAGCGCGGTGAGCGGCTCAGCGCGGGGGAGCGCCAGCTGGTGGCGCTGGTCCGCGCACGGCTGGCCGACGGCGACCTGCTGCTGCTCGACGAGGCGACCAGCGCCGTGGACCCCGCGACGGAGGTCCGCATCGCGCGGGCGCTCGCCGGGCTGACCGGCGGGCGCACCACGGTGACCATCGCGCACCGGCTGTCCACGGCCGAGGCCGCCGACCTCGTCGTCGTCCTCGAGGCGGGCCGGATCGTCGAGCTGGGACACCATCGCGACCTCGTCGGCCGCGACGGGGTGTACGGGCGTCTGCACGCGGCCTGGGTCGCCAGCTCCGCGGGGTGAGGGGTCAGCGCTCCGCGCGGGCGAAGGGGAGCGTGAACCGCAGCCGCGTGCCGCGGCCTGCGGGGTTGGGCGCCAGCTCGAACGAGCCGCCGCGCCGCTCGATCCGGTCACGGTGCCGTTCGAGGCCGTGGAGCGGCGGGGGCGGGTCGGCGAGTCCGCATCCGTCGTCGTCGACGGTGATCTCGAAGACCCACCTGCCGGGTGCGGTCGGGAGAGCGTCGGCACGGACCCGGATCGTGTGCGCGTCACCGTGCTTGAGGGCGTTGGTCACCGCCTCTTCGACGGCGTAGACCGCGACGAGCCGCTCGGCGACGGGCAGCGGCGCGGGACGTTCGTCGAGCATCGGCCGGATGGCGTCGCCGAACTCGACCGAGGCCTCGACCGTCGGAGGCAGGCGACTCAGCAGCACCTGGATCGCCTGCGCGGCGCTGAGGTCGGCGCCCGCGGGGAACACCGCCTGGCTCAGCGCTCGCACCTCTTCCTCACGGATCTCGTCGAGGGCGTCCGCCCAGGTGTGCGCCTCCCGCGCGTGCCCGTCGTCGCCCCGTTCGTCGAGCTCGCGCGCCAGGGCGTCGAGCGCGGCGGTCACAGTGACGAGGCGGAACTGCAGGGTGCCGTGGAGCTGGTCGGAGACCATGCGGCGCACCCGGAGCTCCTCGTCCTGCAGGTCGTGGACGGCGCGCTCGGCGCGGAGCCGCTCCTCGTCGCGGCGTTGGGACTCGGCTCGGGCCCTCTCGACGAGCAGCGCGGTGACGATGCCGGCCCCGACCGCCACGGCCCCCGCCGCCGCGCCGACGACCCACTCGACCGTCGAGTACAGGGTCCCGGTCGGGGTCGTGTCGATCGCGACGAGCGCGAGCGCACGCAGCGGCGCGGCGAGGACGGCCGCGCCGACCACGATGGCGGCCAGCCAACCCGGACGGCGCGTGAACGGCCGCAGCGCGAAGACCATCGCGAGGACGAGCGCCCCGTAGCCCACGTTCGCCAGCACGATCGAGGCGGCCTCGCCCGCGACGCCGGCCGGGCTGTGCTCCTCTGCCGCGCGGGCGAGACCGCCCCAGCTCGCCCAGCCGGCGAGGGACACGAGCGCGAACAGCATGACGTTGACGGACGCGATGAGGATCGCCAGCGGCGCGGGGCCGCCCGGCGTCGCCCGCTCCGGCGCCGTCACGTCCGCCACGTACGTCCGGTCTGCTCGAGGAACGCCAGCACGGCGGCGACCCGGCGGTTGTGACCGTCGCCCGTGACGTCGAGGCGCTGGTAGACGGCCTGCAGGTGGCTCTCGACCGACCGCTCCGCCAGCCCGAGCTGCTGCGCGATCGCCTGGTTCGACAAGCCCTCGGCCACCAGGCGCAGCACGGCGAGCTGGGCCGGCGTCACGTCCGCGAGGGCCGAGCCCGCCCGGGGCGTGGAGCGCTCCACCAGGTAGGGGTCCAGCACCACCTCGCCGCGAGCGGCGGCGAGCACCGCGCGCGTCAGCACGTCGCTCGCGAAGCTCGACCGCTTCGACAGGTAGCTCCACGGTCGCGAGGCCTCGCCCTGGACGCTCGTGAAGAGGCCCATCACGTCCTCGCTCGACAGCAGCATGATCACCAGCCGCGGGTCGGCCCGCTGGAGCTGGAGCCCGAGCCCGACGCCGTTCCCGTCGGGCAGGTTGACGTCGAGGATGGCGATGTCACAGGAGCCGGGCGCGATCACGAGCTGCGCCGCCTGCGCGCCGGGCACCGAGTGCACCACCCGCAGGTCCTCCTGCTCCGCGAGCGTGTGCTCGAGCATCGCGCGCATCAGCGCCTCGTCCTCGACGATGGCGACCCGCGCGACCGGTCCCGTCACGGCTCGATGCTAGGGGAACCTCTCCGTCCGAGCCGGAGCAGACCCGCGCCACCCAGCAGCAGCACCAGCGACATCGTCGGCACCATGAACGGACCGTGCGGACCGTGGCCCGCCGAGGCGAGCACGTAGATCCCGACGATCGCCGCCACGTAGCCGGCCGCGACCACCGGGGTACGGGTCGCCGCGCGGCGCAGCGCAGCCGCACGCGCCGGGCGCGCTCGCGGCGGAGCGGATGCGGGAGCCTGGGCCGAGGCGGCGCGTGCCGCTGCCCGGCGAGCGGCGGCTCGGGCCTCGACCCGGCCGACGACGGCGACGAGCAGTGCCTGGATCGCCAGCATGGTCAGGAGCCACGGCACGCGCCCCGCCCACCACGCGGCGGACCCGGCGTCAGCCGACGGCAGCAGCCCGGCCGCGTCGAGCAGCAGGGCGCCGGCCAGCGCCGCGACCATGTGCCACAGAAAGAGCGTCAGGATCATCGAGTTCACCCCGACGACGGCCCGCCACGGCTGCGGTCGCCGCAGCCAGCGCTCGGCCGGGGGTGCGACGAGGCCCGCGACCGCGACCTGCGCCGCGGCGAGTGCCATCAGCGCCAGCGTCGGGGGGCCGGCGTTCTGGACGGCGGCGCCCGGCACGCTCACCATGCTGACCGGGTACGGTCCCGGCACGGTCAGCAGCACCAGGGCCCCGACGGCGACCGCGAGCAGAGCGGTGGCGCGGCGCCTGGTCAGCCGTAGGCTCCCGTCCTCCCAGGCGAACCCGACCTGGTGCACCGCGAGCCAGGCGAAGGCGAAGTTGCCGTACGCCCAGACGGACTCACCGGTGGCGAGGTGGGCCGCGTCGCCCACGGCGACCCCGGCGAGCAGCGCGAGCGGCACCGCCAGGCCCCAGCGCTCGTGCGCACGGTGCATCAGCGGCGTCAGCGCGATCACCGCGAGATACACGACGAGGAACCACAAGGGCATCGTCACCAGGTGCACGGCCTGGGCGACGTCGCGTGCCGGTACCCCGGCCCAGCCCGCGACCAGCGCACCGAGGGCGACGACGACGAGCAGGGCGGTGACCGGCGGGAACACGCGGGCGCTGCGGTCGAGCAGCCAGCGCGAGGTAGTCCCGCCGCGCGCGCGGTGCCGGCGCCAGGAGATCGCGTTCGAGATGCCGCCGACGAGGAAGAAGACCGGCATCACCTGGAACAGCCACGTCCAGGGATGCAGCCCCGGCACGTCGCGCAGGGCCGTGAACCCGGTGAGGCGGCCGGCGGCGTCACGTTCGACCGTCATCACCAGCCAGTGGCCCAGCACCACGGCGGAGATCGCGGCGGCCCGCAGCAGGTCGACGTGTCGGCGCCGTGTGGCCGGCGTGCGGTCGGCGAGCTCGCGAACGGTGGTCATGGTCGGCTCCTTCGAGAGAGTCGGGCCGGACGCCGGACGAAAGTCAGCAGCGCCGCCAGGAGCAGGCCGGGGCCCACCACCCAGAGGGGTCGGGTGAGCCACCAGCCGGCGGTGGGCTCGGTCGCCAGGGCGAAGCCCGCGGCCTCGTACAGGACGACGAACCCCAGCAGTGCGGTCATGTGCCAGACGAAGACGGGCATGGCGAACGCGTTGGCGACGATCACCGCGCGCCAGGGTCGCCGGCCGCGCAGCCGCCGGGTGAGCCACGGCCATGCCAGGAGCGCGAGGCCGAGCTGGAAGGTCGCCAGCGCGGCGACGGCCGCGCTCGTCGGGAACATGTTGCTCATCGCGTCGCCCTGGACCGCGACCATCGAGCGGGGGTAGGGGCCGAGCGTCGTCAGGAGGACGAGTGCGCCGAATCCGAGCGCGGCCACCAGGCAGGCTGCCCGCCGGCCACCGGCCAGCAGGGAGCCGTCGCGCCAGAAGTAGCCCAGCTGGTGGGCGAACAGCCACACCGCGGCCGACCCGACGAGCCCGACCACCGGTGCACCCCAGTGCGCGCCGAGCCGCAGGGCATCGGCGGCGAGCGCCGCCGCGGCCAGCGCCGCCGGGACGCGCCAGCCCCACCGGCCATGCAGCCGCGCCGTCACCGGGACGAGCGCCACGACGGCGCCGTACACCCCGAGGAACCACAGCGGCACGACGAGGACGAGGCCCCACTCGAGCACGCTGCGGTGACCCGTGAGCCGCAGCACGAGGTCGACCACGGCCCAGAACGCGAGCCATGGCACCACCGGCAGCAGCAGGCGCCGCATGCGCCGCCCGAGGAACTGGCGCGCCCCACCGCCGCCCCGCCTCACGGACTGCCAGCCGGCGAGGTTGGCGTAGCCGCCGACGACGAAGAACACCGGCATCACCTGGAGCACCCACGTCATGGCCCAGCCGCCCGGTACGTCGTTGATCGGGTTCGGCATCGAGAGCGCACCGTCGGCGCCCCAGTGCGTCAGCGACAGCGACCAGTGCCACAGCACCACGACGCCGAGCGAGACGACGCGCAGCAGGTCGACCACGCGGTCGCGCTGGCGCGACGCGTCGACCAGTGCGTCGAGGGTGATGTCGGAGGTCACGTCCCACAGTCTCGGGGGTGCCCGCCCGCCGCTGGCGCCGACCACGTGGAAAACACGCACGTCGTTGCGTGCTGACCGCTCCCGCCGCGGTCGATCCGCCCCGTGGCAGGATCGGCCTCGTGACCCCCACCTCCGAGTCCGCCCTGGACCCCGCGATCGCCGCGCGCCTCAAGCGCGATGCCGCCGGGCTCGTCGCCGCCGTCGTCCAGCAGCACGACACCCGCGAGGTGCTCATGGTCGGCTGGATGGACGACGAGGCGTTGCACCGCACCCTGACCACCGGCCGGGCGACCTACTGGAGCCGGTCCCGCGGGGAGTACTGGCGCAAGGGCGACACGTCCGGGCACGTGCAGTGGGTCAAGGCCGTGCACCTGGACTGCGACGGGGACGCCCTGCTCGTCGAGGTGGAGCAGGTGGGGCCCGCGTGCCACACCGGGGCCCGCACCTGCTTCGAGGCGGGCGGTCCGCTGCCCGTGGTCGTCGGCGGTGCCGCATGACCGTCCCGGAGTCGCTGCCCTGGGGCGAGGTCTGGCCCAGCCTGGAGACGTTCCGCGAGCTGGCGAAGGACCGTCGGGTCATCCCGGTGGTGCGCCGGCTGCTGGCCGACGGCACCACGCCGGTCGGCCTGTACCGAGCGCTCGCCGACGGCCGCCCGGGCACGTTCGTGCTGGAGTCGGCCGCCGCCGACGGCACCTGGGGTCGCTACTCCTTCGTCGGCGTGCGCTCCCGGGCGACGCTGACCGTGCGGGACGGGCAGCCCGTGTGGTCCGGGGACGTCCCGGTGGGCGTCCCGACGAGCGGGGCGCTGCTCGAGGTGCTGGGGAGCACGCTCGACGCACTGCGCACCCCGGCGATCCCGGGCCTGCCGCCGCTGACCGGGGGACTGGTCGGCGTGCTGGGCTGGGACATCGTGCGGCAGTGGGAGCCCACCCTCCCGGCCGACGCGCCCGACGAGATCGGCGTCCCCGAGCTCGCCCTGCTGCTGGCCAGCGACCTGGCCGTCGTCGACCACCACGAGGGGACCGTGTGGTTGATCGCCAACGCGATCAACCTCGACGCGACCGATGACCGCGTCGACGAGGCGCACGCGGACGCGGTGCAGCGCCTCGTCGCGATGGCGGAGCGGCTCTCGCGCTCGGCGGACCCGGGCGTCGCGGTGCTCGACGAGGCGGCGACCGAGCCGGAGCTGGAGTTCCGGGTCAGCCAGCAGCAGTTCGAGGACGCGGTGCTCACCGGGAAGGCCGCGATCACCGAGGGCGAGGTGTTCCAGGTGGTGCTCAGCCAGCGCCTCGACCTGGACTGCCCCGCCTCGCCGCTGGACGTCTACCGCGTGCTGCGTACCGTCAACCCGAGCCCGTACATGTACTACCTGCAGCTGCAGGACGCCGACGGGAAGGACTTCGCCGTCGTCGGCTCCAGCCCGGAGACGCTGGTCAAGCTCACCGGCGACCACGTGGTGACGTTCCCGATCGCGGGTTCCCGGCCGCGTGGCGCCACCCCGGAGGAGGACAAGGCCTTCGCCGAGGAGGTGATGGCCGACCCCAAGGAGCGCGCCGAGCACGTGATGCTCGTCGACCTCTCGCGCAACGACCTGGTCAAGGTCTGCGAGCCGACGAGCGTCGAGGTGGTCGAGTTCATGGGCCTGCGCCGGTACTCGCACATCATGCACATCACGTCGACCGTCGTCGGCCGGCTGCGGCACGGCGCCACTGCGCTCGACACGCTGGTGGCGACGTTCCCCGCCGGCACGCTGTCCGGGGCGCCGAAGCCACGCGCGATCGCCCTGATCGACGAGGTCGAGCCGGCCCGGCGGGGCATCTACGGCGGAACGGTCGGCTACTTCGACTTCGCCGGCGACATGGACATGGCGATCTGCATCCGCACGGCGCTGCTGCGCGACGGACGGGCCAGCGTGCAGGCCGGAGGGGGCATCGTCGCCGACTCGGTGCCCGCGCTGGAGTACGCCGAGTCGCGCAACAAGGCCGCCGCCGCCGTGCGCGCGGTGCAGATCGCGGCGCGACTGCGGTCGGCGGGCGCGTGAGCGAGCGGCGCTCCACGCGGGGCCGGTGGGCGGCCCTGGTGCTCCTCCTGGCGGGCGCAGCCGGCGTCAGCTCGCTGCCGGTGTGGGTGCGCGCGACCGGAGTCAGCGCCCTGGCGGGGGAGGTCGCCGTCGAGGTGACCGGCTCGAGCGCCGCTCCGCTGGTCCCCGCGACGGCCCTGGTGCTCGGTGCCGCCGGCGCGGCCGTCGCACTGGCCGGGCGGGTGGGCCGCTGGGTGGTCGCCGGGGTGATGGC
>JAEXPS010000255.1 GCA_023438885.1 Actinomycetes bacterium
GCTGCATCAGGCTTTCGCCCATTGTGCAATATTCCCCACTGCTGCCTCCCGTAGGAGTCTGGGCCGTGTCTCAGTCCCAGTGTGGCCGGTCGCCCTCTCAGGCCGGCTACCCGTCATCGCCTTGGTAGGCCATCACCCCACCAACAAGCTGATAGGCCGCGAGCCCATCCCCCACCGCAAAAGCTTTCCACCACCCACCATGCAGCAGGAAGTGAATATCCGGTATTAGACCCCGTTTCCAAGGCTTATCCCAGAGAGGAGGGCAGGTTGCTCACGTGTTACTCACCCGTTCGCCACTCACCACCCCAGCAAGCTGGAGTGATCCGTTCGACTTGCATGTGTTAAGCACGCCGCCAGCGTTCGTCCTGAGCCAGAATCAAACTCTCCGTCAAAGAATCAACCACCACCAACCCCAAGGGCCAGCAGCAGAAACCAAACGAAGAACAACACATTCTGGCATCTCAAAACCATCCAGGCACCCACGGGGGTGGACACCCAGACAGCCATCAACACCAAACCCCCCACAACGGAGAGGCATCGGCATCGACTACATCAAGACACACTGTTGAGTTCTCAAGAAACAGACGCACATCCCTGCAGCCTTGCGAGCTGCCCGGGAAGGCCTTGCTTCGGGTTCCTTCCGACCGTGACGAGGGCGCACGAAGCGCCTGGTCCGATCAGTCGGGGTTTGCCTCTTCGCGGGACTGGCCACCATCTCTGGTGTCCGTTCCTCCCTGCGGCGGCTTGGAAGACATTACGCGAGCCCCAGGTCCGGACGCAAATCCGGGCCGTGGTGACGTGGGTCACCCCGCGCGGACCACCGCCAGCGAGCGGCGTCCGCGGCGCAGCACCGCGAACCGGCCCCCCAGCAGCTGGGACGCATCCAGCACCGCGGCTTCGTCGGTCACCCGCTCGTTGTTCACCGAGAGGCCACCCTCGGCCACGGCCCGCCGCGCCGCGCTCTTGGAGTCCACCAGGCCGGTGGCGGCGAACAGGTCGACCAGCGGGTCACCGGCGGCGCCCGTGGCAGAGGGCAGCTCCGCCACGGCCGAGCTCAGGGTCTCGTCGTCCAGGTCGCCGAGCGAGCCCCGCCCGAACAGCGCCTGCGAGGCCGCGATCACCTTCGCTGTGGCGTCGGCCCCGTGCACCAGCGTGGTCACGTCGGCGGCCAGCGTTCGCTGCGCCTCGCGAGCGGCCGGCCGTTCGGCCACCGCGGCCTCGAGCGCGGCGATCTGCTCACGCGACAGGAACGTGAACGTCCTCAGGTACCCCACCACGTCGTCGTCGTCGGTGTTGAGCCAGAACTGGTAGAAGGCGTACGGCGACATCATGTCGGGCGCGAGCCACACCGACCCGCCCTCGCTCTTGCCGAACTTCGTGCCGTCGGCCTTGGTGATCAGCGGCGTGGTCAGCGCGTGGACGCTGGCCTGGTCGGACTTGCGGATCAGCTCCACCCCGGACAGCAGGTTGCCCCACTGGTCGTTGCCTCCGGTCTGCAGGGTGCAGCCGTAGCGGCGGTACAGCTCGAGGAAGTCCAGACCCTGGAGGATCTGGTACGAGAACTCGGTGAACGAGATCCCCTCCTCCGAGGCGAGCCGCCGCGCCACCGTGTCCTTGGCGAGCATCGTCCCGAGCCGGTAGTGCTTGCCGACGTCGCGCAGGAAGTCGATCGCGGTCAGCCCGCCCGTCCAGTCCAGGTTGTTCACCAAGACGGCCGGGTTGTCGCCCTCGAAGTCCAGGAACCGCGAGATCTGGGAGCGCAGGCGCTCCACCCACTCCTCGACGGTCTCCTTCGTGTTGAGCACCCGCTCGCCGGACATGCGGGGGTCGCCGATGAGACCGGTCGCGCCGCCGACGAGCGCGAGCACCCGGTGCCCCGCACGCTGCAGGTGGCGCAGCACCGTCAGCTGCACCAGGTGACCGTGGTGCAGGCTCGGCGCGGTGGGGTCGAACCCGCAGTAGACGGTGACGGGACCGGCGGCCAGCGCAGCCGCCAGCGCCTCACGATCGGTGCTCTGCGCGATGAGTCCGCGCCACTCCAGCTCGTCCAGGACGGTGGTCACTTCCAGGCTCTCCTTCTCGCGGCCGGCCGGGCCGCACGACGACGGGGGACGACGATCAGGCCGGCGCCGTCGCCCCGCGGGGGGCGTTGCTCGACGCCGGCGATCGATACGCCGGTCGATACGCGGACACCGTGGGCTCCCCCTCCAGCCAGAACCGCCACGGGTGCTGGGCGGCGCTTCCACCCGGCCCTGCCACCCCGACCCGCGGCCCCTGCCGGTGCGCGGGCACCACGGCCGACGACGGGCGCCGGCGGACCACCACGCGCCCGCCGGCCTCGGTGACGTCCAGGCCGTTGTCGCCGACGTCCAGTCCCAGGCACACGGCCAGCCGGGCCGGTCCGCGGGCCAGCTGTCGCTCGTTGTCCACGACGCCGGCGGCCTCACGCCGCGCCCATGCGAGCTCGAGGCCGTCGACCACCTCGCCGGCGCGCAGCAGCACGGCGGCGGCGCGGCCCGTGGGCTCGGCGACCACGTTCACGCAGTGGTGCAAGCCGAGATGCCGGTACACGTACAGCCGGCCGGGCTCGGCGAACATCACGCCGTTGCGAGGCGTGCGGCCCCGGAAGGCGTGGGAGCCCGGGTCGGCCTCGCCGCCGTAGGCCTCGACCTCGGTGAGCCGCACGCTGACGTCCCCCTCCGGCGAACGAGCGGTCACGGTGGCGCCGAGCAGGTCCTGGGCGACCGTCAGCACGCCGCGTGCGTACCAGACCCGCGCCGCCGGCACGCCGAGCACACCGGCCGGGGCCGTGTCGTCGGGCTCGGGGGCGCTCACGCGCCCATCCTGCCAAAGCCGTCCAGGCGGACGTCGGCTCGTTCCGCGGTGCGTTCACGGAGGAAGTGCTCGGCCTCGTCGCGCATCCACTGCTCCCAGGCCGGGCGCATCGCGTACCCGTCCCGCGCCAGCCCGCGCTCCAGGCGCACCTCGGGCGGCGCTTCGACCCACACCCTGAGCGCGGCGAACGGGTCGGCGGCCCGGCGCGCCGACCCGCATCCCTCCAGCACCAGCACCTGCGGCACCGGCACGTCCACCCAGCCGTCGAACGCCGCGGCGAGCCAGTCGTAGCGCTGGTAGCGACCGGGCCACCCGCGCCGCAACGGCTCGAGGACCTGCGCCGCCAGCCTCGGCCACAGGCTGCCCTCCAACCCGGCCCAGCCGTCGTAGAGGTCGTCCAGGTGCAGCACCGCCGCGTCCGTTCCGCGCTCGACGAGTCCGTGCAGCACCGCCTCGGCCAGCGTCGTCTTCCCTGACCCCGCCGGGCCGTCGACGCAGACGAGCCGCACCGGCCCCAACCGCGGCGCGGCCGCGCTGACGGCATCCACCAACAGCGACACCGCGTCCGCGCCGCGGTGCGGTGAGGCTCCGGTCGCTTCGCGCGGACTCACGAGGCCGCCGGGCACCAGCTCACCCGACCGCCCACGCGCGGTGCTCTGCGACCCGTGAGCGCGCACCGGCCAGCTGCTCGGCCACCCGCGCCGGCGCGGTCCCGCCGACGGCATTCCGCGCGGCGACGGAGCCCTCGACGGTCAGCACCGAACGCACGTCCGCCGTCAGGTGCGGGCTGATCGCCGCGAGCTCGTCGTCGGACAGGCCCTCGAGCCCGATCCCCCGCGACTCCGCCGCACGCACGCACGCGCCCGCGACCTCGTGCGCCACCCGGAACGGCACGCCGGCGCGCACCAGCCACTCGGCGACGTCCGTCGCCAGCGAGAAGCCCGCCGGCGCCAGGGAGGCGAGCCGGTCCAGGTCGAACCGCAGGGTGGCCACCATCCCGGCGAAGGCCGGCAGCAGCACGGCCAGCTGGTCCACCTGGTCGAACACCGGCTCCTTGTCCTCCTGGAGGTCCCGGTTGTACGCCAGTGGCAGGCCCTTGAGCGTCGTCAGCAGCCCGGCGAGGTCGCCGATCAGCCGGCCGGCCTTGCCGCGCGCCAGCTCGGCGACGTCGGGGTTCTTCTTCTGCGGCATGATGCTCGACCCAGTCGAGTAGGCGTCGTCGAGCCGCACGTAGCCGAACTCGGCGGTGGCCCACAGGGTGATCTCCTCGGCCAGCCGGGACAGGTCCACGCCGGTCATGGCGGCGACGAAGGCGAACTCCGCCACGACGTCACGGGAGGCGGTGCCGTCGATCGAGTTCTCCACCGGGCCGGCGAAGCCGAGCTCGTCGGCCACCGCCACCGGGTCCAGGCCCAGCGACGAGCCCGCGAGCGCCCCGGAGCCGTAGGGGGACGACGAAGCACGCACGTCCCAGTCGCGCCAGCGCTGGACGTCACGCAGCAGCGGCCACGCATGCGCCAGCAGGTGGTGCGCCAGGAGCACCGGCTGGGCGTGCTGGAGGTGGGTGCGGCCTGGCATCGGCGCGTCGCCGGCCGCCGCCGCCTGGCCGATCAGCGCGTCGACGACGTCCAGCACCAGGCCGGACAGGGTCCGCGCCTGCCGGCGCAGGTACATCCGCACCAGGGTGGCGATCTGGTCGTTGCGGCTGCGCCCGGCGCGCAACCGGCCGCCGAGGTCGGCACCGGCTCGCTCGATCAGGCCGCGCTCGAGGGCGGAGTGGACGTCCTCGTCGCTCGGCGCCGGGCCGAAGGCGCCGGAGGCCACGTCCGCCCGCAGCGACTCCAGGGCCGCGACCATCGCCGCCGTGTCGCCGTCGCTCAGCAACCCGGCGCGGTGGAGCACGTGGGCGTGCGCCACCGACCCCGTGAGGTCGTCGTCCGCCAGCCGCCAGTCGAACTGCGTGGACTTGGAGAGCGCGGCGAGCGCGTCGGCCGGCCCGGACGCGAACCGCCCGCCCCACAGGGCGCCGGCGGCCGTGGACCCGGGAGCGCCGGAGACGTCAGCGCCCACGTCAGTCCGTCCCGACTTCCATCGCAGCCGCGTCGAGGGCCACCTCTTCGTCGCCGGCCACCGCGGGGTTCGTCGCGATGACCGCCGCGCCACCCGCGGGCAGCGCGCCGAACAGCGTGCCGTGCTCCACGAGGACCTGACCCTGGTCGATCGGCTGGCTCGCGTACAGCTCGAGCTTGGCGCGCGAGTCGGCGATGTCGAGGTTGCGCATCGTCAGCTGGCCGATGCGATCGGTCGGGCCGAACGCGGCGGACTCGGTGCGCTCCATCGAGAGCCGGTCGGGGTGGTAGGAGAAGCCGGGGCCGTCGGTGCGCAGGATCGTGTAGTCCTCACCGCGCCGCAGCCGCAACGTCACCTCGCCGGTCACCACGGAGGCGATCCACCGCTGGATCGACTCGCGCACCATGAGCGACTGCGGGTCGAGCCAGCGGCCCTCGTAGAGCAGCCGGCCCAGCCGCCGTCCCTCGTTGTGGTAGTTCGCGACCGTGTCCTCGTTGTGGATCGCGTTGACCAGCCGCTCGTAGGCCACGAACAGCAGGGCCATGCCCGGCGCCTCGTAGATGCCGCGCGACTTGGCCTCGATGATCCGGTTCTCGATCTGGTCGGACATGCCCAGGCCGTGCCGCCCGCCGATGGCGTTCGCCGCGTGGACCAGCGCCACCGGGTCGTCGTACCGCACGCCGTCGATCGCCACCGGCCGCCCGCGCTCGAACGCGATCGTCACGTCCTCGGTCTCGATCGCCACCGCCGGGTCCCAGAACCGCACGCCCATGATCGGCTCGACCGTCTCCAGCGACACGTCGAGGTGCTCCAGCGTCTTGGCCTCGTGGGTGGCGCCCCAGATGTTCGCGTCGGTCGAGTACGCCTTCTCGGCGCTGTCGCGGTAGGGCAGGTGGTGGTCCGTCAGGAACTGGCTCATCTCCGCGCGACCACCCAGCTCGGCGACGAAGTCCTGGTCGAGCCACGGCTTGTAGATCCGCAGGGACGGGTTCGCCAGCAGCCCGTAGCGGTAGAACCGCTCGATGTCGTTGCCCTTGAAGGTGGACCCGTCGCCCCAGATCTCGACGTCGTCGGCCTGCATCGCGCGCACCAGGAGGGTGCCGGTGACCGCCCGCCCCAGCGGCGTGGTGTTGAAGTAGGAGCGCCCGCCGCTGCGGATGTGGAACGCGCCGCACGCGAGGGCCGCCAGCCCCTCCTCCACCAGCGCGGCCTTGCAGTCGACGGCACGCGACAGCTCGGCGCCGTACGCCATGGCCCGGCCGGGCACCTGGTCGATCTCCGGCTCGTCGTACTGGCCGAGGTCCGCGGTGTAGGTGCACGGGATGGCCCCCTTGAACCGCATCCAGGCCACGGCGACCGAGGTGTCCAGGCCGCCGGAGAAGGCGATGCCCACCCGCTCGCCGACCGGAAGCTGCGTCAGAACCTTGCTCACATCTCGTCCTTGTCTCGTGCGGGTTCGCGGGCGGAGTCTCTGCCGGTCGCCAGGTCGAGGAACCGCTGGGCGACGGCGGAGCCGGAGTCGGGCTCGGCGGCGATCACCAGCACGGTGTCGTCACCTGCGATGGTGCCGAGCACCCCCGGCATGATCGAGTGGTCGATCGCGGAGGCGAGGAACTGGGCGGCGCCCGGCGGCGTGCGCAGCACGACGAGGGGGCCCGACGACTCGGCGGTGACGAGCAGCTCTTCGCAGAGGCGGGCGAGGCGCGCGGCGAGCATCTCCTCGGTCTCGCGCGACAGCGAGGCGCGTGCCCCGCCCTCGGCCGGGACTGCGTAGACCAGCGCGCCGGACGGGCTGCGCACCTTGACGGCCTGCAGCTCGACGAGGTCGCGGCTCAGGGTCGCCTGGGTGACGCTGACGCCCTCGGCGGCGAGCAGCTCGGCGAGCTCGGTCTGCGAGCGCACCTGCTGGCGCGCGAGCAGCGACGCGACCAGGGCGAGGCGGGCGGCCTTCGTCGGTGGGACGGACATGGTCGTCATGCCGTGCCCTCCAGCAGGTAGGTCAGCAGCGCCTTCTGCGCGTGCAGCCGGTTCTCGGCCTCGTCCCAGACCACCGACTGCGGGCCGTCGAGGACGTCGGCGGTGATCTCCTTGCCGCGGTAGGCGGGCAGGCAGTGCAGCACGAGCGCGCCGGGCGCGGCCAGTGCCAGCCCCCCACCGTCCAGACGGAACGGCACGAACGGCTCGGCGCGGTCGGCCGCCTGCGTCTCCTGGCCCATCGACACCCAGGTGTCCGTGGCGACGGCGTCGGCCCCGGACAAGGCTGCGTCGCGGTCGTCGTACACGGCGACGCTGCCGCCGGTGGCCGCGGCGATCCGCTCGGCGTCCGCGAGCACGCCGGGGCTCGGCGCGTAGCCCGCCGGGGTGCCGATGCGCACGTGCATGCCGGCGGTGGCGCCGCCCAGCAGGTAGGAGTGCGCCATGTTGTTCGAGCCGTCGCCGATGTACGCCAGCGTGGTGCCCGGCAGCGTGCCGACGCCGCCGCGGTGCTGCGCGATGGTCAGCAGGTCGGCCAGCACCTGGCAGGGGTGGAAGTCGTCGGTGAGGGCGTTGACCACGGGGACGCCCGCCAGTGCGGCCATCTCCTCGACCCGGCTCTGCGCGTGGGTGCGCCAGACGATCGCGGCGACCTGCCGGCCGAGCACCTTCGCGACGTCGGAGATCGACTCGCGGACCCCGATCTGGGCGAGGTTGCCGTCCACGACGACGGGGTACCCGCCGAGCTCGGCGACGCCGACGGTGAACGAGAGCTGGGTCCGCAGGGTGGGCTTGTCGAAGATGACGGCGACGGCCTGCGGGCCGGCGAGCGGGGTGCGGGCGTGGCGGTCGTGGCGCAGCTCGTCGGCCAGCGCCAGCACGGCCGACTGCTCGGCCGGAGTCAGGTCGTCGTCGCGCAGGAAGTGCCTCATGCGGTCATCTCCTGCGGCAGCGCGGCGACGAAGTCGGTGAACGTCGACGCCTGGTCGTCGGTCAGGACGTAGGGCGGCGCGAGGCGGATCGCCGTCGGCGTCGGTGCGTTGACGATGAAGCCGGCCTCGAGGGCGAGCGACTGGACCTTCGCGGCCACCGGCGCCGCCAGCTCGACCGCGATGAGCAGGCCCTCCCCGCGCACCTGCGCGACCAGTGGGTGGGCGATGCCGCCGAGCGCCGCCCGCCACCGCCTGCCCAGGTCCCGGACGTGGGCCAGCAGGCCGTCCCGGTCGATGACACCGATGGTCGCCAGCGCCGCCGCGGCGGCGACGGGGTTGCCGCCGAAGGTGGTGCCGTGCTGGCCTCGGCCCAGCAGGCCGGCGGTGTGCTCGCCGAACGCGATCAGCCCGCCGACGGGGAACCCGCCGCCCAGGCCCTTGGCCACGCTGACGGCGTCCGGGGTGATCCCGCCGCCGATGTGCGGATGCTGGAAGGCGAACCACTCGCCGGTGCGGCCCATCCCCGACTGCACCTCGTCGAGCACCAGCAGCGCGCCGTGCCGGGCCGTCAGCTCGCGCGCCGCGGCGAGGTAGCCGGGCGGCAGGGTGCGCACCCCGGCCTCGCCCTGGACCGGCTCGACGAACAGCGCGGCGACGTCGTCGTCCAGGGCCGCCTCGAGTGCGGCGACGTCCCCGAAGGGCACGAACTCCACACCGGGCGGCAGCGGCTCGAACGGCTCGCGGTACGCCGCCTTGTACGTCAACGACAGCGCGCCCATCGACCGGCCGTGGAACGCGCCCTCGAGGGCCAGCAGCCGCGGCCGCTTCCCCGCCGCGTGGCGCCGCGTCAGCTTGACGGCCGCCTCGACCGCCTCGGTGCCGGAGTTGGTGAGGAACACCTTGGACCCCGCGGGCGCCCCGGCGAGGTGGAGCAGCGTCTCGGCGAGCGCGACCTGCGTGGGCGTGGCGAAGAAGTTGGAGACGTGGCCCAGCGTGCCGAGCTGGGCGCTGATCGCCGCCGTGAGCGTCGGGTGCGCGTGGCCGAGCGCGTTGACGGCGATGCCGCCGAGCAGGTCGAGGTAGCGGCGGCCGTCGGCGTCCCACACGTACGGGCCGTCGCCGCGCACCAGGACGCGCTGGGGCGGGCCGAACGTGTCCATCAACGCATCGCCGTAGCGCTGCGTCCACTGCGCCACGGAGCCGGCCTGGGCGGGCAGCACCTCGGTCATCAGGCCACCACCGGGATCGGCGCGGTGGTCGGACGCTCGGGCAGCTCCTCGTCGGGGAACACCATGGTGCCGACGCCGTCGTCCGTGAACACCTCGACGAGGATCGCGTGGGCCGCGCGGCCGTCGATGACGTGCGCTCTGCCGACACCGCCCGTCACCGCACGCCAGCAGGCCTCCATCTTCGGGCGCATGCCGGAGTCCAGGCTGGGCAGCAGCCGGGCGAGCGCGCTCACTTGCAGCCTCCTGACCAGGGACGACTTGTCGGGCCAGCGGGTGTACAGGCCCTCGACGTCGGTGAGGATCACGAGCTTGCGCGCACCGAGCGCGATCGCCAGCGCGGCCGCAGCCGTGTCCGCGTTGACGTTGAGCACCTGCGTCGGGTCGTCGATGTCGGGAGCGACCGTCGAGACCACCGGGATGCGGCCGGCGTCCAGCAGGTCGAGGACCGCGCCCGGGTTGACCTGGACCACGTCGCCGACGAGCCCGAGATCCACCTCCTCACCGTCGACGGACCCGGGCCGGCGGCGTGCCTGCAGCAGGCCTCCGTCCTCACCGGACAGCCCCACCGCGACCGGTCCGTAGGTGTTGAGCAGCCCGACGAGCTCGCGGCTCACCTGCCCGGTCAGCACCATCCGGACGACGTCCATCGCCTCGGGCGTGGTGACGCGCAGCCCGCCGCGGAACTCGCTGGCGATGCCGAGGCGGTCCAGCATCGAGTTGATCTGCGGGCCGCCGCCGTGCACCACCACGGGCCGCAGGCCCACCTGGTGCAGGAACACCATGTCCTGCGCGAAGGCCCGCTTGAGGTCGTCGTCCACCATCGCGTTGCCGCCGTACTTGACCACGACGAGCGCGCCGCGGAACCGCTGGAGCCATGGCAGCGCCTGGATGAGGACCTCGGCCTTCTGGTCGGGGCGCAGGTCGGTGTGGGTGTCGATGTCGCTCATGTCGAGTACGCGCTGTTCTCGTGGACGTAGTCGTGGGTGAGGTCGTTGGTCCACACGGTCGCGGAGGCCGTGCCGGCGTGGAGGTCGATCTGGACCTCGACGTCGCGCTGGCCCGCGAGGGTCACCAGCGAGCGGTCCTCGTGAGCGCCGCCCGCCTTGCACACCATGACGCCGTTGATCGTGACGTCCAGCGCGTCGGGGTCGTACGGCGCGATGTCGGCCGGCACGGTGCCCACCTGGGCGAGCACGCGGCCCCAGTTGGGGTCGTTGCCGAACACCGCCGCCTTGAACAGGTTGCCGCGGGCGACCGCCTTGGCCACCGCGAGCGCCGCAGCCTCGCTGCTGGCGTTGACGACGCTGATGGCGATGTCGTGGCTGGCACCCTCCGCGTCGCCGATCAGCTGGCGGGCCAGCGACGCGCACACCGCGGCCACCGCGTCGGCGAACTCCACGTAGTCCGGCAGCACACCGCTGGCGCCGGAGGCGAGGATCGCGACCGTGTCACTGGTGGACATGCACCCGTCCGAGTCGATCCGGTCGAACGTCTTGGCCGTCGCCGCGGTCAGGGCCGAGCGCAGGCCGCCCGGGTCGACGTCGGCGTCCGTGGTGAGCACGACGAGCATCGTCGCCAGCGCGGGGGCGAGCATGCCGGCGCCCTTGGCCATGCCGCCGACGGTGAAGGTGCCGTGGGAGCTGTGCACGGTGACGTGAGCGGTCTTGGCGACCGTGTCGGTGGTCATGATCGCCGTGGCGGCGTCGGGCCCGCCGTCGGGGGTGAGTGCCGCGGCGGCGACGTCGACGCCCGCCAGCAGCTTCGCGATCGGCAGGCGCTCGCCGATCAGGCCGGTCGAGGCGACCAGCACGTCCCCCGGGGCGATGTCGAGCACCGACCCGACCTTCTCCGCGGTCGCCTCCACGTCCGCGAACCCCTCGGGGCCGGTGCAGACGTTGGCTCCGCCGGAGTTGAGGATGACCGCCGCGATCCGGCCGTCCGCAGCCGCGGCGCGCGACCACTTCACGGGCTCGCCCGCGACGCGGTTGGTGGTGAACACCGCCGCGACGTTGCGGCGCGGGCCGTCGTTGACCACGAGCGCGAGGTCGGGGCGACCCGAGGCCTTCAGGCCCGCCGTGATGCCCGCGGCACGGAAGCCGGCCGCTGCGGTGACGCCGGGTGAGGCCGGTGCGCTGACGACGGTCACGGCGCGACTCCTTCGGTGGGCAGGCCGAGCGTCTCGGGCAGGCCGAGAGCGAGGTTGAGGGACTGCAAGGCGCCGCCGGCGGTGCCCTTGACGAGGTTGTCGATGGCGCAGACGACGACGGCGCGGCCGGCGTCCTCGTCGAGGGCCACCTGGACCAGCGCGGTGTTCGCACCGAGCACCGCCGCGGTCGTCGGCCACACGCCCTGGGGCAGGAGCTCGACGAACGGCTCGTCGGCGTAGGAGGCCTGCCACACCGCGCGCAGCGCCTCCTGCGTCACGCCCTGCGCGACGGGCGCGGTGACGGTGGCCAGGATGCCCCGCGACATCGGCACCAGCACCGGGGAGAAGCTCAGACGCACCTCGACGGCACCCGCGCTGCGCAGGTTCTGCGCGATCTCCGGGATGTGCCGGTGCGTGCCCGCCATCCCGTAGGGCTGCGCGGCGCCGAGGGCCTCGGAGGCCAGCAGGTGCGGCTTGAGGGCCTTGCCGGCGCCCGAGTAGCCGACCGCGAGCACGGCGACCACGTCCGCGGCGTCCACGACGCCCGCCGCCACCCCCGGCTGCAGGCCGAGCGTCACCGCGGTGACGTTGCAGCCGGGCACGGCGATGCGCGTGGCACCCGCCAGCGCCTCGCGCTGCCTGGTCAGCGTGTCGCTGCGGATTAGCTCCGGCAGGCCGTACGGCCAGGTGCCGGCGTGGTCCGTGCCGTAGTACCGCGTCCAGTCGGCGGCCTCGACCAGCCGGTGGTCCGCCCCGAGGTCGACGAGCACGGCGCCGTCGCCGCGCGCCTCCAGCTCGCCGGCGATCGCGCCGCTGGCTCCGTGCGGCAGGGCCAGGACCACGACGTCATGGCCGGCCAGCTCGTCGGCCGCCGTCGGCGCCAGCGCCCGATCGGCCAGGGAACGCAGGTGCGGATGGTGCTCGCCCAGCAGGCTGCCGGCGTTGGCGTGCGCGGTGAGCGCGCCGATCCGGGCCTCCGGGTGGCCAAGCAGCAGCCGCAGCATCTCGCCGCCGGCGTACCCACTGGCCCCGGCGACCGCCACGGAGAAGGTCACTGCATGACCATACACCTTGCTGCACGGCAATGCAGGCAGTGGCGGGAAGAGAGATCAGTTGGATTCCTCGTATTCCGCATGTAGCATATTCCACATGGAGACTATCCTGGAGACGATCGGCGCGGCCGACGTGGCATTGCTCGGCCTCCTCGCCGAGGGACCGAAGCACGCGTGGGACATCACGAAGGCGGTCGAGTACCGGGACATGCGGTCGTGGACCGACCTCTCCCGATCGACCGTGTACAAGCAGCTGCGCGCGCTGGAGTCCCGCGGACTCGTCGTCGGCGACGAGGGCGTGGTGGCCGGGCGCGCCCGGCGCACCTACCGCCTCACGCCCGAGGGGCATCGGGCGCTGGTCGCGGGGGTGGCCGCTCACCTGCGCACGCCGGAGTACCCGCACTGGGCGATCGACGTCGCGACCTACAACGTCGACGCATTGCCCGTCGAGGATGCCCTCGCCGCTCTCGACGCGTACGCCGCGACGCTTCGCGAGCGGTCCGAGGGGTGGCGGGCGCTGATCGCCTTCCTGCGCGACGAGCTGGCGTGCCCGCCGCACCGCTGGGCCCTCGCGGACCGCGCGCTGGCCTTGATCGAGGGCGAGCTCGGGTGGGTCGCGCGGTTCCGCAACGATCTGGCGGCAGCGCGGTGAACGACGTGATCGCGGTCCGTGGTGCCCGCACGCACAACTTGCGCTCGGTCGACCTCGACATCCCCCATGGCCGGCTGGTCGTCTTCACCGGCGTGTCCGGCTCCGGCAAGTCGTCCCTCGTCTTCGACACCGTGCACACGGAGGCCCAGCGCCAGCTGATCGAGACGTTCAGCACCTTCGCGCGGCAGCGCATGCCCAAGCTGAGCCGCCCCGATGTCGACGCGATCGAGAACCTGACGACGTCGATCCTCATCGACCAGAAGCCGATGGGACGCAACCTGCGCTCGACCGTCGGCACTGCCACCGAGTTGCACACGTATCTCCGGCTGCTGTGGGCGCGTTGCGGCAGCCGGCCGGGGATCCCGAGCTACCACCTCGGGTTCAACAACCCGCAGGGCGCCTGCCCGCGGTGCACCGGCCTGGGCCGGGTGGTGAGCGTGGACCTGGACCTGCTGCTCGACAGGGCGCGCTCGTTGCGCGAGGGCGCGGTTCAGCACCCCGACTGGAAGGTCGGCGGCTGGAACTGGCGGGAGGCGCTGGCGGTGGGGTTGTTCGACCCCGACCTTCCGCTCGTCGAGTGGCCCGCCGCGACGCTCGACGTCTTCCTCCACGCCGAGGGCGTCCCGGTGACGGTCGCGCACGGCGCGGGTGTCCAGGCGAAGACCTGGCGTGGGGCAGCGCGCCGTCTCGAGGCGGCCGCCGCAGAGCTGGACGACAACGCGGGGCCACGTGCCTCGGCGTACTCCAGGTACCTGACCTCGCGGACGTGCCCGGCGTGCGCCGGGCTGCGGCTGCGGCCGGAGGCGGCGGACGTCACGCTCGCCGGACTGCGGTTCGGCGATCTGCTGACCATGGAGCTCGCCGACCTCGACGCGTGGCTGGGAGGGCTCCACGAACGGCTCGGTGCCGTGCAGGGGGCGGTCGCTGCCCCTCTCCTGACGAAGGCGCGCCGGATGCTCGGCCACCTGGTCCGGATCGGCGTCGGCTACCTGCACCTCAACCGTGCGGTGTCCACGCTGTCCGGCGGTGAGGCTCAGCGGGTCAAGACGGCCCGACAGCTCGACTGCGACCTCTCCCGGCTGACCTACGTCTTCGACGAGCCGAGCGCCGGGCTGCATCCGCAGGACGTGGCGGCACTCGTCGACACCCTTCATCGGCTACGCGACGGCGGCAACTCGGTCCTCGTCGTCGAGCACGATCCCGCGGTGATCCTCCGGGCGGACCATGTGGTCGAGATCGGTCCTGGGCCGGGTCGGGCGGGAGGAACGCTCGTCTACGACGGCCCGGCGACGGAGTACCTGGCCGCCGACGCGCCCGTCGCACGGGCACTGGCCGGCGGCCTCGGGCGGCTGAACGACGCCCCGCGGCAGTGGACCGGCACGTGGCGGCTGTGCGGGGTGACGGCGAACAACCTGCGTGGGGTCGACGTCGACGTGCCGCAGGGCGCGCTCGTCGCGATCACGGGCGTCGCCGGGTCCGGCAAGAGCACGCTCGTCCGCGAGGCGCTGCTGCCGGCGTGCCCCGATGCGGTCGTCGTCGACCAGGCACCCATAGGACGGACCAGCCGCTCGACACCGATCTCGTACGTCGGCGGCTTCGACCGCCTGCGAGCACTGTTCGCCGGCGCGACGGGCGCACCCGCGTCCCTGTTCACCTTCAACTCGGCCGGCGCGTGCCCGGACTGCCGCGGCGCCGGCGTGCTGCGGGTCGAGATGAGCTTTCTCGACGAGGTCGACATCCCGTGCGAGACCTGCGGCGGGCGGCGGTTCGGTGAGGCGGTCCTCGCGCACCGGCTGCGTGGCCACAGCATCGCCGACGTCCTCGCCCTGACCGTCGTCGAGGCCGTGGGGCTCCTGGGCGACGATGCAGTGCTACGGCGCAAGCTCGACCTGCTGGTCGCCGTCGGCCTTGGCTACCTGACGCTCGGCCAGCCGCAGTCGAGCCTCTCCGGCGGTGAGGCCCAGCGGCTGAAGATCGCCGTCCGGCTCGGGACCAGCGGCGGACTCTACGTGCTCGACGAGCCCACGACCGGGCTGGCGCCCAGCGACACCGCGACGATCCTCGCGGTGCTCGGCCGGCTGGTCGACCACGGGAACAGCGTCGTCGTCGTCGAGCACAACCTCGACGTCATCGCTGCGGCCGACTGGATCATCGACATGGGGCCCGGCGGTGGGCGGCACGGCGGGCAGGTCGTGACGTGCGGGACTCCGGCGCAGGTGGCGGCGGGAACCACGCCGACCGGGCGAGCGCTCGCAGACTACGTCGGCATGGGGGTGGCGCTCCGTCGTTGACCGAAGTGGTAGGACGGACCCATGCGCGCCGTCATCGCCCGGGCCCCGGGCGGCCCTGAGGTCCTGTCTCTCGTCGAGCTACCCGATCCCGTACCCGGCGCCGGCGAGGTCGTCGTGCGGGTGGCCGTGGCCGGCGTGAACTTCATCGACACGTACCGGCGAGCCGGCATCTACCGGATGACCTTCCCGCACGTGGTCGGCAGCGAGGGCGTCGGCGTCGTGGTCGCGACCGGCCCGGACGTCGCCGACCTCCAGCCGGGCCAGCGGGTCGCATGGCTCACCTCCGCCGGGTCGTACGCGGAGCTGGCGGTGGTCAAGGCGACGGATGCCCTCGTCGTGCCCCCGGGGGTCGACGACGAGACGGCGGTGGCCCTGGCCATGCAGGGCATCACGGCGCACTACCTGACGACGTCCACGGTCGATCTGCAGCCCGGCGACGACGTGCTGCTCACCGCCGCGGCCGGCGGCGTCGGGCTGCTGGCCACCCAGCTCGCGACCCGCCGAGGCGCGCGCGTGATCGGTCTGGTCGGCTCGCCGGAGAAGGCGGAGCTCGCCCGGAACGCCGGGGCGGCGGACGTCGTGCGCTACCGCGAGCTCGCCGACCTGACGGCCGACCTGCCACCGCTGGTCCGGTCCCTGACCGGCGGCGCCGGTGTGCGCGTCGCCTACGACTCCGTCGGCAAGGACACCTTCGACGCCTCCCTCGCCAGCCTGCGCCCCCGCGGGTTTCTGGTGCTGTTCGGCGCCTCGTCCGGACCCGTGCCGCCGTTCGACCTGCAGCGCCTCAACGCCGCAGGCTCCGCGTACGTCACCCGCCCCTCGATCGCGGCCTACTCGCGAACGCGAGAGGAGCTGCAGTGGCGAGCCGACGAGGTGCTCGGCCTCGCCGCGACGGGCGAGCTCTCGGTGCGGATCGGGGCGCGGTTCCCGCTCGACCGGGCGGCCGACGCGCACCGCGCACTCGAAGGACGGGCCACCACGGGCAAGGTGCTGCTCGTCCCGTAGTCACCCCGTCCCGAGCACCGGCCTGCCGTACATCTCCTGGTTGCGGCGGTGGTGCTCGCACAGCTCCCAGGGCCAGCGGCCGTCCTGGTCGGCCCACACCACCTGGAGCGCCATCACCGGCATGAACCTGCCGTAGACGGCCTGTGCCAGGACCAGCCGCGACGGGTCGGCCACGGCGACCAGCACGCACTCGCGCCCTACCTCGCCCCGGCTCAGCACCTGCCCCGGCGCCAGCCGGCGCCCGCCGTGGACGGCCTCGGCGAGCTCGTCGAGCACGTGGTGGGCCTGCTCGAAGCCGCCCCCGCTCACGATCAGCTCCGGGTGCCCGTGCAGGCGCGTGAGCCCCACGGTGTACGAGCTCACGTGCTGGCCGCGGCCGCCCTCGACCGCGACCACCGCCCACCCCGTCTCGTCGATGTCGTCGATGACGCCGGCCATGAACTCGTCGGGTGTCTGACCCTCGCACATCGCGCACATGGCGCCCTCCCTGCTCGTCGTGGCATCGAACATACGTTCGACGCCTGACATGACGACCACGAGGGCTCTGACAGCCGCTCGCAACTGGCGTCGAAGCGCCAGTGGGAACGCTCCCGCGTCGCCTAGACTCGCGAAGCGTCCCGCCCTACGCCGCCGTGGGAGTCCCTCGTGAGGAAGCTCGGCACCGCACTGATCGCCCTGGGGGCCGTGCTCGTCGCGGCGACGGTCGCCGCCGCTTTCCTCGACCTGGAGCGGCCGTGGACGGCCGCACTCCCCCTCGCCGGGTGCGCGGGGATCGTCGTGGGCACCCTGCTGCGCGCCGTCGACGCGGTCGGTGGGCGCTACGGTGCCGGCGTCCGGAACGGCCCGCTGGTCATCGGCGTGCTGGAGTCGCTCGAGCAGACCGGCACCTTCGTGAACGAGCAGCCGCAGGTCGAGTTCACCGTGGCGTTCACGACGGTGGACGGCCGGAGGGTCACGGGATCGGACAGACGGCTGGTGCCCTTGACGGAGCTGCCGCTGTTCTCGACGGGCATCGAGGTGCCGATCCGCTACGACCCGGCCCGCCCGGGCAGCATCATGCTCGCGGACCGGGCGAGTCCCGGCGAGGTCCGCGACGCGAAGGACAAGCACGACATCGCGACCGGCCGGCTGACGCAGGAGACCGTCGACCTGAAGAACAACGGAATCGACGCGAGGGGCGTGGTGCTCGCCTCGCGGCCGACCGGTGAGATCGACCACGGCTCCGCCCGCATCGAGATGCAGCTGAGGGTGACCCGGCCCAACGGCTCCACCTTCGACGTCACCACCACCAAGGCCGTGCCGCAGCACGCCCTCGCGTTCACGGTGCCCGGCAGCGTGGTCCACGTCTTCTACCTGCCGCACGACGAGCAGCATGTGGCCGTCGGCGCCGAGACGTAGCCGGAGGGCTACCCTGCGGCACAGCGAACCGCGGCCCACCACCGGGACCCGCTCTCGCACCGTCCAGCACCAACGAGCCGAGGACCAGCCATGACGTCTCTCCCCGACGCCCTCCGCCCCGCTCCGCTGACGGCGCCGCTCGGTGCCGCCGTCCCGTCGTCGGTGCCGACCCACTGGTACAACCTCGCCGCGGACCTGCCGGAGCCCTGTCCCCCGGCGCTGCACCCCGGCACGCGCGAGCCCCTGGGGCCCGACGACCTCGCGCCGCTGTTCCCGATGTCGCTGATCCTCCAGGAGGTCAGCACCGAGCGCTGGATCGAGATCCCGCAGGCCGTCCGCGAGGTCTACGCGCTGTGGCGGCCGTCCCCGCTGATCCGTGCGCTGCGCCTCGAGCGCGCGCTGGGCACCCCGGCCCGGATCTACTACAAGTACGAGGGCGTCAGCCCGGCCGGCTCCCACAAGCCGAACACGGCGATCGCTCAGGCGTACTACAACGCGATCGAGGGCACCACCAAGCTGACCACCGAGACCGGCGCCGGCCAGTGGGGCGCCTCGCTCGCCCTGGCCAGCGCGCTGTTCGGGCTCGAGTGCGAGGTGTGGCAGGTCCGCTCCTCGTACGACCACAAGCCCTACCGCCGGCTGCAGATGGAGACCTACGGCGCCACGTGCCACCCGTCGCCCTCGGACCTGACCGAGGCCGGCCGGGCGATGCTCGCCGCCTACCCCGACACCACCGGCTCGCTCGGCATGGCGATCAGCGAGGCGGTCGAGGTGGCGGCCGGTGACCCGAAGGCGCACTACGCGCTCGGCTCGGTGCTCAACCACGTGCTGCTGCACCAGACGGTGATCGGCCAGGAGGCGCTCACCCAGCTCGACGAGCTCGGCGAGACCGCGGACGTCGTCTTCGCCTGCGCCGGCGGCGGCTCCAACCTGGGCGGGCTCTCGTTCCCCTTCATCGGCCGCAACCTCCGGGAGGGCACGGCGACCACCGTGGTCGCCGTCGAGCCGGCCGCCTGCCCGTCACTGACGCAGGGCGAGTACCGGTACGACTTCGGCGACGTTGCCGGCCTGACCCCCCTGCTCAAGATGCACACCCTCGGCAAGGACTTCGTGCCGCCGCCCATCCACGCCGGCGGGCTGCGCTACCACGGCATGGCGCCGCTGGTCTCGCACGCCAAGGAGCTCGGGCTGCTCGAGGCGGTCGCGATCGACCAGCAGGAGTCGTTCGCGGCTGGCATCGAGTTCGCGCGGGCGGAGGGCATCATCCCGGCACCCGAGTCCACGCACGCCGTCGCCGGAGCCATCGCCCGGGCACGCGCGGCCACCACGGACGAGGTGATCGTCGTCGGGCTCTCCGGCAACGGGGTCCTGGACCTGCCCGCGTACCACGACTTCGTGTAGTCGGGACGACGGGGCGGTCACCCGGGTGGGTGGCCGCCCCCTCGTGCGCTCGCGCCGCCTGGGCGCCGGGCGTCCTGGTCAGGCCCGCAGCGTGGCGCCGAACCTCCGGCCCGCCTCTGCCACGACCCGCTCCCGCACCGCCGCGGTCTCGGCCGCGGTCAGCGTGCGGTCGGCGGCGCGCAGCCGCAGCGAGAAGGCCAGCGACTTGCGCCCCGCGCCCACCTGCTCACCGGTGTAGACGTCGAACAGCCGCACGTCCTCCAGCACGTCGCCTGCTCCGGCACGCACCGCGTCGAGCACGTCTCCGGCGCTGACGGAGGCATCGACGACCAGTGCGATGTCCTCCTTCGCGACAGGGAACGTCGACACCGGCTGCCACTGGACCGGCTCCGAGCTGCCAGCCTTCACCAGCGCGTCGAGGTCCACCTCGAACGCGACGGTGCGGGGCGGAAGGTCGTGAGCGGCCACCACGGCCGGGTGCAGCTCGCCGGCATGGCCGAGCGTCTGGCCGGCGGGCCCGACGACGCGGGCGCACCGGCCGGGGTGGAAGGGCGCCCGGTTCCGGTCGGGCACCATCCGCACGCTGACCCCGGACAGCTCCGCGATCCCGCCGACGAGCGCGAGCACGTCCGTGTGGTCCGCGCTGCGCCCTGGGCCCCACCAACCCGCCCTGTCCCGCAATCCGGCCAGCACACCGGCCACGTGCCGCGGTTGGTCGGGGATGGCGGCGGCCACGGCGGCCAGCTGCTCCTGCGACGGCAGGCGCCCGCCGGGCAGCATGGGCGCGGCTGGCGCGCCGGGCACCGGTCGCACGACGAGCCCGGTCTCGAACACGGCGAGGTCCGTGCGCCCGCGCGCGACGTTCCGGCGGGCGGTGTCGAGCAACGTGACCAGCAGGTCCGTGCGCAGGAACGGCTGCGCCTCGGAGATCGGGTTGGACAACCGCACCGCGGTCCGCCGCGCGTCGTCCGCCGCCAGTCCCATCGCGTCCCACTGGTCCGGCCCGACGAACGGGTACGAGAGCACCTGGACCAGCCCTTCGGCGACGAGGCGGTCGCAGACTGCGCGCCGCACCCGCTGGGACCGGGTCAGCCCGCGCCCGGTGGGCGCCACCGGGACCACGGAGCCGATCTGGTCGTAACCCCGCAGCCGCGCCACTTCCTCGACGAGGTCCACGGGCGCCGTCAGGTCGGGCCGCCAGGTGGGCGGGGTGACGACGAAGTCGCCGGTCACGGCGCACCCGAGCGAGACGAGGGTCTCGCGCACCTCGTCCGGCGTGTAGGGCACGCCGACCAGCCGCGTGGGCAGCGCGGGATCGAGGGCGAAGGGCGCGGGCGGCGTGGTGCGGTCGACGTCCGTGGCGGCCTCGTCGATCGCCCCGCCCCCGAACCGCACCAGCAGCTCGGCCGCGGTGCGCGCCGCGACGCGTGGCAGCTGCGGGTCGACACCGCGCTCGAACCGCTTCGCCGCTTCCGAGGACAGCCGGTGCCGCCGCGACGTACGGGCCACGGTCACGGGGTCGAAGTGCGCGGCCTCGATCACCAGATCGGTCGTGCCGGTGCCGATGCCGCTGGCCTCGCCACCCATCACGCCGGCCAGGCCGATGATGCGCGACCCTGCCCCGTCCGGGCTGTCGGTGATCAGGAGGTCCTCGCCGTCCAGCGCCCGGTCGACGCCGTCGAGAGTCTCCAGCCGCTCGCCCGCGCGGGCGCGGCGCACGACGATCGGCGCGGCGAGCCCGGCCAGGTCGTACGCGTGCAGCGGCTGCCCCAGGTCGAGCATCACGTAGTTCGTGACGTCCACGGCCAGGCTGATCGGCCGCATCCCGGCCTGGGTCAGCCGTCGCTGCATCCAGGCCGGTGACGGGTCGTTGGCGCGTACGCCACGCACGGTGACCGCCACGAAGCGGTCGCAGCCCGCGACGCCGGCGATCGGCGCCTCGTCGGCCAGCTCCACCGGGAAGCCGCCGGCGACCGGCGCGAGGTCGGCCGCGGTGGGCAGCCCGCGGTCCTTGAACGCCGCGCCGGTGGAGTGCGCGTACTCGCGTGCGACGCCGCGCAGCGCGAAGCAGTACCCGCGGTCGGGCGTGACGTTGATCTCGAGCGTCTGCTCGCCGAGGCCCAGCAGGGCCTTGGCGTCCAGGCCGGCCGGAGTCTGGTCGTCGGCCAGGCCCAGGCGGGAGAGCACGATGATCCCGTCGTGGTCGTCGCCGAGGCCCAGCTCGCGCTGGGAGCAGATCATGCCGTCGGAGACGTGGCCGTAGGTCTTGCGGGCGGCGATCTCGAAGCCCCCGGGCAGCACGGCGCCGGGCAGCGCGACGACGACGTGGTCGCCCGCCTCGAAGTTGTGCGCGCCGCAGACGATGCCGCGTGGCTCGCCCTCGCCGACGTCGACCGTGCACCAGTTGATCGTCTTGCCGTTCTTCTGGGGCTCCGGGGTGCGCGAGAGCACATGGCCGACGACGAGCGGGCCGGTCACCTCGCCGCCGAGGTGCACCGCCTCCTCCTCGAGCCCGACGCGGACCAGGTCGGCGCCCAGCTGCTCGGCCGTCAGACCGGGCGGCAGGGCGACGTGGTCGGCCAGCCAGGTGAGCGGGATCAGCACCATGTCAGATCACCGCCCGGAACTGCTCGGAGAAGCGGACGTCACCCTCGACGATGTCGTGCATGTCGGCGATGCCGTGACGGAACATCAACGTCCTCTCGATGCCCATGCCGAAGGCGAACCCCGAGTACTCGTCCGGGTCGACTCCGACCGAGCGCAGCACGTTGGGGTTGACCATGCCGCAGCCACCCCACTCGATCCACCCGGGCCCGCCCTTCTTCTGCGGGAACCACAGGTCCATCTCGGCGGACGGCTCGGTGAACGGGAAGAACGACGGGCGCAGTCGCGTGCGGGCCTCGGGACCGAACACTGCACGCGCGAAGTGGTCCAGCGTTCCGCGCAGGTGCTCCATCGTCAGGCCGCGATCCACGGCGATGCCTTCCACCTGGTGGAACACGGGCGTATGCGTGGCGTCCAGCGCGTCGGTACGGAACGTACGGCCCGGGCAGGCGACGTACACGGGCACGCCGCGCTCCAGGAGTGAGCGCGCCTGGACCGGCGAGGTGTGGGTGCGCAGCAGCAGGCCGGAGCCGGCCGGGGCGACGTAGAACGTGTCGGCCATCTGCCGCGCCGGGTGGTCGACACCGAAGTTCAGGGCGTCGAAGTTCAGCCACTCGGCCTCGACCTCGGGGCCCTCGGCGATCTCCCAGCCCATCGCGACGAACACGTCGGCGATGCGGTCGGCGAGCAGGTCGAGGGGGTGGCGGGCGCCGAGCGCGCGCCGGTCGGCCGGCAGCGTGACGTCGACGGTCTCGTCGACGAGCACGCGGGCGTCGCGCTCGGCTTCGAGCTCCTGCTCGCGAGCGGCGATCGCGGCGTTCAGGGCGGCCCGGGTCTGCCCGATCAGCTTGCCGGCCACCGCCTTGTCGGCGGGCGCCAGCCCGCCGATCGCGCGGTTCGCCGAAGCGAGCGGGCTGCGGTCGCCGGCGTGCGCCGTGCGGACGGACTTGAGGGCGTCGAGGTCACGGGCGGCGGCGACGGCGGCGAGTGCCTCGTCGAGCGCCGCGGTCACCGCCTCTGTGTCGAGGGGGGACAGGTCGGACATGGCAACCTTCCAGGCGGGAGCGGGTGGGAGTCTATCGGCGCCCGTCCCGGGCCCTGCTTCGTCGCGGCGACGAAGGCGCGTGCGTCAGCGGCGCGGCCCGGGAACGGGCCGGCGAAATCGGCGATGCACCGCCGCGCTCTGCTGCCTCACGTCGCCCATGGTGCCACACCCCCCGACCCCGACCCGAGGTGGTACCGGCCCACGGACTCGTAGCGCGGCCCTCCGCCGCGCCCCTGGCCCGGCCACGAGGCGACGAGGTGCAGCGTGTCGACCGTCCAGACGGGGCCCTCGTACACGGCGAGGGCCGCGC
>JAEXPS010000176.1 GCA_023438885.1 Actinomycetes bacterium
CGATCCCGCGCGCCACGTAGCCGAGGCGCCCGGCCCCCCCCCCCCCCCGGCCGGCCACCGAGACCGGTGCTGCTGGCTACTTCGTCGCGAAGTCCAGCTGCGAGTCGACCACCGCGATGACGGACCAGGTGGTGCCCTCGGCGTCGGACAGCTCGTAGGCTGGCACCAGCGCCTGGCCGCCCGTCGAGAGCGTCACCATCGCCAGGCCGAGCCGGGCGGAGGTCAGCGTCACCTGCTGCACCGGCCACGAGATCGCCTCACCGGCCTGCGGGGCCGGCGGCACCGTCGGGTCCTGCGACGGCTCGACGGTCACCGCCGCGTCGGCGGCCGCAGGCTCGCGGCCGTAGGCGATGATCCCGCCCGACCCGCCGAACCGCGGGTCGTTGAGCCGGTCGACGGCCTCGGCCGCGCTGATGATGCCGTACTCACCGAGGTCCACGAGCGTGCCGAGGGTGGCGTAGAGGCTCTGCACGCCGTCGCCGACGAGCGTCACCGAGTACTGCACACCGGTCTGCTGACCGTCGACCACCTGGCTGAACGTCACCGATACGTAGGCGGCGCCGGGCAGGTCGGTGGCGGTCGCGCCGGAGTCGTCGACGAACACCTCGGCGTCGGTCAGGTCGACCCCGATCGCCGTCAACGCGTCGCGAGCCATGGCGACCGCAGCGTCCCCGGTCGGCGTGCTCCCCGTCTCGCAGACGCTTCCCTGCGGGTCGGGCATCGGCGCGGCCTTCTCGTCGAGCGTCTTCGCCGAGTCGGCCGGCTCGGCGGTGCCGGCGTCGCCGTTCTGGCACAGCCACGCGTCACGCGAGGGGTTGTAGTAGCTGACCGACGCCATGCCGTCGCCACTGAGCGTCACGCTCGGACCGGAGCCGTCGTTCGGCCCGACGACCCAGGAACCCCACTCGACCCGAGGCTCACCGCTCACACCGAGCGCCGCCGCGACGAGCGCAGCCGTCTCCGCCGACGCCACCGTGCTGGCGTCGAAGCCATAGGCCACGGCGCTGCCGCCGGCCGTCGACAGGCCCTGCCCGCTGAACACGGTGCGCCAGCCGAAGCCGGGATAGATCATCGAACGCCCGGCGGCCTTGTCCGCCGACATCGCCGCCGCGCCGCCCTCGGCAGTGGCGCCGTCGCTGTCGCCGCCGGACAGGGAGATCGGCGGCAGCGCGACGGCCGCCTCGCCGTCCGCACCGCCGAAGCCACCACCCACCGCGTAGCCGCCGGTACCGACGACCGCGATCGCCGCGACCGCGGCGGCGGCCTGCATCCAGCGCGTGCGCGTGCGGTGCCGACGCTCGGCCCGTTCCGTGAAGGGACGGACCGCGATCTCTGGCACCAGCGGCACGCCCGTGGCCTGCGCCACCACGGCGTGGATCTTGTCCAGGTCAGGCTCCACGCCGGCCGCGGGGTCGGCGGCGCGCAGCCGGTCGAAGGCGGCGTTGTCGTCAGTCATCGAACGCTCCGTCCATGAGGTTCTGTGAGGTGAAGGAGGGCTGTCCTGTCTGTGTCGCCGGCGGCCCCGCACTTGCAGGCGCCTTCCAGAGCGCGCGGGCGCGACGCCCTACGCGAGCTCTGCCCACGCCTGGGCGAGCCGCGCGCGGGCTCGGCTCAGCGCCGCATCCGCACCTCCGCGGCCGATGCCGAGCACCTGCGCCAGCTCGTCGCCGGTGACGCCCTCCCACGCGGCGAGCAGCACGATCTGCCGGTCCCGCGGCGAGAGCGCCGCCAGGACCCGGCGCACACGGTCGTCGGTGACGGCGCGTACCGCCGGGTCGTCGCCGGTCGGTTCGTCGGGCACGTCGCCGACGGGGATCGGACGCCCCTTGCGCCGGTGGTTCGCCACGACGAACCCGGCCGTGCGGTAGAGCCAGGCCAGCGGCGCCTCGTCCGGCACGTCCGCCCGGCGGCGCCATGCCACCACCAGGACGTCGGCCGCGAGATCCTCCGCGTCGCCCGCACCCACGCGGCGCACCAGGAAGCGGTGCAGCGCCGGGGTGTGCGTGCGAACGAGGTCGGTGAACCACGCGTCGTCGTGCACCGAGCCGCCGGGGTCGCTCACCGCGGCGAGCGACGGGCGTGCGCCCTCGTCGGGCGACGCGCCGGCGTCGGCGTGCCCGTCGGCGTGCCCGTCGTCGGGCAGGTCGGCATGGTCGTCGGGCACCACGGACAGGCTCGGGGGCACGTCGGCTTCCTCGCAGTCGGCGACTCGGACACCCCCACTGTGTCGCGTGACGCCCGGTTCTTGCACGCACCGGCGAACTCGTCGAGTGCGGTAGTCGTCGGCCGAACGCGGTAGAGACAACTGCCGCGCTCGGTGTACAGCACCGGCACTGAGCGGATGGCGCCGGTTCGGCGTCGGGCTACAGGCCGTCCGAGACGACGGCGGCGGCGTTGAGCCACGCCGCGCGGGTGGCGGGGCGCAGCTTGCGGTACGCGATGCGGCCGCCGTCGACCAGGCCCGGCTCGTAGGGGACGTTGACCACGGCCCGGGTCAGCGCACCGAAGTGCGCGCGCAGCCGCTTCTCCAGGTCCTTGTCCAGCTTGGGTCCCGGCGCGGACAGGATGGTCACGGCCCGGCTGACGGCGTCCTCGTGGCCCGCGGCGCGCAGCGCGTCCAGGGCCCACGCGGCCGACTGCGCGGTGTCCTCGCGGACGGTGCTGACCACCACCAGCTGGTCGGCGGCGTCCACGGCCGCCCGCCAGTTGGAGGCGCGCATGTTGTTGCCGGTGTCGATGACGAGCACCCGGTAGAACTGCGACAGCAGCCGGTGCAGGTGCCGGAACGACTCCGCGTCCACCGAGGCGACGCTCGCGGCGTTCTCGTCGGACGCGAGCACGTCGAACTGCTCGGTGAGCTGCGAGCGCACGAACCCGTCGAGGTCGCCGATCCGCACGAGCCCGCGCGAGGCGAGCCCGGGCAGCGAGTTCAGCAGGTCCACGGCGGTGCGATCGTGCTCGGCCGGGACCGCGCGCCAGCCCAGCGTACCGTGCGTCTCGTTGTTGTCCCAGGCGAGCGTGTAGCCGCCGCGGGCGAGGCCGAAGGTCGCGGCCAGCAGCATCGTCGCCGTCGTCTTGTGGGCTCCGCCCTTCGGGTTGACGACGACGATGGTGCGCGGGCCGTCGAGCGGCCGGCGCACCGCCCGCACCGCGGCGCGCTCGCGCCGCTCGGCCCGCCCGGGCCCGAGGCGGACCGCCCCGAAC
>JAEXPS010000185.1 GCA_023438885.1 Actinomycetes bacterium
CTCGTGGTCGAGGGGGGCAGGTGGTCCGGCGTCGGGGCGGGTGACGGGTGGCTGCGCGCCCACCGGCTGCGGGTGACCCGGACCGGGCGCGGCGTGGGCGCGGCCGCGGCGGTGGAGCTCGTGCTGCCGTTCGGGGTGGCCGACGAGCCGGCGGCCGCTCCGCTCACCGCCGCCGCGCCGGCCGCGCCGATCGCCGAAGGGCTGAGGCTCGTCGGATGACCACCCGGACCACCGTCGTGTGGGTGCCGGACTGGCCCGTCGCAGCGGCGGCCACGGCAGCCGGCACCCCGATGCACCTGCCCGCCGCCGTGCTCGACGCGCAGCGGGTCGTGGCGACCTCGGCGCTCGCCCGCGCCGAAGGGGTGCGTCGCGGCATGCGCCGCCGGCAGGCGCAGTCGGTCTGCCCGGATCTGGTGCTGCTGCCGGCCGACGATGCGCGTGACGTGCGGGCGTTCGAGCCCGTCGCTTCCGCGGTGGAGACGGTCGTGACGGGGATCGAGGTGGTGCGGCCCGGCCTGCTCCTGCTGCCGGCGGGCGGGGCCAGCAGGTACCACGGCTCGGAAGAGGCGCTCGCGGTGGCTCTGGTGGACGCCGTCGCCGCTGCGGCGGGGCACGAGTGCGCGGTCGGCACGGCGGACGGGCTGCTGGCGGCGGTGCTCGCCGCGCGCACCGGCGCGGTGGTGGCTCCGGGGGGTTCGGCGGCGTACCTCGCCCCGTACGGGGTCGGTGAGCTGGTGCACGCGACGGTCAGCGACGAGCAGGCGGGCGAGGTGGGTGAGCTGGTGGACCTGCTGCACCGGCTCGGGCTGCGCACGCTGGGGGCGCTGGCAGGGTTGCCCGCAGGCAGCGTGCACGCGCGGTTCGGGCGGCTGGGCACCTGGGCGCGCACGCTGGCCCTCGGGCTCGACGAGCGCCCGCCCGCCCGGCGCCGGCCGGAGGCCGACCTTGTCGCCACCGCCGACCTCGACCCACCGCTGGACCGGGTGGACGCCACGACCTTCGCCGGGCGGCGGCTGGCCGAGCAGCTGCACGACGACCTGGTGGCCCGCGGCGTCGCCTGCGGGCGGCTCGAGGTCGCCGCCACGACCGACGAGGGAACGCTGCTGGCCCGCACCTGGCGCACCGACCTGGGCGGCTGGGGCGGGCTGACCCCGGCGCGGATGACGGACCGGATCCGCTGGCAGCTCGAGGGATGGCTGTCCGACGCGGCGGTGGGGCGTGCGCACGCCGAGCACCCGGTGACGCTGGTGCGCCTGACGATCACCGCGCTCGACGTGATCCCGGCAGCCGCCGAGCAGGGGCGGCTGTGGGGTGGCCCCTCGGGTGGCGACCTGCGCGCGCACCGAGCTCTGGAGCACGTGCAGGGGATCCTCGGCGGGTCGGGGGTGCTCGTGGCGAGCCTCGCCGGCGGGCGGGACGTGCGCGAGCAGGTGCACCTGCGGCCCTGGGGCGAGCAGACCGACCCGCCGCGACCGGTGGACCGGCCGTGGCCCGGCCGTCTGCCGGAGCCGGCGCCGGCGACGGTGCTCGACGAGCCGTGCCCGGTCGACGTGCGGGATGCGGCTGGGGCGTCGGTGGTGCTCGACCCACGGACCGGGCTGGTGGGTGAGCCTGCCGTGGTCGTGTGGCGGGGGGACGACGAGCGCGGGCGGCAGGCCGGGATCGTCGGCTGGGCAGGGCCGTGGCTGGTGGGCGAGCGGTGGTGGGCGCGCGACCTTGCCGGCGCGGACGTCGGCACCGCGCCCGGGCCTCCCGGGGTGCGCGCCCACCTGCAGGCGGCGCTCGACGACGGCCGTGCGGTGCTGCTCGTCGGGACCGCCGACGGCTGGGCCTGCGAGGCGACGTATGACTGACGCACCGCGCCGGCGGCTGGCCTCGCCGCGGTACGCCGAGCTGCACGCCCACACCGCGTACTCGTTCCTCGACGGCGCCAGCCAGCCGGAAGAGCTGGCCGCCGAGGCGGCGCGGCTCGGGCTGTCCGCCCTGGCGGTGACCGACCACGACGGGTTCTACGGCGTGGTGCGGTTCAGCCAGGCTGCCAAGGCGGTGGACCTGCCGACGGCGTTCGGTGCGGAGCTTCACCTGCCCGCCCCGGACGGACGGCGCCACCCGCGCGAGCGCACCCGAGCCACCCCCGGCATGCCGGTGCTCGACCCACCGACCGCGGTGCCCGACCCGCGAGCCACCCACCTGCTGGTGCTCGCGCGCGGCCCGGACGGCTACCGCGCGTTGTCGAGCTCGATCGCCCGCGGGCACCTGAGGACGGGAGAGAAGGGGGCGGCCGAGTACCGGCTGGAAGAGCTTGCCGAGGCGGCGAACGGGAACTGGCTGGTGCTGACGGGCTGCCGCAAGGGCGCGGTGCGCCGCGCCCTTGCCGGTGGCGACCCGTCGGGCACGGTGGGGGTGGCGCCCGGCGGCTTCGACGCCGCTCGCGCCGAGCTCGACCGGTTGGTGGCGCTGTTCGGCCGGGACAACGTCGCCGTCGAGGTGACGGCCGCCGGCGATGCGCACGACGCGGAACGGGCCGACGCCCTCGCCGCCCTGGCGGCTGCGATGCACCTGCCGCTCGTCGCGACCGGCAACGTCCACTACGCCACCGGCCGCGACGCCGACCTCGCGGCCGCGCTGGCATCGGTGCGGGCGCGCTCGTCGCTCGACGACATGGACGGCTGGCTGCCGGGCGCCCCGATGGCGCACCTGCGCTCGGCGGCGGAGATGCTGCGCCTGCACCGCCGCCACCCGCAGGCGGTGTCCACCGCCGCCGAGCTGGCGCTCGAGTGCGCGTTCGACCTGTCACTCGTCGCGCCCCGGTTGCCGCCCTACCCGGTGCCACCGGGGCACGACGAGTCGAGCTGGCTGCGCGAGCTGGTGCGGCGCGGCGCGCTGGAACGGTACGGCCCGCCGGAGGCGGAGCGGGTGCCGGGCGCGTACGCGACGATCGAGCACGAGCTGGAGGTGATCGAGCAGCTCGGCTTCCCGGGGTACTTCCTCGTGGTCTACGACCTGGTGCGGTTCTGCCGCGAGCAGGGGATCCTCGCCCAGGGCCGTGGGTCGGCGGCCAACTCGGCGGTCTGCTACGCGCTGGGGGTCACCGCGGTCGACGCCGTGAGGCACCACCTGCTGTTCGAGCGGTTCCTCGCCCCCGAGCGCGACGGGCCGCCGGACATCGACGTCGACATCGAGTCCAAGCGCCGCGAGGAGGTGATCCAGTACCTCTACGAGAAGCACGGCCGCGAGCACGCCGCCCAGGTGGCCAACGTCATCTCCTACCGGCCCCGCTCTGCGGTGCGGGACGCGGCCCGGGCGCTCGGCTTCGACGTGGGGCAGCAGGACGCCTGGAGCACGTCGATCGAGCGGTGGGGCAGCCTGCGCGGGCCGAAGATCCCCAGCGAGTGGTGGACGGTGTACCGGTCGGCGCCGGCCGCGCCCGAGGGGTTCGCTCCGGGATCTCCGGTCGAGGGAGGGCACGACGTGGTGCCGGCCGTGCTGCCGCCCTCGGCGGAGGAGGAGTCGCAGATCCCGGACGTGGTGATCGACCTGGCCGAGCGGATGCTGCGGCTGCCACGCCACCTGGGCATCCACTCCGGTGGCATGGTGATGTGCGACCGGCCGGTGATCGAGGTGTGCCCGGTGGAGTGGGCGCGGATGCCGGGGCGCACCGTGCTCCAGTGGGACAAGGACGACTGCGCGGACGCGGGCCTGGTGAAGTTCGACCTGCTGGGCCTCGGGATGCTCAGCGCGCTGAAGCTGATGTTCGAGCAGGTGGAGCGGCTCACGGGGGAGCGGCTGACCCTGCACGGCCTGCCCCAGGAGGATCCGAGGGTCTTCGAGCTGCTCCAGGCGGCGGACACCGTCGGGGTGTTCCAGGTGGAGTCGAGAGCGCAGATGGGCACGTTGCCTCGTCTGGCGCCGAAGACCTTCTACGACATCGTCGTGGAGGTCGCCCTGATCCGGCCCGGGCCGATCCAGGGCGGCTCGGTGCACCCGTACATCGAGCGTGCCAACGGCCGCGAGCCGGTCACCTACCTGCACCCGCTGCTGAAGCCGTCGCTCGAGCGGACGCTCGGCGTGCCGCTGTTCCAGGAGCAGCTGATGCAGATGGCCGTCGACGCGGCCGGGTTCTCGCCCGCCGAGGCCGACCGGCTGCGCCGCGCGATGGGCTCCAAGCGCTCGCTGGACAAGATGGAGGCGCTGCACGAGCGGCTGCTGGACGGGATGGCGGCCAACGGCATCGCGCGTGACGTCGGCGAGCAGATCTACGACAAGCTCAAGGCCTTCGCCGACTTCGGGTTCCCCGAGTCGCACGCGTTCTCGTTCGCCTACCTGGTGTACGCCAGCGCGTGGCTGAAGGTGTACCACCCGGCCGCGTTCTACGCGGGGGTGCTCGGGGCCCAGCCGATGGGCTTCTACTCCCCGCAGAGCCTGGTCGCCGACGCGCGTCGGCACGGGGTGGAGGTGCTGCGCCCGGACGTGCAGGCCTCGGGCGTCCAGGCGGTGGTGGAACGCACCGGACCCACCCCACCGGGCGGTGAGCCGTTGCTGAGGCCGCGCCCCAGCGGCACGGGCCGGGTTCCCGTGCCCGGGCAGCGGGGGCACGACGAGCGGTCGCTGGCGATCCGGCTCGGCCTGGCCCCGGTGCGCTCGGTCGGTGAGGAGACGGCGACGCGGCTGGTGAGCGAGCGGGAGGCGAACGGGCCGTTCGCCGACCTGCACGACCTGGCGCGCCGCGTCGACCTCGGCACCGCGCAGCTGGAGTCGCTGGCCACCGCCGGGGCGCTGGGCTCGCTCGGCGTCACCCGCCGTGAGGCGCTGTGGGCGGCAGGCGCGCTGTCCGCCGAAGGCCCGGACACGTTGCCCGGCGTCTCGGTCGGGGTGTCCGCCCCCACCCTGCCCGGCCTGGAACGTGTCGAGGAGGCGACAGCGGACGTCTGGGCAACCGGCGTGTCCGTCGACTCCTACCCGACGCAGTTCGTCCGCGGCGGGCTCGACGAGGCCGGAGTGCTGCGAGTGGCGGACGTGTACGCCGATCCCGTGCCCGCCGGGAGGGTCGCGGTGGCCGGCGTGGTGACCCACCGGCAGCGGCCGGGCACCGCCCAGGGGGTGACGTTCCTCTCGCTCGAGGACGAGACCGGGCTGCTCAACGTCATCTGCTCGGCGGGCCTCTGGCAGCGGTTCCGGCGCACCGCCAGGACGTCGAAGGCGCTCGTGGTCCGCGGTCACCTGGAGCGTGCCGACAACGCCACCAACCTCGTCGCCGAGCACCTGGCGCCGCTGTCGCTGCGGATCCGCACCACGTCGCGCGACTTCCGCTGACCGCTCGTCCTCAGCAGTGGTCAGTCGTCCTCGTCGACCGGACCCAGCGGTTCGGGGACCACGTGAACCGGACCGGTGGCCGCCTTGACCTCCTCGGCACCCATCGGTGGGTCGAGCGTGCGCAGCCGGGAGTACACCGCCCAGGAGACGGAGACCAGCGGGACCGCGATGATCGCGCCGAAGATGCCGGCGGTCAGGGCGCCACCCGTCACGGCGAGCGCGACGACCACGGGGTGCAGCGACACCTGCTTGCCCATCACCAGCGGCTGGAGCACGTGCCCTTCGAACTGCCCGATCAGCGCGATGCCCAGCCCGACCACCAGCGCCTGGACCGGCCCCAGCGCCGCCAGCGCCACGATCATCGCGACGACCATGGCAGCCGGAGCTCCGACGAGCGGGACGAACGCCCCCAGCAGCACCAGCACGGACAGCGGCGCGGCGAGCGGCACCCCGACGATCGAGAGAAGGACGAACGCGAGCATCCCGTCGGTCACGGCGATGATGACGGTGCCCCGCGTGTAGCCGGAGAAGGTGTACCAACCCACCCCGCCGGCATCCATCCAGCCGCGCCGCACCCGCGCCGGAAGCTGGTTGAGGAACCAGGTCCACATCTCCGCGCCGCGGGAGAGGAAGAAGATCGAGCAGAACACCGCCAGCACCAGGCCGGTCACCACCTCGACCACGGAACCGGCGCTGGCGGCGGCCTGGCCCGCGATCTGCCCGGCGTGGTCCTGCACCCACTGCACGCCCTGGTCGACCCATTCCGTCAGCTGCTCGTTCGTCACCGTGAACGGCAACCGCCCGCTGGTGAGCCAATCCGTGATCTGCTTGATGCCCTGGCCGAACTGCTTCGACAGCGTCTCCCACTCGTTGGCGATCGAGTAGACGACGTAGGTGAGCAGGCCGAGGAAGAACAAGATCCCGAGCAGCAGCGACAGCCCCACGGCCAGGCCGCGCGGCATCGCCTTGGACATCCAGCCCACGAGCGGGCGCAGCACCGCCGTGAACACCAGCGCGAGGAACACCGCGAGGACCACGATCTGCACCTGCGCCAGCAGGTAGAAGATCAGCGCGACCCCGGCGGCGAGCAGGAGCAGTCGCCACGAGACGCCGGCCGCCTGCCGGAGCCAGCGGGGCGCGGTGTGCTCGATGGGCCAGCTTCCCCCGCCGGATGCCTCACTCATCCCGCCTCCACGTTCGTCGCCTCAGCGGCCAGTCTGCCCCTGGTGCGGATGCGAGACCCGACGGCGCTCCGTGCTATCTTTCTCGGCGCACCTGGGGGTTCGACGAAGCGCCGGGTGACCACCTGTCCGGGTGGCGGAATGGCAGACGCGCTAGCTTGAGGTGCTAGTGCCCGTATAGGGCGTGGGGGTTCAAGTCCCCCTCCGGACACTCGTCGAGACGGTGAACAGGGCTCCGAGCCGCGGGAACGCGGATCGGGGCCCTTCGTGTGTTCGGGGTGCGCGGGGCGGGCCCCGAGCGACCCGTGATTGCTCGGTGGCGCGTGGGCGAAATGCCAGGTATGCCTGGAATGCCACGTCAATCGCGACCGTGAGGGGCCCCCATGACTGAGAAGCCGACCGTCGTCCTGATCCATGGCGCATTTGCGGACGCCTCCGGCTGGGGCGGTGTCATCTCTCGCCTGCTGGCTGAGGGGTACCCGGTCTATGCCCCGCCGAACCACCTGCGCGGTATCGCGCACGACGCCGGCTACGTCCGCGACTTCGTCGGCACCATCGACGGGCCGGTGGTGCTGGTGGGGCACTCCTACGGCGGCGCGGTCGTCACGAACGTCGACGCGGACAACGTGGTGGCGCTCGTCTACGTGTGCGCCTTCGCGCTCGACGAGGGGGAGTCCGTGGGCCAGGCGCTCGCGGGCGAGCCCGGAGACCTCGCGTCGATCTTCGTCGTCCGGCCGTATCCGGGTGCGCCCGAGGGCACGGGCGACGCCTACGTCGACCCGGCGGTCTTCCACCAGGCGTTCTGCCAGGACCTGCCGGCCGAGCTCGCTGCGATCATGGCGGCGACCCAGCGACCGGGGGCGCTCGTGAGCCTCGGCGAGCCGTCCGGTCCGCCGGCATGGAAGACGACCCCGAGCTGGTACCTGGTCGGCCAGCAGGACCGCGTGATCCCGGCGGCGGTGGCGCGGCGCATGGCGCAGCGCGCCGGGGCGACGACGGCCGAGGTCGACAGCTCGCACGTCGCGATGATCAGCCACCCGGACGAGGTCGTCGCCCTCGTCCGGGAGGCCGCGGCAGCAACCGTGTCGTAGGACCGGTCCGGAACCGGCCGCGAGCGATGGCGGTCTGTCGGTGGTCTGATCGAACATGTGTTCGTGTCAACGTCGTCGCCGCCGGTTCCGCGAGCCTCGATCCTGCACGCCGACCTGGACTCGTTCTACGCGTCCGTCGAGCAGCGCGACTCGCCGCGTCTGCGCGGCCGGCCGGTGGCCGTGGGAGGGGGCGTGGTGCTGGCCGCCTCGTACGAGGCGAAGCGGTGCGGCGTGGCCACGGCGATGGGGGCTCGGCAGGCGCGTGCCCTGTGCCCTGACCTGATCGTGGTGCGGCCGAGGTTCGACGCCTACGTCGCGGCCAGTCGGGCCGTGTTCGACCTGTTCCACCGCACCACGCCCGTCGTGCAGGGCGTCTCGATCGACGAGGCGTTCCTCGACGTCGGGGGTCTGCACCGGATCGACGTCGCGCCCCTCGAGATCGGCCGGCGCCTGCGGGCCCAGGTGCGTGACGACGTGGGTCTGCCGATCACGGTGGGCGTCGCCCGGACGCCGTTCCTCGCCAAGGTGGCCAGCCGGGTTGCCAAGCCGGACGGGCTGCTGCTGGTGGATCCGCAGCACGAGGAGGCCTTCCTGCACCCGCTGGCCGTGGAGCGCCTGTGGGGGGTGGGCGACGTGACAGCGGCGAAGCTGCACTCCTACGGGCTGCGCACGGCCGGGGACGTCGCGGCACTGCCACGGGCGGTGCTCGTCGGTGCGCTCGGCCCTGCGGCCGGGAGCCACCTGTTCGCCGTGGTGCACGGTGTCACACCGGAGCGCGTCGTCGTCGGGCGCGGGCGAGGGTCGGTGGGAGCCCAGCGCGCCCTCGGCCACGGTCCCCACCGGCCCGACGACGTGCGTGCGGCCCTGCTCGGGCTGGTCGACCGTGCCGGCCGGCGGATGCGCAAGGGTCACCACGCCGCCCGCACCGTGGTGCTGCGGCTGCGGTTCGAGGACTACGGCCGCGCCACCCGCTCGCGCACGCTCACGCACCCGACGACCTCCCGCGAGGTGCTCGCCGCCGCGGCGGTCGACCTCCTCGACGCCGCAGGTCCGCTGATCCGCGAACGTGGCCTGACGCTCGTCGGCGTCGGGCTCACCCAACTGTCCCCGGACGCCTACCTGCAGGGCACCCTCGACCTCGAACCGGACCGCAGCGGCCTGCACGTGGCTCTGGACGCCGTCGCGGCGAAGTTCGGCACGGACTCCGTCACGCGTGCGGCCCTCCTGCGCACCGGTGCCGGGTGGGAGATGCCGGTGATCGACGCCTGAGGCTCAGGTCGTCGTCGGCTTCCGGACGCCCGTCGACAGCCAGTCGCGGACGGCGGCAGCCACCCGCTTCTCGTCGCGCGGCGAGTGGTTGCCTGGCACGAAGACCGTGGCGACCGGACCTGCCACCGACGAGAACGCCGCCGTCAGCTCGTCCGGCGTGCCGAACGGGTCGCGCTCACCGGACACGACGAGCACGGGGATCTCGATGGGCGGCAGGTGCTCGACGCGCAGCCGGTCCGGCTTCCCGGGCGGGTGCAGCGGGTAGGACAGCAGCACGAGGCCGGCTGCCGGGAACCCGTCAGCGACCGCCATCGAGCACATGCGCCCGCCGAACGAGCGGCCGCCCAGGACGAGCCGGTCCGTCGGCACCCCGAGCTCGTCGGCGAACGCCGCCGCCTCCGCACGCAGGTGGGCGATCGCCGCCGGAGGGCGGTCCGGGGCCTTGATGCCGGCGGCGCGGTGGGGGAACTCGATGCGGCGCACGGGGAGCGGTGCGAGGGCGGCCTCCACGGCGACGAGCGTGCGGTCGTCCCGCCCTCCGCCCGCGCCCGGGGCCAGCAGGACGCCCGCAGGGCTGAGCCCCGGCCCGGCGACCGTCGTGTCACGAGGCGGCGAGCTCACGCCGGCCACTCAAGCAGATGCCCGCGGCCGCAGCGAGTGCCCGACGGTGCAGGCGCTCTCGGCTCGCCCGATTTGCGGTGGCCATCCAACGGGGTGATGGTCGTGAGAGGTCAGGGGAGCGGCTGCCGGAGCGATGGCAACCGGTCCCCGGCCGATGTCGCTTCGGCCCATAGCCCGTTCGTTGCGGGCATGGACGGGGAGGCGGCACATGAGCGAGACGAACCCACCGACGTACGGCACCCAGTCACCTGCGGTCGGTGCAGGCGGGGCTCAGGATGCGAAGGATCGAGCGGCGGATGTCGCGTCGCACGCCGGCGAGGCCGCCCGGGACGTGACGCGCGAGGCCGGCGAGCTGGCCCGCGAGGTGGCGACCGAGGCGAAGCAGCGGGCGGGCACCTTGCTCGACCAGGCGAAGACCGAGGTCGGAGAGCAAGCCTCCGTCCAGCAGGAGCGGGCCGTTCGTGGCCTTCGGAGCTTCGGCGACGAGCTCGGCCGGATGAGCACGGCCACCACCGACCCGGGCTACGCGTCGGACCTCGCCGAGCGCGGGTCCGAGCTCGCCGCGCGGATGGCCAGCTGGCTCGAGCAGCGCCAGCCCGGGGACGTGGTCCGGGAGGTCGCCGAGTTCGGCCGGCGCAAGCCGGGCGTGTTCCTGGCCATCGCGGCGGGCGCGGGGGTCGCCGCCGGCCGGCTGTTGCGCGGCGCGACGGAGGCCAGCTCGGAGTCGTCGGACACGCCGAGGCATGGCTACACGGGCACGACGCCCGCGGTCGGCGCCCCTCTGCAGGGTGCCGCATCGACGCCCAGACCTTCCCCGACGGGTACGTCTGTCGCGGAGGACCCCTACGGGCGTACGCCGACCCGTCCTGTCGGGACGCCCTCGACGGGATCTCCCGGCGTCTCCACGGGAGGCGGCGGCCATGTCCCAGGCGTCTGACCCGACACAGCACGGCGTCGGCCACGTCGGCGCTCACGCCGCCGGGGCACCGCCACCGGAACCTCGCCAGGAGTCGGACGAGCAGAGCCTCGGCGAGCTCTTCGCCGAGGTGAGCCGCGACCTGTCGACGTTGGTACGCCAGGAGATGGAGCTGGCGAGAGCCGAGGCGATGGTCTCGGTCAAGCGGGTCGGCAAGGGCGCGGGCATGGTCGGAGGAGCCGGCTACGCCGGCAGCATGGCGATCCTGTTCGTGTCCCTCGCCGCCTGGTGGGGGCTCGGCACCGTCATCGGCTTCGGCTGGTCGGCGCTCGTCGTCGCGGCGGTGTGGGCCGTGGTGGCGGCGGTGCTGGCCGTCCGGGGCCGCGCGGCGCTGAAGAGCTCGCGAGGGATGGGGGAGACCGTCGACTCGCTCAAGAAGATCCCGAACGCTTTGCGGGGGCATGAAGAGGAGAACCGATGATGAGCAGCGACCCAGAGGACATCCGCGCGGACATCGAGCGGACCAGGGGAGAGCTGAGCCGGGATGTCGACACCCTCGGCTCCAGGGTGCGGCCGGGCTCGATCGCACGGCGCCAGGCGGGCCGAGCACGAGGGGCCATGACGCGGGTGCGCGAGCGGGTCATGGGCACGGCGCAGGACATGGCGTCGGGCGTCGGTGATGCGGCCAGCGGTGTGGGCGAGTCGGCGCGCGACGCGGTCAGCCAGACCCGCCAGACGCTTGCCGACACTCCCGACATGGTGCGGGAGCGGACCGAGGGGAACCCCCTCGCGGCCGGCCTGGTCGCGTTCGGTCTCGGCCTGCTGGTCGGATCGTTGGTGCCCGCCACGCAGGCCGAGGCCAAGGCTGCGCGCAGCCTCCAGGATGCCGCGGCACCGCTCGTGGACCAGGCCAAGGAGATGGCGCAGACCGTCTCCGAGGACATGCGCGAGCCGGCGCGCCAGAGCGTCGAGGCGCTGCGGGAGTCCGTCACCGAGGCAGGCCAGCAGCTCGCCTCGCACGGCAAGGAGGCGGCCTCCGGGGTCCTCGAGCACGGCAAGGAGGCGGCGTCCGAGCAGCAGGGTGGGACCGAGCAGGGGCGTCCGGCCGCCGGCGGAGTCACCACCTGACCGCCAGGGTCAGGTGGTCGCGGACGGTTCGGGCTCGCTCGGCTCGTCGGACGGTTCGGGTTCGGGCTGCGGTGCGGTCGCGTCGGTGAGGGCCTTCTCGAACGCCGCGATGGTCGCCGCGTCGACCATGCCGGTCGGCTCGACACCGAGATCCGTCTGGAGTCGCTGGAGGGCGGCGGTCAGCTCGTCCGACGGCTCACCGTCGATGGGGCCGTCCCAGTAGCCAGCCAGGTGCAGGGTCTGCTGGAGCGCCGCGGTCGTGGCGACGGCGGTCTGCGCCGCCTCGCCGCCCTTCGCGACGAGGTCCTCCTGGAGTGCAGCCGCGGTGGCCTTGTCGACCCATCCGGTCTCCGGCAGTCCATGCGCCTTCTGGAGCGCCTGCACCGCCGCGGTGGTGGCCGGGCCGTAGATGCCGTCGACGGGCCCCGCGTCGTACCCGGCGTCCGTGAGCGCCTGCTGCAACGTCGCGGTGTACGAGGCAATGGACTGCTGTGCCGCCAGCGCCTGCTCGTCCGTGAGGCACCCGGCCTGCGCGACGAGCTGGAGCCACGCCATCTCCAGCGCCACGGCCGCGGAGTTGAACTGCTGCGAGGCCTCACGCAGCGGTGTCTCGTCCGAGATGCCTCGCTGGGCGTCGGTCAGCTCCGAGTCGGCCTGCTTGACGCGGGCGACGGTGTCCGCAGGGGCGAGGGCCACCGCCGTGACCGTGGGACTCGGCTCGACGGGCTGGACGGTCGCTCCGGCGCTGGCCGCAGCCGCGGCCTCCAGCGCGGCGAGGTCCGCCTGCGCCTGCACGAGCTCGTTCTGTGCGTCCGCGACGGCCTCTCGGGCCTCTTGCGCCGCCTGTCCGGCGCTCATCGCCTCGTCCCGCGGCTCGCGCAGGTCGCTGCCCCCGGCGACGACGTCGCCGACCGTCGGCGCCTCACCGGTGAGCACGTCGCCGTACCGGTCGATGGCCTGCACGTAGTCGGCGCCGCTGGCGCAGAAGGCGTTCGTCGCATCTGCGGACGCTTGCTCGGCGTCGGCGAGCGCGGACTCCTTGGCGACCACCTGGGCCTGCGCCAGCTGCAGATCGCTCTGGTCCTCGGTGCCGCTGCTGCACCCCGCGAGAAGCGCCACCGCCGCCGCCGCCGCCGCGGCCGGGCGCCTGCCTGCAGATGTTCGAACCGAGCTCACCGTCACATCCCCCTCCGCCGTCGTGGATGCGCCCGGCAGAACCGGACAGCGGCACCGTGGCTGAGGCCCCGGTCGCCCGCATCACCCTCCGAGGGGGATCGCTCGCCGAGGGCGGGTGCCTCAGCGCCGCCCGGCTCGACGTGCGCCGAGCGGGCCGCCGAAGACCATCGCGATGCCGAGCACGAACCCGACGTCGTACCAGTTGCCGTTGTTGTGCACCTCGTACGGCGTCACGGTGGCGGTGAACAGGGACACGATCCAGGTGATCGGCAGGATGATCCCGTGCCACAGGCCGAGCCAGAACCCGGCCGGGCTCTCCGATCCCGGAGGTGGCGTGCCGACCTCGGGGTTGGGGCCGGCCGCGCAGGCGGCGAGCAGCACCAGCACCGCGACCGTGCCGGCCACCAGGGCCAGCCGGATGCGACGGTCTTTCGTGGGCTCCATGCCGTCACCCTGGCACCGGTGCCCCCGGCGCGCCACGTAGCCCGGGCGGCGTCAGCCGCGAGGGGCCAGGCGCAGCTCGCTCAGCGCGTCGAGCAGCGTGGAGGTGAACGCCGCCGGCCGGTGCGTGTTGACGTCGTGCCCGGCCCCGGGAACCACGGTCAGCCGCGCGTAGGGCGCGGCGCGCAGGTAGCGGCGCTCATCGAGCCGCAGGGGATCGCGCTGCCCGTTGACCAGCCAGACCGGCATCGCGAGCCGACGCAGGTCCGCCAGCGGGGAGTAGCCGGCCAGGGCGGCGAGCATGTCGGTGACCACGTGCCACCCGCCGACGTGGAACCGGTCCGCCACCCGGGCGGCCACGCGCCGGTAGAGCCCCAGCGGCTTCCCTTTGATCTCGGTGGAGCACCCCGCCAGGACCACCCCGGCGATCCGGTCGCCGTGCCGGCCGGCGTAGGCCAGCGACGTGTACCCGCCCAGAGAGAGGCCGACGAGCAGCGGGGGTCGGTCGCAGGAGCTCACGGCGTCGTCGATCGCAGCCAGCGCGCCCTCGAAGGTGAACCGCTCGTCGCGGCGGGTGCCGTGCCCCGGCAGGTCGACGGCGACGACAGGGTGCCCGTGGACCCGCAGCGCGGCGGCCTGCGGCTCCCAGATGGCGGAGGAGGTACGAGTGCCGTGCACGAGCACGACGGGGCGGCGGGGGATGGCGGGCTCCTGAGGACGGGAGCCGTCAGGGTAAGCGACGAACCTGGGAACTACCTCAGAGCCCGGGTGCGCACGGCCCGGTGCCCAGCAGCGCCAGGCCGGCGAGGTCGCCGGCGGCCAGGTAGGTCTGGTTGAGCGCCGCCGTCGGGTTCATCAGCTGGCCCGGGTCGTCGACGTGACCGAGGCCGACGAGGTGCCCGGTCTCGTGCGTGACGACCCCCTGGGCGATCGCGGTGCCGTTGGGGCTCGTCAGCAGCTCGGCGAGGTCCGGGCCGTCGAGCACCACCGAGCCGGTGACGTAGTGCTGGACGCCGTCCTCGCGCAACGAGCTGGACCCGGCGTTCCCGGCGACGGTGCCCGTCAGCGCGGGTGTCTCGGCGGGGGAGGACCACGCGAACAGCACCGGCGCCCAGCGATCGCCGTAGCGCCCTGGCTGGTAGGGCTCGCGCTCGGCGTCGGGGGCCTCGTCAGTGGCGCCGTCGGCGACGAACTGCAGCCCGGTCGCCTCCGAGATCCGGGCGACGGCTGCGGCGATGAGGGCATCGCCGCCGGCGGGCGAACCGTCGGGACGCACCACGTAGTGGATCGGCCGGCAGGGGCTGTAGGTGACCGGGGTCACGCCGTCGTCCTGTGTCTGCATGAACGTGTAGGGACCGCCGGTCGGAACTCCGAGCGGGGGTGCACCGAGTGGCGTCGGCCGCTCCTCCAGGCCGGCCGGGGGCCCGGGGCGCAGCTGCGGGGCCAGCCAGCGCACCCCCACCCAGGCGGCGGCGGCGAGGGCGAGCACAGCCAGCAGCGTGCCCAGCAGCGGCC
>JAEXPS010000217.1 GCA_023438885.1 Actinomycetes bacterium
GCCTCGACCGCGCCCGCGAGCGCGGTCACCGCCGCTGGGCGCAGTGATCCGCCGGCCGGCGGCGGCCGGGGGGCGGGCGCGGCCGGCACGTCGGGTGTTGGATGGGCGCAGGACACTCGGGCAGGACACTCGGGCGGGACACTCGGGAGGTCGCGATGGCACCGGCGAGCACCGACGCAGCAGGCAAGCGCCGCAGGAGTCGCGTAAGGGACCTGATCCGGCTCGCGGCGATCGTGCTGCTGATCGCCGCGGTGGTCAAGGAGCTGCGCAAGCCCCCGGCCGAGCGCCAGTGGAACGGCAAGGTCGCAGGCTTCGTCCCCTACGACCTGCGTATGCCGACCTTCGCGCGGGCCAAGGAGCGGATCTGGAACCCGGAGAGCGAGCACCTGATCGGGCCGCGGGTGTTCGGGGTCGGCTGGACGCTCAACGCCGGCCGGGCCGTCGCCCTGGTGCGGCAGGCGTTCGCGGAGCGCGCCGAGCGCGGGGCAGCCGGCGCGTAGTCGCCGTCCTGTGCGCGGCTACTCGCTGGCCTCCACCTGGCGCCTGCCGGCTCCCGTCGAGCGCTGCTGGGGCGTGCTCGCCGACCCGACGTTCACCTGGCCGCTGTGGTGGCCGGGGGTCGTCGCGCGGCGCGTGGCTCCGGCACCGGACGGCCTGGTCGGCAGCGTCGCGACCATGGTGTTCCGCTCGCCGCTGCGCTACGTGCTGGTCCTGGAGCTGCGCGTGGTGGACGCCTACCCGCCGCACCACGTGGTGATGAGCGCCGACGGCGACCTCGTCGGGCACGCGACGGCCCGGCTGACCGCGCTGGCGGCTGACCGCACCCGCCTGGACATCCAGTGGGACGTGGTGCCGACGCGCCGATGGATGCTGTGGACCGGACCGCTGATGGCGCCGCTGTTCCGGGCGGTGCACGCCGCGATGATGCGCGACGGCGAGCGCGGGTTGGCGCGCTACCTCACGGTGACCGGCTAGGACTCCACCCGCCGGTTGGTGCCGAGCTCGGTGAGGAACGTGGGCCCGGTGCGGGCCAGCTCGGCGGCGAAGTCGTCGGCCCACTGCGAGTAGGGCGCCCGGGCGAGCGCGTCGTTGGCGAAGCGCGGGTCGACGGTCACCTCCGTGACGGCGAACGCGGGGATGGCCAGGTCCGTCACCGGGCCGCCGCGCTCCACCTCGGCGACGATCAGGGGCGCGTTGGCGCCGCAGAACACGTCGATCACCCAGCCGTCCTCACCGAGCCACACCGCATGGCGCAGCTTGGCCACGCGCCCGCCGCCGCGGCGCACCAGCTCGACGGCCATCGTCGGGTCGATCTCCCGTTCCGCCTCGTACCTGGTGCCGGCGACCATCGGGCCCTTCACCGTGATCGCGCCGAACTCGACCGCGTCGACGTGCGCCTCCAGGAGGGCGAGCTCGTCGAGCCCCGGATCCACCGCTGCCGGCACCCCCGGCACCTGGGCGCGCACGCGCACGGCGTAGCCGTCGGCGGAGAGCAGGTAGCTCTGGACGATGAGCGTCGGCGTGGACTCCAGCAGGTGCGCGGGCACCTCGGAGACCAGGAATCGCCGTTCGAACTCGAAGTCCCCGTAGCCGGAGTCACTCATGTCGACCTCCTTCGGGTTTCGAGCCTAGGCGGGCGGGGTGCCAGACTCGCGCACGTGACCGACGCGCCGCTGCGCTACTCGCCCGACGACCACCTCGCTGGCCGCACTCTCCTGGTCGCCGCCGCCTACGTGGTGCTGACCCGGCCCGGCGATCACCACCACGAGGTGCTGCTCCAGCTGCGGCGGGGCACGGGGTACCTGGACGGGCACTGGGCCACGCTGGCGGGCCACGTGGAGCCCGGCGAGTCGGTGCACGAGGCAGCGGTGCGGGAGGCCGCCGAGGAGGCGGGCGTGGTGATCGCCACCGACGACCTGGTTCCGCTGACGACGCTGCACCGCTTCGAGCGGGGCGGGCCTCAGGTGGAGCAGCGCGTCGACGTGTTCTTCTCGGTCACCCGCTGGACGGGCTCGCCCTCCCTGCTGGAGGCAGGCCGGGCGGCATCGATGCGCTGGTTCCCGATCGACGAGCTGCCGGAGCCGATGGTGCCCCACGAGCGACTGGTGCTCGACACGCTGGCGAGCGGCGCGCCGCTGCCCGCCGTGCTCTCGCTGCCCAGCTGACCCTCTAGGGTCCTCCTGTGCCGCCGACCGACAGTCGCCAGGCGCTGGCCGCACTGCTCGCCGCCAGGGTGGGCCTCGTCGCGATCTCCTGCGACGACGAGGAACGGGCGGTCGCAATGGTGCAGACCGCCGCGACGGCCACGCGCCGCCCGCTGTTCCGGTGGTCGGTCACCGACGGGCTCGCCCGCCTGGACGGCGCTCCCGAGCAGCGGCAGTGGTACGACTCCGACGCCGTGTCGATGCTGCGCAACATCCGCGACTCCCGGCTCGCCGCCACCTACGTGCTGCTGGACCTGCACCCGTTCTTCTCCGACCCCGTGGTGGTGCGGCTGCTCAAGGACATCGCCACTGCTCCGCTGGCCACCCGGAGCACGATCGTGCTCGTCAGCCCCCAGCTCGACGTGCCGGACGACCTGGACCACCTGGCGTTGCGGTTCCCCATGGCCTTCCCCGACCGCGCCGAGCGGGCGGCGATCGTGGACGGCGTCCTCGGCGCCTGGGCGTCGGCGACGGGTCACCTGCCGACGGTGGACCCGCAGGCCCGCGACCTGCTCGTCGAGCGCCTCGCCGGCCTCTCCTACGGCGACGCGGCGGCGGTGGCCCGCTCCGTGGTGCTCGACGACGGCGCACTGGTGCCCGAGGACCTGCCGCGGGCGATGGCCGCCAAGCGCGACCTGCTCGCCGGCGACGGGGTGCTCGGCTACGAGCAGCAGGTCGTCTCGCCCGACGAGCTCGCTGGGCTCGACCGTCTGAAGGCCTGGCTCCGCACGCGCAGGCCGGCGCTGGACGGCTCGGTGCCGACGCTGCGGCCGCCGCGCGGGGTCCTGCTGCTCGGCGTTCAGGGGTGCGGCAAGTCCGCGGCCGCCAAGGCGTCGGCGGCGATCCTCGGCGTCCCGCTGCTGCGGCTCGACCTCGCGGCCGTGTACGACAAGTACGTCGGCGAGTCCGAACGGCGGTTGCGGGACGCCCTCGCCGCTGCCGAGGCGCTCGCCCCCTGCGTCGTCTGGGTGGACGAGATCGAGAAGGGCATCACCCACGGCGACAGCGACAGCGGTGCCTCGCGCCGGCTGCTCGGCTCGTTCCTCACCTGGCTGGCAGAGCGGGCGGCGCCCGTGTTCGTGGTCGCCACCGCCAACGACATCACGGCCCTGCCACCCGAGCTGGTGCGCAAGGGGCGGTTCGACGAGATCTTCTTCGTCGACCTGCCGGACGAGCGCACCCGTGCCGGGATCGTCGCGATCCACGCCCGGGCACAGGGGCTGGTGCTGCGGCCCGACGAGGCTGCGGCCCTCGCCGCCGCGACGCCTCAGTTCTCCGGCGCCGAGCTCGAGGCGGCGGTGGTGGCCGCGACGTACGGGGCCTACGGCCGCGGGGCCGCCCTGTCGGCGGCCGACGTGCTCGCCGAGGTACGCGCCACCCGCCCCCTCGCCACGGTGATGGACACCCAGGTCGCGTCGCTGCGCGCCTGGGCCGCCCCCCGCACGATCCCCGCCTGACCTCGCCCGCGCAACCGCCCCCGTCCTCCTCCGCAGTGTCCGAGGTCAACAAGAGCCCTGCTCACCTCGGACGTTGGGTCCGTCAGCCGGTGTTCTGGAGTCCTGCGGCCACCCCGTTGACCGTCAGGAGCAGCAGGCGGCGCTGGTCGTCGGCCTGCTCCTCGCCCATGCGTAGCGCGCGCAGGGCGCGCAGCTGGAGCAGCGACAGCGCGTCGACGTAGGGACTGCGCAGCTGCACGGCACGGCCCAGGATCCGCCGGCGCGACAGGATGGCGTCGGAGTCGGTGACGGCGAGCACCCAGCGCCGCGTGAGCGCCATCTCGTCGAGGACCATGGCCGCGAGGTCGTCGCGCTCGCCGAGCGCCAGGTAGCGGGCGGCGATCCGCGCGTCGGTCTTGGCCAGCGACATCTCGACGTTGTCGATCACCGTGGCGAACAGGGGCCACTGCGCGTAGGCGGTACGGAGCAGCTCCACGTCGCCGACGGCGTCGAGGGCGGTGCCGAGCCCGAACCAGCCGGCGAGGTTGATGCGTGCCTGCGACCAGGAGAACACCCACGGGATCGCCCGCAGGTCGTCCAGGCTGGAGACCGTCAGCCCGCGGCGGGCCGGGCGCGAGCCGATCGGCAGCAGCCCCACCTCCTCCAGCGGGGTGACGTGGGCGAACCACTCCGGGAAGCCGTCGCTGCGCACCAGCGCGTGGTACCGCTCGCGCGAGGCCTCGTCGAGCACCGCGGCAAGGTCCGCGAACCGCGCGGTGGCCTCGGCGTTGCGCGCCTCGACCGAGGGAGCGCCGACGAGCAGGGTCGCCGCCGTCACCTGCTCGATGTGCCGTGCGGCGATCACCGGGTCGCCGTAGCGGGCGAAGATCACCTCGCCCTGCTCGGTCAGCTTGAACCGGCCGTCCACGCTGCCCGGCGGCTGCGCCAGCAGCGCGCGGTTGGCCGGACCACCGCCGCGGCCCAGCGCGCCACCGCGGCCGTGGAACAGCGTCAGCCGGATGCCGTGGCTGCGCGCCCAGGCGGTGATCTCGGCCTGCGCCTCGTCGAGCGCCAGCGTTGCGGAGACCGGTCCGGCGTCCTTGGACGAGTCGGAGTACCCGAGCATCACCTCGAGGTGACGGCCGGTCTGCCCCAACCGCCGCTGCACCTCCGGCAGCGCCAGGGAGTCGTCGAGCACCTGGACGGACGCCCGCAGGTCGGCCAGCGTCTCGAACAGCGGCACCACGTCGAGCACCGGGACGTCGTCCGTGCCGACGTGCGCGTGCTCGCACAGGCGGTAGACGGCGGCGAGGTCGTCGACGGACCGGGTGAACGAGACGATGTAGCGGTGCACGGCCGCCACGCCGAACCGGCGCTGCACGGTGCCGATCGCCCGCAGCGTGTCCAGCACCTCCAACGTCTGCGGCGCCAGCTCGCCGTCCAGGCCGTGCTCCTCGATGTCCGCGAGCGCCGCCGCGTGCACCGCCGAGTGCTGACGCACCTCGAGCTCGGCGAGGTGGAACCCGAAGGTGCGCACCTGCCACAGCAGCTTCTGGAGACGGCCATAGGCCGCCCGCACCGCACCGGCGGCCACCAGGGACTCCTGGATCACCGTCAGGTCGGCCTCGAGCGCTGACGCGTCGGGATAGGCCAGGTCGGCGTCGCGGCGTCGGGTGGCCGCGATCCGCTCGACGACGACGAGCAGCACGCGCCGGTGCGGCTCGTTGGGGCACTCGGCCGCGATGGCGCTCGTCAACGCGTCGGCGAGCGCTCGCTGGCGCTGCCACAGTGCCGTCAGGGCACTCGACGGCGGCGCGCTGCCGGTGTCGAGCGTCATCGCGTCGGCGGCGGCCCGGGCGCTGGCCTCCAGCGCCTTGAGCGCATGCTCGGACGCCAGTGCCGTGGCCGCGCGCGTCACCTCGGCGGTGACGTTGGGGTTGCCGTCGCGGTCGCCGCCGATCCAGCTCCCGAGCCGGGCCCACGGCTGCACCACCGGGGCGGTGGTGCCGGCGCGGTCGCCGAGCAGCCAGTCGTCGAGCCGGCGGTACACCGCGGGCAGGGCGTCGGCCAGGGTGGCGTCGAACACGTCGAGCACCGTGGCGACCTCGTCGAGCACCGTCGGCTTCGTGGCGCGCAGCGGCGACGTGCGCCACAACGTGTCGATCTCCGCCAGCAGGCGGCGCTCGTTCTCAACGAGCGTCACGCCACCCGGCTTCAGCGCGTCCCGCTCGCTGACGAGGGCGGCGATGCGGCGGATCGCGCGGGCCACGGCGCGCCGCCGCGCCTCGGTGGGGTGCGCCGTCAGCACCGGCCGGAACTCCAGCCGCTGGAGCCGCTCGCGGGCCTCGTCGTCGCCCACCTCGGCGGCCAGCTGCGCGTAGGCGGCGGCCAGGGAGTCGTCGGGCGCCAGCTGGTGCGACGGCAGGGAGGCCTCGCGTTCGCGGAGCACGCGCACGCGGTGGTACTCCTCGGCGAGGTTCGCCAGGTGGAAGTAGCAGGTGAACGCTCGCGCCACCTGCTCCGCGCGGGCCAGGGAGAAGCCGGCGACGAGCTCCTCGGCCTGCGCCAGGGCGTCGCTCCAGGGCTCGTCGTGCGCCCGGATGGTCAGCTCGCGCAACCGCTCGACGTCGTCGAGCAGGCCGTCACCACCCGACTCGCGCAGCACGCGGCCCAGCAGGCCGCCGAGCAGGCGGACGTCGTTGCGCATCGGCTCGGGCACCTCGTGGCGCGCCAGGCCGCGGGCCGGGGTCTCGGTCACGGCCAACACGGTAGGGCCAAGGTCCTACCTGCGTCCCGGTTGTCCACGGTGCGAGGCCGGATCTGCTGGATCACCCCGCTGCCGGTGGCGCCCCGCGGCCCGGACTTCGATGCTGGTGCGGTGCGCAGGAGGCGACGGGTCGTGATGGCACTGGGCATCGTCGCCGGGGTGGTGGTGCTCCTCGTCGCGCTCGCCTGGGTGTTCCAGCGCTCGCTCGTCTTCCTGCCGAGCGGGCCGACTCCCCCGCCGGCCGCCGACGTGGTGGCGGGCGCCGGCGATGTCGAGGTCGAGACCAGCGACGGGCTGCGGCTGACGATGTGGCACGTGCCGCCCTCGGGCGGATGCGCCGCGACCGTGCTCGTCGCCCCCGGCAACGCCGGCAACCGCGCGGGCCGCGCCGGCCTGATGCGGGCACTGGCCGGCGAGGGCTTCGGCGTGTTCCTCGTCGAGTACCGCGGGTTCGGCGGGAACCCGGGGTCACCGTCGCAGGCCGGGCTGGCGCGGGACGTGCGCGCCGCCCGTGACGCCGCGCTGGAGCTCGACGACGGACACCTGCTCTACCTCGGCGAGAGCCTGGGGGCCGCCGTGGTCACCGAGCTGGCCACGGAGCACCCGCCCGACGGCCTGGTGCTCCGCTCGCCGTTCACGTCGCTGGCGGCGGCTGCGCGGGCGAACTACCACGTGCCGCTCGGCTGGCTGCTGCGTGACGAGTTCCCGCTCGTCGAGCAGGCCGCCGCGGTGCGCGGCGCCGCGGCCGTGGTGCTCGGCACCGCCGACAGCGTGGTGCCGCCCGGGCAGAGCCGCGCGGTCGCCCAGGCCCTGCGGGACGCCGGTGCGGACGTCACCGTGGCGGAGGTCGACGGGGCCAACCACAACGACGCGGTCCTGACCGCCGGACCCACCCTCGTCGACGCGGTCGTGGACGTCGCCGCGCGCGCCGGCGCCACCGGCTGCGGCTGACACCCGCCGAGTGCTCTCAGTGTGCCGGGTGCCCGGCGGAGCCTGCCGAGGCAGCGGTGCGAGGCACCAGCGTGGCGATCGCGACACCGAACAGCGAGATCACCGCGCCGACGAGGAACGCCGCGCGGATCCCGCTCGCCAGCGCATCCGGCTCGCTCGCCCCGGCCGCCCCCTGCGCGGCCTGGACCCCCGACATCACAGCGACGAACAGCGCGGTGCCGGCCGCGCCGGCCACCTGCTGCACGGTGCCGATCGTCGCCGAGCCGTGCGAGTACAGGTGCTCCGGCAGAGACCCGAGGCCCGAGGAGAAGAGTGGCGTGAACGTGAACGCCAGCCCCGCGCTCAGCGCCACGTGGGCACCGAGCAGGAACCACCACGGGGTGCCCGTCCCCACGGTGGTCAGCGCCCACATCACCCCGCTGACCAGCGCGACGCCGGGGATCAGCAGCGGACGCGCCCCCACCCGGTCGTAGAGGCGCCCGACGACCGGCCCCAGCAGGCCCATCGTCAGGCCGCCCGGCAGCAGCATCAGGCCGCTGGCCAGCACGTCCATGCCGAGCACCCGCTGCATGTAGATGGGCAGCAGGATGATCACGCCGAACAGCGACATCATCGCGACGGCCAGCACCACGGTGGCCACCGCGAACCCACGCGACCGGAAGGTCCGCAGGTCCAGCAGCGCCCGGTCCCGGCGCTGCAGCACCAGCTGGCGCCAGACGAACAACGCCAGCGCCACCGCACCCGCTCCCACCGTGACCAGCGCGGTGCGGTCGCCACCGGCGCCCTCACCCCCCAGCCGGCTCAGGCCCAGCACCAGTCCGCCGAACCCCGTCGCCGAGATGGCCACCGAGAGCGCGTCGATCGGCGTGGGGCGCGGCTCGGTCACGTTGACCATCCGCCGTATGCCGAGCGTCAGCGCTCCGAGCGCGAGCGGCAGCACCAGCACGAACATGAACCGCCAGGACAGCGCGGACAGGATCAGGCCCGAGATCGTCGGGCCGATCGCCGGGGCGACGGAGATGACGATCGCGATGTTGCCCATGGTGCGGCCGCGCTCCTGCGCAGGCACCAGCTCCATCACCGTGGTCATCAGCAGCGGCAGCATGATCGCGGTGCCGCTCGCCTGGATCACGCGGGCACCGACGAGCACCTCGTACCCCGGCGCCAGCGCGGCGACCAGGGTTCCGAGGCTGAACAGGGTCATCGCCGCGATGAACACCTGCCGGGTCTGGAACTTCTGCAGCAGCAGCCCGGTGACCGGGATCACCACGGCCATCGTCAGCAGGAACGAGGTGGTGAGCCACTGCCCGGCGACGGCGGAGATGCCGAGGTCGGTCATCAGGTGCGGCAGCGCGACGCCCATGATCGTCTCGTTGAGGAAGACGACGAACGTCGAGACCAGCAGCAGGCCGATGACGAGGTTGTTGCGGCGCCGCGTCACCGGGTCGAGGGAGGGCGCGAGGGTGGTCTCGGGCGCCTCCGGCGCGAGGGTGGTGGGTTCGGTCACTGGTGCGCCGTCCTCGTCGTGTCGTGCGGTCCGGTGGGCGCAGTCGTGCCGAGCTCGCCGGAAGGGGCTGGGTCGCCGTAGACGACCAGACGTGGATGGGGCGAACCCCATCCACGTCTGTTCGCTCGCCAGTTCACAACCGCGCGGCCCGAGCGCGCCATTCCTTTCGGGCCCGTGCGCTCACGTCGTGAGACGACGAGGCGTCATCAACCCACGAGCCGTGCCGCAGGGATCGCCAGGTGCACACCGTCGTCGTCCACCTCGGCGATCTCGTCCGCGGCGGCGAACCGGTTGTGCTTGAACAGGCCGGGGGTCACCTCGATGTAGCCGGTGCGCAGCAGTCGCGACCTGTGCTCCGGCGGCACCGGGCTCGCCTCAGCCAGGTCGGCGTCCGGCACCACCGCGTCCGGCTCACCCATCGCCATGTCGTGCACCCGGCCGACCATCTCACCGTCGGCGTCCAGGACCTTCATGCCGGTGCGCACACGCTCGATCGGGGTCTCGCTGCCGTCGAGGCTCATGGCCATCCTCCTTCGGTCGTCCCCCGGAGCGGCTTCCCTCCATGCTGCGTCCCCACCCACCGTGCGGCAAGGCGACGGACGAGACGGTTTCGAACGCTCGTTCGCCAGCGGGTGGACGGTTGCCTACGCCCTCGTCGCCCCGTGGCCCAGGCGCTGTCCGAGAGCCAGCGGACAGGATCGGGGTCCAGCAGCCAGTCGGTGATGGCGTCGCCCGTCCGGCGACGCTCACCGCTCAGTCGACGACCTGCCGCAGCAGGCCGGCAACGGGCCACGCCGCCTCGGAGGTGTTGCCGATGACGGTCGCGGTGGTCGCGGTCCGCGGGTCGTGCCACGAGACGAACGAGACGCCGGCGTCGTAACCCTCCAGGCACAGGGCCGGCCCTGCGTCGTGCACGTAGAGCCCGAGGCCGTAGCGCTTGCCCTCGCCGGGCACGTCCCAGCGCGGCTTCGACATCGCCGCGAGGGTCTCGGGCCGGACGATCCGCCCGGCGAGCAGCGCCCGCCAGAAGGCGTGCAGCTCGCCGACCGTGGTGGAGATGCCACCGTCGCCGACGCCCCGCACCGGCAGGTGCAGCACGTTGGTGCGCACTCGCTCGTCGTCCAGGTAGCCCAGTGCCACGTCGCCCGGCAGCTCGTCCGACCGCAGGAAGGCCGTCCGCGTCAGCCCGGCCCGGGCGCAGACCTCGCGCGCGACGAGCTCGTGGTAGCCCACGCCGCTCGCACGCTCGGCCAGCAGGGCGAGGACCACGTAGCCGCCGTTGTTGTACGCGAAGCGCTCTCCGGGAGCGAACACCTGCGGGAAGCCGTCGATCACGGGGAGGTAGGCCTCGGCGGTGTCCAGCGTGTGCACCGGCACGCCGAGCACGTAGTCGGTGATCTCGCCGCCCGCCTCCTCGTCGAGGTAGTCCCCGATGCCCGACGAGTGCGAGAGCAGGTGCTCCACCGTCACGGAGTCGTCGATCAGCGGCAGGTCGTCGCCCAGCAGCGCTCGCGCGCGCGTGCCCAGGTCGAGGACGCCCTCCTCCACCAGCCGCATCACCGCGAGTGCCGTGAACGCCTTGGTGCCGCTGGCGATCGCGAACCGCGTGTCGAGGGTGTTGGGGACGGCGTGCGCGCGGTCGGCGAACCCGCCGGCCAGGCCGAGCAGTCGCCGGTCACCGGCGTCCACGGCCACGACCCCGCTGAAACTCGCCTGCGCGGCGGCCCGGTCGATCGGATCGAGATCCACCCGCGAAGGCTAGGGGGCCCGCCGGGCAGGTGCCGAGCGCATATCGACCGGTCCGCCGCGGCGGGCACGGGCGCTACAGTCGCCGCAGGTCAAGTCCCTGGGGGTGCGGTGGCACGGTGGCTGCGCGGTGCGGTCGGCGTCGTGGCCGTCGCGCTCGGGGCGGTGGTGGTCAGCCGCCCGACGACCTCGCTCGGGGTCCTCGCCCTGCTCCTGGGAGCGGGCCTGGTGGTGTCCGCGGTCGTCGAGCTGATGTCCGACGAGCCCGCGCGCTGGCGGGTGACGCGTGCGCTCGTCTGGCTCGGCGCGGGAGTCCTCATCCTCGTGTCGCGCGGGCTGACCGTGCGGGTCGTCGCCGTCGTCGTCGGGGTGGGCCTGATCGTGGGTGGCGTGCTGCGCGCGCTCGGCGGTCTGCGCCGCGGCGTCACCGTGGACGCGCGGGTGGCCGCGCTGATGCTCGGTGTCGCCGAGGTGGTCTTCGGCGTGCTCGCCCTCGCGTGGCCGGACATCACCCTGCTGGTCGTCGCCGTGGTGTTCGGCGCCCGCCTGATCATCGCCGGCGCCGTCGCGTCGTGGCAGGCCGTGCGCGGCACCGAGAGCCCGGCGAGCACCAACCCTCCGAGAGCCTGGCGCAGGTGGACCCGGACGATCGTCGCCGTCGTGGTGCTCGCCCTCGCGATCGGTGCCGCAAGCGTCAGCGCCGCGCTGCACCGCGCCTCGCCCGTGGTCGACGACTTCTACGCCGCCCCACGGGACGTGCCCGACGAGCCGGGCCGCCTCATCCGCGCGGAGCCGTTCACCCGCGACGTGCCCCCGGGCGCCCTCGCGTGGCGCATCCTCTACACGACCACCCGCGGCGACGGGCGCGCGGAGGTGGCCAGCGGCATCGTCGTGGTCCCCGAGGGTGACGGCCCCTGGCCCGTGCTCGACTGGGCGCACGGCACCACCGGCTTCGCACAGAACTGCGCGCCCTCGCTGGCGCCCCGTCCGTTCGAGTCCGGCGCGATGTTCGTCCTCGACCAGGTGGTCGACGAGGGCTGGGCGCTGGTCGCCCCGGACTACATCGGGCTCGGCGCGCAGGCGCCGCACCCCTATCTCGTCGGGCTGGACAGCGCGCATGCCGTGCTCGACGCGGCCCGGGCGGCACGCGACCTCCCCGAGGCCCGGCTCGGCGACCGGCACGTCGTGTGGGGCCACTCGCAAGGCGGGGGCGTGGCGCTGTGGACCGCCGCCGAGGCCGGCACCTACGCCCCCGAGCTCGATCTCGCCGGTGTCGCCGCGCTCGCACCGGCGGCCAACCTGCCCGGGCTCGTCGGGGACCTGCCGCACGTCTCCGGCGGCTCGGTGTTCGCCGCCTTCGTCGCCGCGGCCTACACCGCGACCTACGACGACGTGCGCTACCGCGACTACGTGCGCCCTGGCGCGGAGGGCATCTTCCGGCAGATGGCGACGCGCTGCCTCACCGAGCCGGGCGTGCTCGTCTCGATCCTGTCCGCCCTGGCGCTCGAGCGGGATCCCGACGTCTTCAGCACGGACCCGACCACCGGAGCGTTCGGGCGGCGCCTCGCGCAGAACGTGCCCCCGGCCACCGGTACCGCGCCGCTGCTGCTGGCTCAGGGAGGCTCGGACGGCCTGGTCACCGCCGAGTCGCAAGACGAGTACGTCGACGGCCTCTGCGCCGCAGGCCGCCAGGTGGACTACCGGGTCTACGCCGGACTGGACCACGTGGCGCTCGTCGAACCCGGCTCACCCCTGGTGCCGGACCTGATCGCCTGGACCGCGGACCGCTTCTCCGGCTCGCCACCGCCGACCGGCTGCGCCCGCTCCGGGGGCTGACGCGGCGTCAGCCGCGCCCGCGCGACGCCGCGAACTCCGCCGCGACCGGGGCGAACCGCTCGAGCGCCTCCAGGTGCTCCCGTGCCGTCGCCAGACCGGCTCCCGTGGTGACCAGGGAGGCGTGCGTGGCGCCCACTCGCCGCCATCCGTCGAGGAGCGCACGCCAACGGCCGGGGTCCGCTGGCCCGTACGGGATCCGCGCGTCGAGCCCGAAGCCGTCCCGGCTCCGGCCGGCCGCGGCCAACAGCTCGTCGAGCCGAGCCAGCGTCGGCGCGGCCTCGTCCGCCGACTCGAACAGCGGCATCCACCCCGACCCGACCCGTGCCGCGCGCCGCAGCGCGGGCTCGGAGTGGCCACCGAACCACAACGGGATCGGCCGCTGGACCGGAAGCGGGTTGATGCCAGCGTTCGGGATCGAGTGCCACCGACCGCGGTACTCGGTGTGGTGCTCGGTCCACAGCGCGCGCAGCACCTCGATCTGCTCGTCGAGGCGCCGACCGCGGGTGGCGAAGTCCTCCGCGAGCGCCTCGTACTCGACCTCGCTCCATCCGACGCCGAGCCCGAGCCGCAGCCGGCCCTCCACGAGCACGTCGAGGTTCGCCGCCTGCTTCGCCACGAGCACCGTCTGGCGCTGCGGCAGCAGCAGCACGCAGGTGGCGAACTCGAGCCGGCCGGAGGTGGCGCCCGCCATGTAGGAGAACAGCACGAAGGGCTCGACGAACGCACTGCGATGGGTCACCCAGCCGGTCCAGCCGCCAGGGCGGTCAGGGTTGGCGCCGATCACGTGGTCGTCGGCGGCCACGTGCGCGTAGCCCATCGCCTCGGCGGCCCGCGCAAAGGCCGCGATGGCGGCCGCGTCTGCCGGGTACTCCACGTGGGGATACACGACTCCGACTCGCACCGCGGCCCCTCCGTTCCGCGCCGTCACCCTGCGCGGCCCGACGATAGACGATGCGAGTCACCGCCTGCGCACACCGGCGCACGGCGTGACGATGTTGCGATGGCGACACCGCAGACCGTCACGGTGGAGGGGCATCGCATCCGGCTGACCAACCTCGACAAGGTGCTGTACCCCGCCACGGGCACCACCAAGGGCGAGGTGATCGACTACCTGGCCCGGATCGCGCCGGTGCTGCTGCCCCATGCCCGCCAGCGGCCCGCCACCCGCAAGCGCTGGCCGGACGGCGTGGACGGTCAGGTGTTCTTCCAGAAGAACGCGGAGTCGTCGACCCCCTCGTGGGTGCGCACGCGGCGCATCCAGCACCAGAGCTCGGCCAACGACTACGTCCTGGTCAACGACCTGGCCACCCTCACCTGGCTGGGCCAGACCGCCAGCCTGGAGATCCACGTGCCGCAGTGGCAGTTCGGACGCACGGGCACGCACCTGCCGCCGGACCGCCTGGTGCTCGACCTGGACCCCGGCGAGGGCGCCGGCCTGGCCGAGTGTGCGCAGGTCGCCCGGCTGGCGCGGGCGATCCTGCGTGGCATGGGCCTGGATCCGATGCCCGTGACGAGCGGTTCCAAGGGCATCCACCTCTACGCGGCGCTGGACGGGCAGCAGGATGCGAAGGGCGTCTCGGAGGTGGCCCACGAGCTCGCCCGCTACCTGGAGTCCGAGCACCCCGACCTCGTCGTCAGCGACCAGAAGAAGACGCTGCGCGGCGGCAAGGTGCTCGTCGACTGGTCGCAGAACAACCCCAACAAGACGACGATCGCGCCGTACTCCCTGCGCGGCCGCGCCCACCCGATGGTCGCCGCGCCGCGCACCTGGGAGGAGCTGGACGCCCCCGACCTGCGCCACCTGACCTACCAGGAGGTGCTGGAGCGCGTCGAGCGTGACGGCGACCTGCTCGCCGCGCTGACGGCAGGCCACCTGTCGCAGCTCGAGCCGACACCTGCACATCTCGCCCGCCTCGAGACGTACAACGCCAAGCGGGACCCGGCCAAGACGCCCGAGCCGTTCGACGACGGCGCCACGCCGGCAGCCGGCGCCGCTCCCACCTTCGTCATCCAGGAGCACCACGCCCGGCGCCTCCACTTCGACTTCCGGCTCGAGCACGAGGGCGTCCTGGTCTCCTGGGCCCTGCCGAAGGGCGAGCCCACCGATCCGAAGAAGAACCACCTCGCCGTGCAGACCGAGGATCACCCGATGGCCTACGGCGCCTTCGAGGGCACCATCCCGAAAGGCGAGTACGGCGGTGGCACCGTCACCATCTGGGACCGCGGCACCTACGAGCAGGAGAAGTGGCGCGACGGCGAGGAGGTGATCGTCACCCTCCACTCGCAGGAGCGTGGGTCGCGCCGGCTCGCCCTGATCCGCACCGGCAAGGGGGACGACGAGAACACGTGGCTGATCCACCGCACCAAGCAGCAGCCGGGCGACGAGGAGCCGGGCGCGCACGAGCCGGCGACCTCGTCGACGAAGGAGAGGCCGCGCTCGCCGGGCGACGGGCACGCCGGTCGCCGCCCGGGCGTGGAGGTGCGGCTCAGCCCGATGCTCGCCTCGGCGGCTGAACCCGGCGAGCGCCGCGAGCTGGCGGAAGACTCCGACGGCGACGAGGCGCGGTGGGCGTTCGAGATGAAGTGGGACGGCTACCGCACCCTGGCGGTGGTCGAGGCGGACGGCGACGGGCGCCGCCTGCGCCTGCTCTCGCGCACCGGGCAGGACCTCACCGCGACCTACCCGGAGCTGGCGGTGCTCGCCGGGCAGGTGGGTGACGACCTGCCGGTGGTGCTCGACGGCGAGATCGTCGCGCTCGACGGGAAGGGGCGGCCCGACTTCCGGCGCCTCCAGCGGCACACCGGAACGGTGGACCTCATGCTCTTCGACGTGCTGCAGGTAGGCACCCACACGCTGCTGCGGGAGGCGTACGAGCAACGGCGTGACGTCCTGGCCGCTCTGGTGACCGCGCAGGCGCCCATCCACGTACCGCCCTCGTTCGACGGCGACCTCGACGCGGCGCTGGCCACGTCCCTGAGACTGGGCCTCGAGGGTGTCGTGGCCAAGCGCCGCTCCTCGACCTACACCGCCGGGCGCCGTTCGCGGCAGTGGCTGAAGCTGAAGCACACACGGACCCAGGAGGTCGTGGTCGTCGGCTGGCGGCCGCTGCACGCGGGCGAGCCGCGCACGGACGACCGGTTCGCGGGTGCGCTGCTCCTCGCCGTCCCCGGTCCGGACGGCGGCCTCCGCTACGCCGGACGGGTGGGCACCGGGTTCAGCGACGCCGACCGCCGGCAGGTCGCGGCGCGGCTCGCGGCGATCGAGCGCACGACACCACCCCTCGACGGAGTCCCCTCGATCGATGCCCGCTACACCCGCTGGGTGACGCCGTCCCTCGTCGGGGAGGTGCAGGCAGCGGAGTGGACCGCGGACCCTGGCACGGACCCGGACGCACGGTTGCGGGCGCCGTCCTGGCGCGGTTGGCGGGCGGACAAGCGGCCCGACGAGGTCGTGGTCGAGAGGTGACGCGCGCTCACCTGGTGGGTCGGTCGGCCGGTTCGTCCGCCGCCAGCTCGTCCCAGACCGGGCCGTAGCCCAGCCGCGACTGCTCGGCTGCGACGACCTCGCGCGCCAGCTCCGCCTGCGAGACGCCCACCGCCTCGGTGGTGGCCGTCGCCATCGCCGACGTGCGCAGGAACAGGTCGAAGTCGCGGCGCTTGCGAGCCAGCAGGTCGACGATCCGCTCGTCGGCCGTGTCCTCGGCGAGCAGGCGGTGCACCTGCACGGTCCGCACCTGGCCCATCCGGTGGGCGCGCGCGACCGCCTGCGCCTCGAGCGTGGGCGTCAGCTGCGGCTCGCAGAGCACCACGACGCTGGCCGCCTGGAGGTTGAGGCCCGTGCCGCCGACGGTGACCTGGGCCACCAGCACGCCTGCCGGGTCCTGGGCCCAGGCGTCGACCAGGCCCTGGCGGTCCTCGACGGGCACGTCGCCGTGCAGCGGGCCGTGCACGGGCGCGCCGGCGGCGCGCAGGGCGGCGACCACCGTGTCGGCGACCGCGCGGAAGAACGTGAACACCAGCACGCTGCGTCCGTCGAGCCGGGCCTGTTCGACCACCTCGAGGAGCCGGTCCAGCTTGGCGCACGCCGAGGCGCCGTCCGCGCCGGCCGTCCAGGCCGCCTGCCGCATCGCCATGAGGTTGCCGCTGCGCACCGCCTGTCGGTAGGCCACCTCGTCGGCCGGGGTGAGGTCGACCCAGTCGTCGGTGGCGATCAGCTCGGGCAGCTCGACGAGCACGTCACGTTGGTTGCGGCGCAGGTAGACCGGAGCGACCGCACGGCGGAAGGCGTCGGCACCCAGCACGCCGAGCCGCGTCGGCAAGGTGGCCACCAGCTCCGGCTGGAGCATCTGCACGAGGGCGAGGAAGTCGTCCAGGCGGTTGTCCATGGGCGTGCCGGTGAGGAACAGGGTGCGCCACACGGTCGCCGCCCATCCGGCGACGGCACGCGCCCGGCGGGTCCGGTGGTTCTTGACGTAGTGCGCCTCGTCGGCCACCAGCAGGCCGACGCCCGCCTCCGGCGGCAGGTCCTCGAGCCCGTCGTAGGTGGCGAGCAGCACGCCGCCGGACTGGCGCCAGGTGGCCGCGGCGGCGTCGCGGCCGTCGCCGTGGAACCGATGCGCGTCCAGCGTCGAGTGGGCCGTGATCTCCCGGTGCCAGGTGGCCAGCACGCTGGCCGGGCACACCACGAGGAAGCGGTTCTCCCCCTGGGCCACCAGGTGCGACATCACCGCCAGGGCCTGCATCGTCTTGCCCAGGCCCATCTCGTCCCCCAGCACCACGCGGCCCTGGTTGAGCGCGAAACGGGCGCCGAAGGCCTGGTACTCGCGCAGCGGCACCGTCAGCGCCGAGAGGTCCAGCTCCTGGCGGCTCACCCGCTCCACCAGGTCGCTGGGCAGCAGGCCGCGCGCCGCCAGGGCCGTGCGCGCGTCCGGCACGATGCTGCTCAGCGCCGTGTAGTACTCCACGGAGCGGCGCTCGAAGTCCTCGACCAGCGCGAACACCCCGGGATCGGGTTCGCCGATCGCCCGTGTCGCGATCCCGAGCGCGTCCTCGACGCCGCGCTCGGCGAGCCACCGCTCCAGCCCGACGAGGGCGTCGACCGCCGCGCGGGCCCGGCGTCGCCGGCCGGGGGTCGACAGCGCCATGCGGACCGCACCGCGCGCCGGCCGCGCGTCCCGCAGCGGCTGCGAGACGAGCCGCACGTAGTCGCTGAGCGCCTGGCGGTGCGGCTCGACGAGCGGGCGCAGCCTCATCACGCGGAAGAGGAGGGCGAGCGCGGCATCCGCTCCGTCGGGGGTGGGCAGCCCGGCCCGGTCGACGCCGATCCGGAGCGGCCGCAGCTCCGTCGCTGCCTCAGCGAGCTCGCGCACGGCGGCGACGACGGCGCGGGCCGTGGCGTCACCCACGCCGGGCAGCGCCGACAGCGTCGCTTCGTCGAGGCCGAGCAGCGAGTCGGCGCGCAGGTAGCCGGCGGCCTGGACCGCGGCGAGCCGGAGGTTGCGGTCCGTGGTCTCGCCGAGACGGGAGACGTCGACATGGGCGAGCTCCTCGGCCGCGCGGCGCCGCTCGTCGGCGTGGACCCACCGCGCCACCTGCACCACCACGCCGTCGAGGTGGTCCAGCACGCCCCGGACCGCCGACAGGATGCCGGCGTGGCGGTCGATCAGCGCCCGCGCGGCGCGCCCGGCAGCCGGCGGCTCGACGACCGGCGGTGCGGGAACCGACACGGCGACATGGTGTCACGCGGGCGATGCGCCGCGGCGCGAGCCCGCACCGCTCACCCGGTCTTCTTGCGGGCCCTGCTGCGCGAGCGGGCCGGAGCCTGTTCGGCCTCCTCCTTCTCGCCGCCGCCACGGCGGGCCTTGGCGTCCGCGACGCTCTTGCGCAGGGCGTCCATGAGGTCGATCACCTCGGCGCCCTTCTCCTCGCGTTCCTGCTCGCCGAACGTGTCGGCGGTGCTGACGGACTCACCCCGCTCGAGCTTCGCCTCGATCAACGTGCGCAGCTGCGCCTGGTACTCGTCGGCGAACTGTTCGGGGGCGAAGTCGGACTCGAAGCTGGTCACCAGCTGCGAGCTCATCGCCAGCTCCTTGTCGCTGACCTCCACCTGCTGCTCGAGCGACGGGAAGTCCGCCTCGCGCACCTCGTCGGCCCAGAGCAAGGTCTGGAGCACCAGGACGTTGCCGCGCACCCGCAGCGCCGCCAGGCTGGTGCGCTGCCGGAGCGCGAACTTCACGATGGCCGTGCGCTCGGTCTCCTCCAGGGTGCGCCGCAGGAGCACGTACGCCTTGGTGGACTTGGAGTCCGGCTCCAGGTAGTACGTGCGGTCGAGCATGATCGGGTCGATCTGGTCGCTCGGGACGAACTCGACCACCTCGATCTCGCGGTCGCGCTCGGCAGGCAGGCCCGCCAGGTCGTCCTTGGTCAGCACCACGGTGCGCTCGCCGTCGTCGTACGCCCGGTCGATGTGCTCGTAGGGCACCACCTGTCCGTCCAGCTCGCAGACGCGTTGGTAGCGGATGCGGCCGCCGTCGGCGTCGTGCACCTGGTGCAGCGACACGTCGTGGTCCTCGGTGGCGCTGTAGAGCTTGACCGGGACGTTGACGAGGCCGAAGGTGACGGCTCCCTTCCACATGGCTCGCACCGTCCCATGGTCACCCGTGGCCTCGCGCGCCGCACCTGGTTGCTGCGCGGATGCCTACTGCGGACGGTCCGGGCGCAGCGTGAGCGTGTGGTCGAGCACCCGGCGGGCGACCTCGGCCAGCGGCAGGCCGCGCGCGAAGGCATGCGCCCGCAGCAGCGAGAGGGCGTCGAGCGCCGACAGACCCTGCTCGGTCATCACCATCCCGACCGCCTGGTCCACCGCCGAGTGCGCCGTCCCCTCCGCGTCGTCGGGCGCGCCGCCCGCCTGCACCAGCACCAGACCCACGGCCTCGGCGAGGAACTCCAGGTCGGCCGGCGGCAGCGCGAACGCACCCGCCCGGGCCCGGTAGAGCAGCAGCACGCCGGCCGCGTGCCCGTTGGCATGCATCGGCAGGGCGACGACCAGCCGGGCGCCGGCGTCGCGGGCTGCGTCGGCGAACAGCGGCCAGCGCGCATGCCCGTCGTTCTCGACGCTGACGCTCACCGGGGTGTTGGCGCGCAGCGCCTCCACGGCCGGCCCCTCGCCGAGGGTGTCGTGCAGGTCGTCGAGGAGCCGTGCCACGGAGTCCGTGGCCCAGAGCACCTCGCGCCCCAGACCCTCCGGACCCTCCTCCAGCGTGAGCGCGCCGCCGTCCGCGTCGGCGAGCGCGCAGGCCGCCTGGCACAGCCGCCCGGCCGGGCTGCGCGGCGACTCCAGGGCGGCCGCGGTGGCCGTCAGCCGCACCAGGAGTGCGCCGTGCCCGGCCACTAGTGCGAACGCAGCGCGCGGAGCAACTCGGCCTTGTTCATGGTCGAGCGTCCGCGGATGCCGATCTCGGCAGCACGCCGCCGCAGGTGGGCGACCGTCCAGTCGTCGTAGTCACCCGACCTGCCGCCCTTGGCCGCCACCGCCCGGCGACCGCGCGCCGCGCTGGCGTTGGCGATCCGCGCCGACTTCTCCTTGCTGTTTCCCTCCTCACGAAGGGTCTCGTACAGCTCCTTGTCCTTCACGCTGGGGCCTGGGCCTCGACGGGGCATGGTTCTCTTCCTCCTAGACCGGGTCGACGTGGGAGTCCTGGACCGTGGTGCCGGTCGCCGGGTCACGCTGGGTGACTCGCCGCGCGGACAGGCCGCGCCGGCGCGAGAACACGATCGACAAGATGATCGCGACGAGGCCACCGATCATCAGGATCCAGCCGACGACGTCGAGGTCGACCCAGTCGACCGTGGCCGACGTGGCGAACGTGAGCACCGCGCCCACGACCATCAGGAACACTCCGAGTCCGACGTACATGACCACTCGCTCTCGAGGGGCGTCGGCGGGTCGCCGTACGACGAACCCGGGCCGACGGGTGTGCGGGCCGACTCCCCGACCCGGTCGCGGCTGCCCTCAGGCACCCGCGCCGCCGGTCTCCCGGCGGCTGCCGCGCGCTCCCGGCGACAGCGCCAGGGCGTCCGCGGCGGCTCTCTTCACGCTAACCCACCGGCCCGGTGGCCGCTGGCTCGCGGTGGCGGATCAGTCCTCCGGCGCCTCGTGCGGTCTGTCGTCGCGGGGGTTGAGGTTGTCGGGGTTGGCGTCGGTGTCCTCGTCGTCCCCGCCCTCGTCGCGGGCTCGCCCGCCCGCGCGAGGATTCAGCATGTCCGGATCGGAGTCGCTGTCCTGGTTCGGGTCGTACGCGACCGGGTCGTCCGGCCGCCCTTCGTCGGTGGTCATCGCTCCACGGTCGCACCGTCCGCGAACGGCCGCACGTCCACGTCGGAGGCATGGCCGGACTCGGCCCCTCGACGCGGCCACCAGGCCGCACCGACGAGCAACGCGCCCCACACCGCGATCAGCACACCCCAGACCACGTGGGGCATCGCGCCCTCGCGCTCCGGGTACCGCAGCGTCGCCCACGCGATGGGGGCCGCGGTCAGCGCGAATGCCCACCGCCACAGCGCGAGGTCGCGCCATGCCCCGACCAGCACCGCCGATCCTGCGGCGAGGATCAGGCCCAGGCCCACCTGGACCGGCCAGTGGTCGATCCCCAGCGTGTCGTTCCACGAGCCGGTCGCGGAGGCCCGATGCGTGAACCACGCGTACGCGAGCCAGAGGGGCACGCCGGCGGCGGCGACGACCGCCACCGGGGGCTCGGCCCGCCACACCGGCCGGGCGCCGGCCAGCTCCGGACGCAGGAGCCAGGCGAAGACCGCCGTGACGACCGCGAGCGGAACCGCCACCCAGAGCGGTCCTGGGTCACGTGCCGACAGGCTCCCGGCCGCCAGCCCGGCTGCGGTCAGGGCGAGCAGGGCCACGCCGGGCCAGGGGCGGGCCGGCGCCGTCCCGATCCAGCCGAACGAGCCGGCCACCACGAAGGTGAAGAGACCGCCCCAGCTCGCCTCGAGCGACATCGACCATTCGTAGGCAGGGTCGGACAAGCCGACGACGGTTCCCAGATCGATCAAGCCGAACAAGAGGGTCGCCGAGAGCACGGCAAGCGTCCATGCCAGTACCGCCGACACCAGGCGCCTGCTGCGGCGCCCTCTCATCAAGGCCTCGGAGTCCACGGGCGGACTCTAGGGCCGCGGGTGCCGGTGCGCTCACTCACTCGTCGGCCGGCGTCGCAGCGCCTGGCTGCAGGTAGGGCTGGAGCATCTCGTGCGCGACGGCGCGAGCGCGTCGCTCGCCGGTGCCGGTCTCGACCATCCGGGCTCGCGCAGCGCCGCGACGAGCGGGGTGCGCAGCTCGTGGTCCAGGGCACTGGTGGCTGGCCAACTCGTCGGCCCTGGCCACTGCCGCGAGCGTCATCGCCAGCGCGTGGTCGCATGCTCTCGCTGCCACGTCCGCGAGGCTCGGCACACGCGCACCAGGTCCTGCCGACAGCAGGCCGCGGGCGGCGTCGAGAAGGGCGGCACGCTGAGCGGCACGGTGGTTCTTGCCGACACCATGTCGGTAACATTCCGCGAGTGAGCCACGAGAGCGCCGCCGCCTCCGGAACGGGACCCCTTCCCTCTGCCACCGACACCATCGACAGGCGCGGCTGGGCCGCCCTGCTCTCGATCGGCTTCGGCGTCGCGGTGGTCATCATGGACGCCACGATCGTCAACGTCGCCCTGCCGGTGGTGATGACGGACCTGAGCCTGACGGCTGCCGACGCCCAGTGGCTCAACGCCTCCTACGCCCTGGTGTTCGCCGCGACCCTCATCACCGTCGGGCGAATGGGAGACCTGCACGGCCGGCGCCGGCTGTTCGGGCTGGGCATGGTCGTGTTCATGGCGGCCTCGCTCCTCGCCGGGTCCGCCGGCGGCGCGGTCCAGCTCATCATCGCGCGCCTGCTCCAAGGCCTCGGAGCGGCGATGGTGGTGCCCAGCACCCTGTCGAGCCTCAACGCGATGTTCACCGGCCGGGCACGGGCGATCGGGTTCGCCGTGTGGGGAGCGGCCATCGGAGGCATGGCGGCGATCGGGCCGCTCGTCGGCGGGTGGCTCGCGACCGACGTGTCGTGGCGGTGGGCGTTCTGGCTCAACATCCCCATCGGGATCGTGGTGCTGGTGGGCATCATCCGTGCGGTGCCGGAGTCGCGTGACGCGACCGCGCTGCCCGGGAGCGACCCGTGGGGCACGCTGCTGAGCGCCGTGGGGATGGGCGCCGTCGTCTTCGCCCTCATCGAGTCGTCGTGGTTCGGCTGGACCCGCCAGGAGAACGGCGACCTCTCGCCGGTCCTGTTCGCCCTGGTCGGCGGCGTCCTGGCCGTCGTGGCGTTCGTCGTCGTCGAGCAGCGCCGGGCCGCCGCCGGGCGTCACGTCCTGGTGGACCTGTCGCTCCTGAAGGTGAAGACGTTCCGCGCCGGCGCCATCGCGGCGCTCATCGTGGCGTTCGGCGAGTTCGGCCTGCTGTTCACGCTGCCGCTGCTGCTGCAGGGCACGCTCGGGTACACCGCGCTCGGCACCGGCGGCGTGATCCTCTGCCTGGCGATGGGCACGTTCCTCATCTCCGCCGCGCTCCCCCACCTCAGCGGGCGGATGTCGCACCGGGCCATCGTCCAGACGGGGCTGGCCCTCGAGGTCGTCGCGGTGGGCGGGCTCGCGCTGAGCCTGTCCATGAGCACGTCGACCCTCACGCTGTGCCTGTGGCTCTTCCTCTACGGGGTGGGCGTCGGGATGGCCACGGCTCAGCTGACGTCGCTGCTCCTGTCCGACATCCCCGTCGACGAGAGCGGCCAGGCCTCGGGTCTCCAGAGCACCGTGCGGCAGCTCGGCTCGGCGCTCGGAGTCGCCCTGCTCGGCGGCCTGCTGGTGTCGACGCTCGCCTCCTCGACCCGGCAGAACCTCGTCGCCGCCGGCCTGCCGGCCGACTCGGTCGACGCGCTGACCACCGCGGTCAAGGACAGCGCCGGCACGGCCATCGCGGGCCTGCAGGCGGCGCCGGGCATGGAGGTCGCGGCGAAGGCCGCCGGGGAGGCGATGATCCACGCCAGCCAGGTCACCACGGGGCTGGCCGCCGTCGCCCTCGCCGTCGGCCTCGCGGCGACGTTCGTGCTCCCGAGGAACGCGGGCCGCTGACACCGGCGCAGCCACCGCACCACCGGAGAGTCGACCGGCGTGACCTGGAGCCGTTGAGCGGTCTTCTGTCAGGATGGCGACCGTGCCGTTGATCGAGGCCATCCAGCTCCGCAAGGTGTTCCGGCGGCCGGACAAGCGGCCCGGCCTCGCGGGGTCCCTCCGCCATCTCGTCGAGCGGAAGTACACCGACAAGCTCGCCGTCGACGACATCGACCTGACGATCGAGGCCGGAGAGGCCGTCGCGTACGTCGGCCCGAACGGGGCCGGCAAGTCGACCACCGTCAAGATGCTCACGGGCGTCCTGGTACCGACCTCAGGCACGGTGCGCGTCGAGGGCCGCGTCCCGTACCAGGACAGGATCGCCAACGCCCGGCGGATCGGCGTCGTGTTCGGCCAGCGCACGCAGCTGTGGTGGGACCTCCCGGTGCGCGACTCCCTGGACCTGCTGGCCGACATGCACGGGCTCTCGGCGGCCCAGTACGCCGCCAACCTCGAGCGGCTCGATGCCACGCTCGGCCTGGCGGAGATCCTGCCCGTCATGGCGCGCAAGCTCTCGCTCGGCCAGCGGATGCGAGCCGACCTCGCCGCCGCTCTCGTGCACAACCCACCGATCGTCTTCCTCGACGAGCCGACCATCGGGCTCGACATCGCCGTCAAGGACCGGGTGCGCGTCTTCGTCCGCCAGCTCGTCGACGAGGGCACCACCGTGATGCTGACGACGCACGACCTCGGGGACATCGAGGACATCTGCAAGCGGCTCGTCATCATCGACGATGGCCGGATCGTCTACGACGGCGACCTGCGCACCGTGGTCGACACCTACGCCCGCGAGCGCACGATGCACTTCGAGGTCGCCCGTACGCCCTCGTCCCTCGCGGGCATCGCCGCCCGGCTCCCGCGCGCCGCCGTCCGCGACGGGCACAGCGACCTGCAGCTCGACGTGGCGTTCGACCCGTCGCTGGTCAGCGCGGCGGAAGTCCTCGCCGCCGTGCAGGCGGAGGTCGACGTGGTCGACATCCGCATTGACGAACCGACGATCGAAGACGTCGTGCGCCGCATGTACGCGGGCGAGCTCCGCCACGGCACCGAGCCTGGAGCCGCCGGGTGACCGCGGCCGCATTGCTGGCGGCCGCACCGTCGGGGCCGTTGCCGGTGCGTGCACGAGTACGCGCCGCCCGCTCGACGGCGCGTACCGCGTTCCGCAGCCTCGTCGCCCACCAGGTCAGCTTCCTGTTCGGCCTCCTGGCAACGGCCTTCGCGGTGCTGTCGATGCTCTACCTGTGGCGCGCCGTCCTCGCGAACGGCCCGGTGCACGAGTTCGACTGGCCGCACATGCGTGCCTACCTGCTCGTCGCGTTCGTCGCGGGTTCGCTGGTGTCGAGCTACGTGGACTACCGCATGGCGGGGCGCATCCGGCAGGGAGACGTCGCGATGGATCTCGTGCGGCCCGTCGGCTACCAGAACGCACGGTTCGCCGAGGCGCTCGGTTTCGGCGTCTACGAGCTGGCCACGGCGCTGCTCGTCGCGGGGTTCGCCGCGATCGCGTTCGGCGGCATGCCCCGCCCGGCCGAGGGCCAGGTGGTCGCGTTCGCGGTCTCGGCGCTGCTCGTGATGCCGCTGCGCTTCGGCATCGTCTACATGAGCGGTCTGCTCGTGTTCTGGACCCAGAACTACGTCGGGGTGCAGGCCGGGCGCATCGCGCTGGTGACGCTGTGCTCCGGCGCGCTGGTGCCGCTCGCCTTCCTGCCGCACTGGGCGCAGAGCGTGCTGACGTACCTGCCGTTCGCCGGCATGGCGTCGACGCCGGCGCTCGTCTACGTCGGGCACCTGACCGGCGCGGAGGCGTGGCGCGCGGTGGGGGTGCAGGCGCTCTGGACCATCGGGTTGTGGTTCCTCGGCCGGGCGATGTGGAGCGCGGCGAGCCGGCAGCTGACGGTGCACGGTGGCTAGCCCGGTGCCGGCTGCCGCGCCCGGACCACTGGGCCGGTTGCGCCGAAATGCGCGGCTCTACCGGCGATGCCTCGGCGCGCACCTTCGCTCGACCCTCGAGTACGAGGCCGACTTCTGGATCATGAGCGTGTCCGCCGTGCTCGCGCAGGGCGTCGGCGTCGTGTTCCTGTGGGCGATCTTCCGAGCGATTCCGCAGATCAACGGCTGGGCGTTCTGGGACGTCGCGATGATCTACGCACTGGTCGTGCTGTCCGAGGGACTGTCGGTGCTGTTCGCGCAGGGTGCCTGGTCGATGGCCGTGACCGTGAACCTGGGCGGGCTCGACGCTCTGCTGCTGCGGCCCTTCTCGCCACTGCTGCAGGTGCTGAGCTCCGAGATCGGCATGAACGGGCTGGGCAACGTGGTCCTGGGCGGCACTCTCCTCGGCGTGTCCGTGACGCATGTCGACGTCGCCTGGACGCCGGCCACGATCGCGCTGTTCGTGGTGCTCGTCGTCAGCGCGGCCCTCGTGAAGATCGGGCTGAACACAGCCACCAACGCGGCGGCGTTCTGGATCAAGACGCCGTGGTCGATGTTCGCCTTCTCGATGCACACGTTCGGCGAGCTGGCACGCTTCCCCATCACCATCTACGGCATCGGCGTGCGGATCGTGCTCTCGGTCGTGCTGCCGTACGCCTTCATGAGCTACTTCCCGGCGCAGGCGGTGCTCTCGAAGGGCACGGCGCACTGGCTCGGGTTCCTGACGCCGCTCGTCGCTGCGTGGTGTCTCGGGCTGGGCGCGTTCGTGTTCCGCCGGGGCTTGCTGCGCTACGAGAGCTCCGGCAACTAGATGTGGCGGCTCACCCCTCGGCGGCGGTGATCTCGTCGGCGGCGGCCTTGAGCTCGACGGCCTCGGCCTTGTCGACAGCCTTCTCCACGATCCCCTCGGCCTTCTCGAGCGCCTTACGCAGCTCGACGGCTGACGGGTCCGAGACCACCACGACGAGCCCGGAGTGGCCCGGCGCGAGGGCGTCCTTCAGATCCGCCTCGAGGCCCTTGCGGTGGCGGATCTCCAGGCCCTTTCCGGTGGCCGCACCGACCGCCCCGAGCGCCACGGCGCTGCCGAGGATCGACGGCGGGAAGATCAGGCCCAGCGCGGCCCCGCCGACGACGCCCCAGGTGAGGCCCCGCCGGGTGCTGTGATCCGTCGCCGTGACGACCTTCACCTCGCCCTCGGCCTCGCGCTTGACGACGACCGCGCCTTCGATCTTGACGGTCTTGCGGTCCTCGACCTCCTTCAGCGCCTCGTATGCCTCCTGGGCGACCTCGGTCTCCGTGAAGTCAGCGATGAGCAGGGTGTATGCGCCGTCCGTGACGGCGGCTGCGGCCATGATGACGTCGTCCGACATGATGCTCCTTCGAGAGTGTCCGAATCGTTCCTCTCGACGCTAGATCGGCGGCGGCGCCGGCCCCTCCCTCGTTGCGGGTGACGCGGGCTCCGGCCGGGGAGCCCGGCGCGTGACCTCATCGGCGACCGCGAGCCTCCCGTCGCGGCGCCGACCGTCGTAGCCTCGGGCACCTCGACGAGACGCCCGGTCGCCACGTCGTAGATGTAGCCGTAGATCGGGATCCGCGACGGGACCAGCGGGTGGGTCCGGATGCGCCGCACGTCCTCGGTGACGCTGGTGGCCTGGTCGGAGATGGTGAGCCAGTCGATGTACTCCCCCGCGCGCGACCCGGGCCCCGAGCCGACGTCGGTGAAGCCGTCCGGGCCGAGTGCGGCGGTCTCCAGGCTGTTGGCGAGCAGCCCGCGGATCACCTCGTCGGTGAAGAACTCCATCCCGCAGTTGCTGTGGTGCACGACGAACCACTCCTTGGTGCCGAGCAGCTTGTAGCTGATCACGAGCGAGCGGATGGCGTCGTCGGACGCGCGCCCGCCCGCGTTGCGGATCACGTGCGCGTCCCCCTCCGCCAGCCCGGCGTACTTGGCCGGGTCGAGCCGCGCATCCATGCACGTCAGGACGGCGAACCCACGCGCCGGCGGCAGCGCCAGCTCGGACTTGGCGCCGAACGACTCGGCGTAGGCCGCGTTGGCGGCGAGGACCTCAGGCAGTACCGACATCTCTGCGCTCCAGGGCTGGTAGGCGACGAGTTCCGCGCTCCCCGGACGGGGAGCGCGTCCTATTGAGCCGCCCGTTCGCCCGCAGCGACAGCGATCGCCGCTCGGTGCACGGATCCCGGACCTGCGTTACGGCGCCTCCGCCCACCGCACGTTGACTCCGCTGATCTGTGCAGACCTCGGAACGTCGTGCGAGGCACGGCGCTCCGGCTGTTCCCTGGTAGTCGAGGACGACGGCGCCCCCTGCGCGCAGCCGTTACCCGTACATGCGCGGATCAGCCGGATCTGTCACGTCACACCCGTGTGACCTTCGTCACATCGGGCCGTGGAGTCAGCGTCCGGATACCCACTCCGCTGAGAGGAACGCCTGGAAGGCGGTGACGGCGGGCTCGTCGATCCCGAGGTCCGGCAGGGCGTCCACCATGTGCTCCCATCCCAGCAGGCGCCCGTCTTCCTCGCTGATCACCAGCACGGTCAGTGCCGGGGCCTCCGGTTGCCCGTCGCGCACCGCCACCGCGACGCCGTCGCGGCCGAGGCGGTCCTTCGACGTGCCCAGGCTGATCAGCCCGGGCTCGTCCGCCAGCATGGTCCAGACGGCGGCGGCGAGGTCCGGGGGGACGACGTACTGCGCGTACAGCCCGGTCACCAGCTGGACGAGCACTCCGGTCTCGACGGAAGCGTCGAGTCCCGTGACCGGGCCCAGCAGCGCCTGGCGCAGGGCCGCGGGATCTCGCGGAAGGTTCGCCACGTAGGCGGGGTCGAACGTGCCGGCGGGCAGGTCGTCGCCACTCGTCTGGCCTCCGGGCGGGTACTCGCCGTCCACCACCCTGCCGTGCACGTCGAGTGCGGGAGCACGGATCTCCCGGTTGGAGAAGGAGCCATCCGGGCGCAGCACCGTCGTGGAGAACATCGGGGCAAGGACCGTCGTGGCCACGCCATCCGCGTCGACCGAGGCGTTCAGGTACCAGCCGTAGGACGAAACGACCTGGTCCCCCGCGCCGGACGCGGACGGCTGTGAGCCTGCCGCCTCGGCCAGCCTCAGCAGCGCCTCGCGGGCCGGCTGGCCCTGCGCGGCCAGGGCGTCCGCGACGCTGCCGTCCGAGAACGGCAGCACCGCGGGGGTGAGGGCATCGGCGGGCACGGCCCGCCATGCCTGCCAGGACAACCCTCCGACGACGAGCGCGATCACCGTGACCGCCGCCAGCACCACCCGCCGCACCGTGACGGTGCGCCTGGCCCGCGGCAGTCCACCCCCGCTCGACGCGGCACCCGGTTCGGACGAGAGGATCCGGGCGAGAATCGCCTCGTCCCGCGCCGACAGCGGCCCGGCCGCCTCGCCCGGCGCCGGGATGTCGTCGAACATGGCGCGAATGCGGTCCGCCTCGCGCAGCGCTCTCCTAGCGGACACGGCCCGTCACCTCCCCCTCGCGGGCCTGCTCGTCCAGCCGCTCTCGCAGGTGCCGTCGCCCTCGCGCCAGGCGCGACGTGAGGGCCGTCACGCTGCAGCCGAGAGCGCGGGCCGCATCGGTCGGCGACAGGTCGGCCCAGACCACGAGCCACATCGCGTCGAACTCGGCGGGCGGCAGGGCCGACAGGAGCCGCATCACCCTGTCGTCGGCCGCGACGCCGTCGGCGTGGTCGGCCACCGACGGCTCGTCCGCCCGGACGATCGACAGCCCGGTGGGAAGACCGCCGCGATGCCGGCGCGACACCACCTTGATGGCGAGCCGAGCCGCGCCGAAGGTCCAGGCCCGCCGCTCCTCGGCGCTCGAGGGCAGGGAGTCCCACTTCTGCCAGACGGCCGTCAGCGCCTCGGCGACGACGTCGTCAGCGAGCTGGTCCCCGACGTGGCGGGCGGCGTAGCGGCGGACCAAGGCGACGACATCGCGGTAGAGGCTCTCGAAGGCGTCGCTGTCCGACGAGCGTTGCCTCGGGATCAGATCGGTCATGGCCGCAACGTCGTCAGCAGGTGGTGGTGGACAGCACGCGCATCGACGCCGACGTCACCTGCACCGAGTCGCTCTGGGCGCCCGGGGCGAAGCACACGGACACGCCCGTCCCGCCGGAGCCCGAGTAGATGCGCGCGGCGGAGGCCGAACGATTCCAAACCGACCGGGTCACTCCGAACGGCACGGACACCGCCGTGGTGCCCGATGTCCCGGCCATCGTGCCCGTGTAGCCCGCCCCTGACCACACGCAGAACTGACCGGCGGGGCACTGGCTCGACGACGCCGGCTCGACGCCGTCGAACGCCGCCCCGGGGGCCGCCGTCGCCAGGGTCAGGACGACGCCGAGCACCGGTGCGCTCAGCAGGCGGTGTCGTCGGGCCACGAGGACATCATGCCCTGCGTTCCTGGGTCCTCGTCCGGGACAGGTGCGAGGCTCCGCGTGGCACGGACCCACTCCTCCGGGCGCAGGGCACGGCCCCGCACGATGGCCTCACCGCGCACCCGTGAGGCCACCCCGAGCGCATCGAGACCGCCGCCGGGGGCGAGCGCGGCGACCGCCGCGCGCCCGCTGCCGGCGCCGAGCCGCCACGAGCGCCGGGCACCGACGAGCTCGGGCGGGTACGGCTCGTAGGTCGCCGGGTCCGCTGCCAGCCCCGCCAGGTGCAGGCCCGACTCGCAGGCGAACACGTCGGCGCCGACCACCGGCGCGTGGGCCGGCACCGGCCGGCCGACCCACCCGGCGAGGCTGTGGGCGATCTCGCGCGCGGCTCGCAGGTCGTAGCCCGCGCCGCGCCGCACCACCAGCCATGCGGCGACCTCCTCGAGCCGGGAGACCCCCGCCCGCTCGCCCAGGCCGCTCACCGAGACATCCGCCCAGTCGGCGCCCGTCTCCAGGGCCGCGACGGCGCCCGCCGTGGCCATGCCGAGGTCGTCGTGAACATGGACCGCGACCTCGCCCGGGTAGGCGCGTCGCACGCGATCGACGAGGCGCGCCACCTCGCTCGGTGACGCGACTCCGACGGTGTCGGCGAGCCTGACCCGGTCGGCACCGGCCCCGGCCGCAGCCGCGACCACCTCGTCGAGGAAGCCGGGGTCGGCCCGGGTGGCGTCCTCCAGGCCGATCGACACGTACCCGACTCCTTGCGCCCGGGCCTGGGCGACGAGCGGCGCCACCTGCGCGAGCGCCCACGAGCGGTCGCGCCGCAGCCGGCGCTCCAGGTGCAGGTCCGAGACGGGCAGGGCGAACGAGACGACGTCCGGCCGCAGCGCGGCGGCTGCGGCGACGTCGTCCTCCCTCGCCCGGCACCAGACTGCCCGCCGCACCCCCGGGTCGAGGTCGAGCGCCAGCTCGAGCAGCGCCGCGAGCGGCCCGGGGTCGTACGAGGGCTCGGCGACGACGTGCCCGAGCTCGACCTCCTCGACACCGATGCGCACCAGCGCCGTCAGCAGCGCCCGCCGGCGGCACCGGCTCAGGTACGGCACCGGCGCCTGCGACCCCTCCCGCAGCGTGGTGTCGATCAGCATCGCTCGTCCGCCGGAGCGGCCAGCGCGCGGTAGCGGGCGAACCGCTCGTCGGCGTGCACCTGCGCCTGCCCCAGCAGCGCCGCGGCCCGCTCCGGGTCGGCATGCGCCACCGCCTGATAGCGGGTCTCCATCGCGTAGAAGTCCCCGAGCGGCATGCTCGGCGGCTTGGAGTCCAGCCGGAAGCTCGGCCCGGCGCCGGGCGCCGGCGCGGGGTGGTACCGGTACAGCGGCCAGTGGCCGGAGGCGACCGCGGCCCGCTGGTGGTCGACGGCGTGCGTGAGGTCGGCCCCCTGCTCACGGCAGGTCGCGTAGGCGATGACCAGGGACGGGCCGGGGTAGGCGGCGGCCTCGAGGATCGCGCGGACGGCCTGCATCTCGTTGGAGTTCAGCGCGATCTGCGCGACGTAGACGTCGCCGTAGGCCTGGGCAAGCAGGCCGAGGTCCTTCTTGCGGGTCGTCTTGCCGGCGACGGCGAACTTCGCCGAGGCCCCGAGCGGGGTGGCCTTGGAGGCCTGCCCGCCGGTGTTGGAGTACACCTCCGAGTCGAGGACCAGCACGTTGACGTCCTGTCCGGAGGCCAGCACGTGGTCCAGCCCCCCGAAGCCGATGTCGTACGCCCAGCCGTCGCCCCCGACGATCCAGACCGAGCTCGGCACGAGCCCGTCGGCGACCTCGCGCAGCTCCCGCGCCCCGGCGAGGTGCTGCGGGTGGGCCGGGCCGTCGACGCGATCGAGTGCCGCGAGCAGCGCCGCCACACGGTCGCGCTGCGCCGCCACGGCCGCCTCGTCGGTGACCGGCACGTCCGCGAGCAGGCCGGCGACGAGATCGTCGGGCAGCCCCAGCACCGGGGCCAGCTGGCCGACGAGGGCACGGGCCTGCGACGTGCGCTGGGCGGCGCCGAGCTGCAGGCCGAGCCCGAACTCGGCGTTGTCCTCGAACAGCGAGTTGTTCCACGCCGGGCCACGGCCGGCGGCGTCCGTGGTCCACGGGGTGGTCGGCAGGTTGCCGCCGTAGATCGACGAGCACCCCGTGGCGTTGGCCACGAGCATCCGGTCGCCGAGCAGCTGCGTGACGAGCTTGAGGTAGGGGGTCTGGCCGCAGCCGGCGCAGGCGCCGGAGAACTCGAACAGCGGTCGCAGCAGCTGGGACCCCTTGACGGTGTTGGTGCGCACCGTGGTGCGGTCGGTGTCGGGGATGGTCCGGAAGTGCTCGTAGCCGGCCCGCTGCTCGTCGCGCGCGCTGCGGGCGGGCACCATCGTCAGCGCGGAGGCCGGGCACACGGACACGCACACCGAGCAGCCGGTGCAGTCGTCGGGCGCCACCTGGACGGTCAGCAGCGAGCCCGCCGGGACGTCCCGGCCGCCGGTCTCCTTGTGCAGGAAGCCCTCGGGAGCACCGGCGGCCAGGCCGGCGTCGAAGACCTTCATCCGGATGGCCGCGTGCGGGCAGGCGAGGGTGCACTTGCCGCAGTCCGTGCAGTTCTCGGGCTCCCAGCGGGGCAGCTCGGTGGCCAGGCCGCGCCTCTCCAGAGCCGCCGTGCCGGTGGGGAACGTGCCGTCCGGGGGCAACGCGCTGACGGGCAGGAGGTCGCCCTCGCCGGCGATCAGCCGGCGCACGGTCGCGACGAGCGCGCCGCCCTCCCCTGCCGCGTCGTCGGGGCGGGGCGACTGGTCCGGCTCACCGTCCGCGCCGTCGTCGGCGACCCCGGCCAGGGCGTCGCCGGGCACGACGAGCGGCTCCAGGCTCGCCAGCGCGGCGTCGATCGCGTCGAGGTTCGCCTGGACCACCGCCGGCCCGCGCTTGCCGTACGCCGCCCGGGCGCTGTCCTTGACCAGCCGGAGCGCCTGCTCGACGGGCAGCACGCCCGCCAGCGCGAAGAAGCACGCCTGCATCACCGTGTTGATCCGGCCGCCGAGCCCGGCCCGGCGAGCGACCTTGCCGGCGTTGACGACGTGGACGCGCAGGTCCTTCTCCACGATCGCCCGCTGCACCGCCGCCGGCAGGTGCGCCCACGCCGTGTCGCCGCGGTACGGGGCGGCGAGCAGCACGGTCGCCCCGTGCCGGGCGATGTCGAGTACCGGCAGCCTGGCCAGCAGGCCGAACTGGTGCACGGCGACGAAGTCCGCCTGCTCGACGAGGTAGGGCGCGTCGATCGGGTCGGGGCCGAAGCGCAGGTGGGAGACCGTGGTCGAGCCGGACTTCTTGGAGTCGTAGACGAAGTAGCCCTGCACCCAGGAGTCGGTGTGCTCGCCGATCAGCTTGACCGACGCCTTATTCGCACCGACCGTGCCGTCCGAGCCCACCCCGTAGAAGGCAGCCTGCACCGCGCGCGTCGGCAGGCGGAAGCCAGGATCGGTGGGCAGGGACAGCCCGGTGACGTCGTCGGTGATCCCGACGGTGAACCGCCGCCGGGCGGGGCGTCCGGCGGCCAGCTCCGCCAGCTCGTCGAACACCGCCTTGGCGTCCCGCGGGGTGAACTCCTTGGAGCCGAGCCCGTACCGCCCACCGATCACCCGTGGCGGGTCGGCGGCGAAGTCCGCCAGCGCGGCGACGACATCGAGGTGCAGCGGCTCGGCGGCCGCGCCGGGCTCCTTGACGCGGTCGAGCACGGCCACGGCCGTGACGGTCGACGGCAGGGCGGCCACCAGGGCGGCGGCGGGGAACGGCCGGTACAGCCGCACCGCGAGCACCCCCACCCGCTGTCCCGCGGCCACGAGCGCGTCGACCGTGCCCCGGATCGTCGCCACGGCCGACCCCATCGCGACGACGACGCGGTCCGCGTCCGGGGCGCCGTGATATTCGACCAGCCCGTAGCGCCGGCCCGTCACCTCGGCGAACCGCGCCATCGCCTCCGCGACGATCCCGGGCGCCGCGTCGTAGAAGGGGTTGGCCGCCTCGCGGGCCTGGAAGAACACGTCGGGGTTCTGCGCCGTGCCGCGCAGCACCGGCCGGGACGGGCTCATCGCGCGCGCCCGGTGGGCGCGCACGTCGGCGTCGTCGACGAGCGCGCGCAGGTCGCCATCGGACAGCGGCCGGATGCGGTTGATCTCGTGCGACGTGCGGAAGCCGTCGAAGAAGTGGACGAACGGGATGCGCGAGCGCAGCGAGGCGGCGTGGGCGATCGCGGCGAGGTCGTGCGCCTCCTGCACGCCGTTCGAGGCGAGCATCCCCCATCCGGTCGAGCGGGCCGCCATGACGTCCGAGTGGTCGCCGAAGATCGACAGGGCGTGGGTGGCGATCGCCCGCGCCGCGACGTGCAGCACCGCCGGGGTGAGCTCGCCGGCGATCTTGTACATGTTCGGCAGCATCAGCAGCAGGCCCTGCGAGCTGGTGAAGCTCGTCGCGAGGGCCCCGGCCTGCACCGCGCCGTGCAGGGTGCCGACGGCGCCGCCCTCGGACTGCATCTGCACGATCTGCGGCACCGCACCCCACAGGTTGGTCAGCCCGCGGTGGCTCCAGACGTCCGCGTGCTCACCCATCGGCGAGGCCGGGGTGATCGGGTAGAGCGCGCACAGGTCGGAGAGCCGGTAGGCGACCGAGGCGGCCGCCTCGTTGCCGTCGACGCACGCCCAGGAGGCGGACGGTGCGGTGGTGGCGGACATGGGTCCTCCTTCCGGGTGGACGACGAGTTAACCGCAGCCGGTGCCGGGGCCGGCGCAGGACGTGGCGCAGTCACGGATCGGCAGCACGCGGCGCGGTGTGCGCCCGGCGAAGACGTCCGTGACGGCGTCGGCGATCAACCCGTCCGACTCGTACACGCTGACGCCCGCGGCCTGGAGCACCGTGCGCGGCGCGTCGCCGAGCTGGTGGCAGATCAGCGCGCGACAGTCCGACAGCACCCCCGCCAGCTGCGCCCAGCGGCGGGCGCCGCCACCCGCAGGTGCGGTGGGGCGCCCCTCGACGAGCCGGGGGGTGACCCGGCCGTCGACGTCGGCGTTCTCGTAGACCAGCACCTGCTGCGCGCCACCGAGGTGCTGGTTGACCAGGTACCCCTCCTGCGAGCACACGGCGACGTACGGCCGGTCCCGGGTGCCGCGCGCGGCCAGCAGGCGCGCGACGGCGTCGTCGCCGTGCTCGTCGTCCAGCAGCCCGACGGCGTCCGCACGGCACCGCTGGCAATGCGTCATCTGAGGCAGGAACGGGCGTGCCGCCTGGCGCGCCTGCTTCACCTGCTCGGGTGTCGGAGCGCCGAGCTCGCCGAACGGCGTGCCGTCGACCGGGTACAGCGGCATCGCGTTCATCGTGTCGGCGCCCAGCTCGGCAGCGACGCGGGCGACCTCCGCCACCGAGTCCAGCGTCACCCCGGGCACGAGCACCGTGTTGACCTTGACGGTGACGCCGCGCTCCTTGAGGCCGCGGATCGCCGCGAGCTGGCGGGCGATCAGCAGCTCGCCGGCGGCCCTGCCGCGGTACACCCGCCGGTCCCGGTCGCGCACCCAGCGGTACACCTGGCCCGCCACGTCCGGGTCGACCGCGCTCATCGTGATCGTCACGTGGCTGATCTCGAGCTCGGCGATCTCGTCGAGATGGAACGGCACCTCCAGGCCGTTGCTGGCCACGCACAGCAGGAGGTCGGGGTGCCGCTGCTTGACCAGGCGCAGCGTGCGCAGCGTCTTGTCCGCATTGGCGAACGGGTCGCCCGGCCCGGCGATCCCCACCACGGCGAGCCGCGGGACGTCACGCCGCACCGCGTCGACGTAGTCGGCGGCCTGCTCGGGTGACAGCACCACCGACGAGACCCCTGGGCGCGACTCGGCCACGCAGTCGAACTTGCGGTTGCAGTAGTTGCACTGGACGTTGCAGCGCGGTGCGACCGGCAGGTGGACGCGGGCGGTGCGGGCGCGGGCGGCCTCGTCGAAACAGGGGTGGTCGGTCAGCGGCACCCGGGTGGGCGTCAGCGGGGCTTCGGTCGTCATCGGGCTCCTCACATGTACGCGTAGCCGACGGCGGAGGCGTCCTGGCGGTGTTCGACGAGCGCGTTGGCGACGCGGTCGAACAGGTCGTGCGCGCCGCGGTAGCCGAGGTGGCGGATCCGGGCCGCGCCGACCCGGTCGTGGATCGGCAGGCCGACGCGCACCAGCGGCACGCCCAGGCGCCGTGCGATGGGGTATCCCTTCGAGTGGCCGACGAGCAGGTCGGGGCACGCCTGTGCGGCCGCCTGCTCGATCTGGTCGAAGTCGCCGTCGTCGAGCACGCTGACGCGGCCGGCCAGCTCGGGGGCGTAGGCGGTCAGCTCGTCGGCCAGCCGGCCGGACCGCCCGCCCGTGGCGACGACCGCCGGGGTGACCCCGATCTCCGCGAGCCACACCGCCAGACCGAGGGCGAGGTCCTCGTCGCCGAAGACGACCGCACGCTTCTCGGCGACGTGCTTGTGACCGTCGACGTAGGCGTCGACCAGGCGGCCACGCTCGGCGGCGAGCCAGGCGGGCATGCCCCGCCCGCTCAGCTCGGTCAGCAGGCAGGCGAACAGGTCGGTCAGGCGAATGCCGACCGGCAGCGGCAGGTGGTGCGACGGCACCCCGAAGCTGCGCTCGAGGACGTCGCCCGCCAGCGTGACGCCCGGCGAGGCGAGCCCGCCCAGCGTGACCGAGGCCCGGGCGCGGCCGGTGGCCGCGACCTCGTCGAGCGCCGTGCCGCCCGCGGGCAGCATCTCGTAGTGGGCTGCGGTGACGCCGTCGAGCCGGTCGGAGTAGTCCGGCAGCACGGTGTGGGCCAGGCCGTAGCCGCCGGCCACCTCGGAGAGGTGCCGCAGGTCGGCCGGCGAGACGATGCCGGGCAGCAGCACCACGGTGTCGGTGGGCTCGCCCGCCCGCGCGAACGCACCGACGGTCGCCGCGAGCGCCGCCTGGTAGCCGTCGGCGTGCGTGCCGGCGTACGAGGGGGTCGGCGCGTGCACCAGCGCGGGGATCGCCACGCCGGTCTGCGCCTCGATCCCCTCGGCCGGGTCCGCGGCTCGGGCGAGCATCGCCGCGACGTCCTCGCCGATCGTCTCGGTCAGGCACGTGGTGGCGACCCCGATCGCCTGCGGCCGGTACACCCGGGTGACGTTGGCGATGCCGTCGCGAAGGTTCGCCTCGCCGCCGAACACGGTCGCGGCCTCCCCCACGGACGACGAGGCGACGTCCATCGGCTCGGCGAAGTGGCTGATGAGGTAGCGGCGGATGTACGTGGCGCAGCCCTGCGACCCGTGCAGGAACGGCACCGTGCCCTCGAGGCCGGTGAAGGCGAGGCACGCCCCGAGCGGCATGCACATGCGGCAGGCGTTGGTGGTCGAGACGGCCATGTCAGGCCCCCCGCCGTGGCGCGAACTGCCACACGGGGCTGCACACGGACGCGCGCACCTCGCGGGCGAAGTTCGCCATCCCGACGAACCCTTCGAGCGGGATCTTCCGTTCGTGGTTGTGGTCGCAGAAGGCCACCCCGAGCTTGTAGGCCAGCGGCCGCTCCTTGACACCGCCGACGAACAGGTCGACCCGCTCCGTGGCGAGGAAGCCGGCCAGCTCTGCCGGGTTGGAGTCGTCGACGATCACGGTGCCGGGGTCGACGAGCTCGGCGAGGTACCGGTAGTCCTCGGCGCTGCCGGTCTGCGAGCCGACGAGCACCGTGCGCATCCCGAGCAGGCGCAGCGCCTTGACCAGCGAGATCGCCTTGAACGCCCCGCCGACGTAGATCGCCGCCCGCTTGCCCTCCAGGTCGCGCCGGCACTCCTGCACCGTGGGCAGCACCGCCGCGACCTCCTCGGCGACCAGGGCGCGCGTGCGCTCCAGCATGGCGGGGTCCTTGAAGTGCTCGGCGACGCCGTACAGCGCGGCGGCCATGTCCTCCAGCCCGAAGTACGACACCGTGCGGAACGGGATCCCGTACTCGCGCTGCAGGCGCTGGGCGAGCGCCGTCGTGCTCCCGGAGCACTGGACCAGGTCGAGCGCCGCGCCGTGGGCGCGGCGGATGTCGGCCACCCGGCCGTCGCCGGTGATGTTCGCCACCACCTCGACGCCCATCCGTTCGAGGTACTCGCGAATGATCCAGATCTCGCCGGCGAGGTTGAAGTCGCCGAGCAGGTTGACGCTGTGCCGGCTGATCCCCGCCGTGTCGCCGGTGCCGACCAGGGCCATCAGCGCGTCGCACGCGGCGTCGTACCCCTGCCGCTTCGACCCCCGGAACCCGGGTGCCTGCACGGGGATCACGGGAATGCCGGTGCGCTGCGCCACCGAGCGGCACACGGCCTCGACGTCGTCCCCGATCACCCCGACGATGCACGTGGCGTAGACGAACGCCGCGGCCGGCGCGTGCCGCTCGATCAGCTCGAGCAGGCTGGCCTCCAGCCGGCGCTCTCCGCCGAAGACGACGTGCCGCTCGCGCAGGTCGGTGGAGAAGCTCAGCCGGTGCAGCTGCGGGCCGCTGGACAGCGCACCGCGGATGTCCCAGGTGTAGACGGCGCACCCGACCGGCCCGTGCACCAGGTGCACCGCGTCGGCGATCGGGTACAGCACCACCCTCGAGCCGCAGAACGTGCAGGCCCGCTGGCTGACGGACCCGGCGACGGACTGCCGGTCGCAGTCCAGGTCACCGGCACCGCGCGCGCCGGCGCGCGTCACCTGCCGGGCCCTGGCGGCGAGCACCTCGCTCATGGCTACAGCACGAGCTCGAACTGGTGGTCGGGTGCGTCGCGGTCGCGCCGGTCGAGCAGCGCGTCGAGCATCCGCGACGCCAACCGCACCGCGCCCGCGTAGCCGAGCGTCGGCAGCAGCGCGTGGCCCGCGCGGTCGAGGATCGGCCAGCCGACGCGCACGAACGGCACGTCCTCGGCACGGGCGATGTACTTGCCGTAGGTGTTGCCGAGCAGCAGGTCGACCGGCTCGGCCTTGAGCCACTGGTGCAGCAGGAACAGGTCGCCCTCGGCGCGCACGTTGTGGACGTTCGGCCCGAGGATCGCCTCGGCCTCCCGGGCGAACCGCTTGCCCGGCGTCCCGGTGAGCACGTGGACCGGCACCATGCCCAGGTCGCGGCAGAACTCGGTCAGCGCCAGCACGTGGTCCGGGTCGCCGAAGATCGCCACCTTCTTGCCGTGGAAGTGCTGCTGCGTGTCGACCATGAGGTCGACGAGCCGGCCGCGCTCGTGCTCCAGCGCCGCCGGGATCGTCCCGCCGCGGCGGGCGAGCGTGGCCAGGAACCGGTCGGTGGCACCGATGCCGATCGGCAGGTCGAGCACCTCGCGCGGCACGCCGGCCCGGTTCTCCACCTCGACCGCCGCCGGGCGCGACGCCCAGTAGCCCAGGCCGAGGGTCGCCACCCCGCGGCCGAGGTTCGCCAGCTCCTCGACCGTCACGCCGCCCTCGGGATAGAAGACGTGGTGACCGGTCTGCGGCGCGTCCATGACCCCTGACGTGTCGGGGAACATCGTCACCCGCAGCCCGGTCGCCTCGGCGAGCCGGCGCAGCTCGCGCATGTCGGAGGGGTCGACGAAGCCCGGCACGATGTTCACCTGCCGCCGGTCGGTGCTCTTCGGTTTGGCCTCGATCGGGACCGCGAAGTACTTCGCCACCGAGGCGCACATGGCGGCGAAGCCGACCACGTGGGAGCCGGCGTAGCTCGGCGTGTTGGCGTGGATGACGTACTTGCCCTCGGGGATGATCCCCTGCCGCCCCGCCTCGCCGACGATCTGCGGGATGTCGTCGCCGATCGTCTCGCTCAGGCAGGTCGTGTGGACGGCCACGACGTCGGGGTCGTAGACGCTGAACACCGTCGTCAGGCCCTGGAGCAGGTTCGGCTGGCCGCCGAAGACCGAGGCACCCTCGGTGAACGAGCTGGTCGCCGCCATGACCGGCTCCTTGAAGTGCCGGGTGAGGTGGCTGCGGTGGTAGGAGCAGCAGCCCTGGCTGCCGTGGCTGTACGGCAGGCACCGGTGGATGCCGAGGGCGGCGTACATCGCGCCGATCGGCTGGCAGGTCTTGGCCGGGTTGATGCGCAGCGCGCTGCGCTCTGCCACCGGCAGCAGGGTGTGGTCGAGCATGGCGGGCCCCTCTCGTCGGGCGCTCGTCGTCGGGGTGCGGTCGGGAGAGGTTCAGGCCGACTGAGCGGCCTGCCAGGGCGGCGTTACCAGCCGCCAGACGCGGGCGTTCACCATGCGGTCGATCTCGCGGTAGAAGTTCACCGCGCCGCGGAACCCGGCGTACGGGCCGCCGTAGTCGTAGTTGTGCAGCTGCTTGCAGGGCACGCCCATCTTCTCGACGACGTACTTGTCCTTGATCCCCGAGCAGACGACGGCGGGCTGGTAGGCCTCGATCAACCGCTCGAGCTCGTGGTGGGAGATGTCGTCGACCACCAGGGCGCCCTTGGCCATTTCCGACATCATCCCGTCGTAGTCGGCGAACTTCAGGCCGCCCGCCTCGAGGGCCGCGACCTCCTGCGGCGACTTGCGCGGCCGGTACGCCACCGGGTCCGGCTCGACCTCGATCTCCTCGATGTTCTTGGAGTCGGCGTCGGTGACGATCGTCGGGGCGACGACGCTGCCCTCGTAGTCGTCGCGATGGGCGAACTCGTAGCCGGCGGCGACCACCGGCATCATCAGGTCGGCGAAGAGCTGCTGGTAGTGGTGGGCGCGCGACCCGCCGACGTAGAGCATCACCGGCTTGCCGGCCACCCGGGTGCGGGCGTCGTCGCGCACCGGCACCAGCTCGGCCATCTCCTCGGCGATCACCGCCTCGACCCGGGCCGTCAGGTCGTCGTCGCCGAAGTAGCGGGCGATCTTGCGCAGCGACGTGGCGGTGGCATCCGCGCCGATGAAGTTCACCTTGAGCCACGGGATGCCGTACGTCGTCTCCATCATCTCGGCCATGTAGTTGATGGACCGGTGGCACATGACGAGGTTGAGGTTGGCCTCCTGGGAGCGGGCGATCTCCGAGTACTGCGCGTTACCGGAGAACGTCGCCACCAGCTCGATGCCGCAGCGGGCGAACACGCGCTCCAGCTCGAAGGCATCGCCGCCGATGTTGTACTCGCCGAGCAGGTTGACGCGGATCGGGTTGGTCTTCGCCTCGTCGGGAAGGTCCTCCGTACCCACGACGTGCTTGAACAGCCCGTTGTTGGCGATGTGGTGCCCGGCGGACTGGCTGACGCCCTTGTACCCCTCGCACGAGAACCCGAAGACGGGGATGCCGAGCTCCTTGCGCGCCTGCGCCGCGACGGCGTGCACGTCGTCGCCGATCAGGCCGACCGGGCAGGTGGCGAACACGGCGATCGCCTTGGGGTGGAACAGCTCGTGCGCCTCGCGGATCGCCGCTGCGAGCTTCTTCTCGCCGCCGAAGATGATCTCCTGCTCCGTCATGTCGGTGGTGAAGGCGTACGGCAGGTAGTTCGCGGCGCCCTCCGGCGGGTCGGCCTGGTTGCGCCGGGTCAGCCACGCGTAGTACGAGCAGCCGACCGGGCCGTGCACGATGTGGACGACGTCCGTGATCGGCCCGAGCACCACCCCCTTGCAGCCGGCGTAGCAGCAGCCGCGCTGCGAGATGATCCCCGGCACGGTGCGGGCGTTCGCGTCGATCTGCGGGATCGCCTCCGGGTCGTTGACCCGGATGTGCCGGGTGCGCTTGCGCAGCACCTTCGGCGGGTAGGCCATCACCAGCGAGGTCGCCAGCTGGGTCGGCTCGGGGGCGGTGCGGGGCAGGTGGACCGCCACGGCCGGCGCGGACAGGTCGAGGCCGCGCACCTGTGCCAGGTCGACGGCCGCGAGGGCCTGAGGGGACGGGTCCACGACGTCGGCGGGCTTCTTCATCGTCGGCTCCTTGGGCTGGAGGGAGGGCGAAGGGCTGACGGGCCGCTCAGGCGGCGTCGAGCATGCCGTGCTCGAGCAGCAGCTCCTCGAGCCGGTCGGTCTCCATCGGCCGGGGGACGACGAACATGTCGTTGCCCTCGATCGCCCGTGCGAGCGTGCGGTACTCGTCCGCCTGACTACAGGTGGGGTTCCACTCGATGACGGTCTTCTTGTTGATCTCGGCCCGCTGCACGTCGTTGTCGCGCGGCACGAAGTGGATCATCTGCGAGCCCAGCTCGCGGGCGAAGTGGTCGATCAGCTCGTACTCGTTGTCGACCTTGCGGCTGTTGCAGATGATGCCGCCGAGGCGCACCTTGCCCGTGGTGGCGAACTTGCGCACGCCCTTGCAGATGTTGTTGGCGGCGTACATGGCCATCATCTCGCCGGACGCGACGATGTAGATCTCCTCGGCCTTGCCCTCGCGGATCGGCATGGCGAACCCGCCGCACACCACGTCGCCGAGCACGTCGTAGAACACGTAGTCCAGGCTCTCGTCGTAGGCGCCGAGCTGCTCGAGCAGGTTGATCGAGGTGATGATGCCCCGGCCGGCGCAGCCGACCCCGGGCTCCGGGCCGCCGGACTCGACGCACAGCGAGGCGCAGAACCCGGGCGAGCGGACGTCCTCGAGGTCGACGTCCTCGCCCTCGTCGCGCAGGGTGTCGAGCACCGACTTCTGGGCGAGCCCGCCGAGCAGCAGCCGGGTGGAGTCGGCCTTCGGGTCGCAGCCGACGACCATGACCTTGCGGCCGAGCTCCGCCAGGCCGGCGACGGTGTTCTGCGTGGTGGTGGACTTGCCGATCCCACCCTTGCCGTAGATGGCGATCTTGCGCATGGCGGTACGACCTTCCCGTGGCGTCGGTGCGGGCGACGGCCAGGCGCGTTCGGCGGGACCCGCCGGGACGGCGAGCTGCGTCCGCATGATCTGCGTCCACACCGCTGAGGCTGCCTCGCCGTGGTTTCTTCAGCGTGTCAGCCGGGTGTTTCGAACGTGCAAATCCGCGTTTCCGGTCTGAAACAATTGGTGGTGAATTGTAGGGACCAAGGTCCCTTTCTCATCTGGATCCGGTGAGCATTCCTGGACCATTGGCGCCATTGTGGAGCCCAGGAATTGGCCGCTGTGCGGCGCTTTATGGGACGAAGTCCGGGCCACTGCGGCGAGTTCGGCCCACCCGCGCCGCAACCCGCCGGTCCCGGCGGCCCGGTCTCACACCGTGGACCAGACCCCGCCGGCCCCCACCGCCAGCCGCACCACCCGGTCGGCCAGCGCCCGCGCGTCCGCCGGGTCGTGGGTCACCAGCACCACCGGACGCTCCCCGCCGAGCACCTCGTCGCGCAGCAGGTCGCGGACGCGAGGCTTCGAGGCCTCGTCGAGCGCGGCGAACGGCTCGTCGAGCAGCAGCAGCTCGGGCTCGACGGCCAGCGTGCGTGCCAGCGCCACGCGCTGAGCCTGGCCGCCCGACAGGCGCGCGGCCGAGCACCCGCCGTGCTGGCCGACACCGAGCCGGTCGAGCCAGCCGGCGGCACGGTGACGGGCCTCGCGCCGCGGCACGCCGCGCGCCCGCAGCCCGAAGGCGGCGTTCTCCAGCGCCGTCAGGTGCGGGAACAGCACGTGCTGCTGGTGCACCAGGCCGCACCGGCGCCCCTCCGCCGGCACGTGGACGCCGGTGCCGGCGTCGGCCAGCACCTGGGGGCCGAGCCGCACGTGGCCGGCCGCGAGCTCGACCAGCCCGGCGACGGCGTGCAGGAACGTCGTCTTGCCCGCGCCGTTGGCACCGAGCAGCACGACGGTCTCCCCCGGCTCGACGCTGAGCGCCAGGTCCAGCGCGAAGCCCGCCCGGCGCACCACGACGTGCGCGTCGAGCCTCACGCCGTCACCTTGACCACCGCGGAGAGCCACCGCGACCGCAGGGCGACCAGCACGGTGAGAGAGACGGCGAGCAGCACGAGCGCCAGCGCCATCGCCACGTCCGGGTCGCGCTCCATCGCCAGGTAGATCGCCAGCGGCATCGTCTGCGTGGTGCCCGGGAAGTTGCCGGCGAAGGTGATGGTCGCCCCGAACTCGCCGAGCGCCCGCGCGAAGCACAGCACCGCGCCCGCGGCGATCGAGGGCCCGGTGATCGGCAACGTCACGCGGCGGAACACGTACCAGCGCGAGGCGCCGAGCACCGCGGCGGCCTGCTCGTAGCGCTGGTCCGCGCCCCGGAGGGCTCCCTCGACGGAGAGCACCAGGAACGGCAGGGCGACGAACGTCTCGGCGATCACGACCGCGGCCGTCGTGAACGGCACGGTGATGCCGAACCACGCCTCGAGGTGGCGGCCAAGCACGCCCCGCCGGCCGAGCAGGGCGAGCAGGGCGACGCCGCCGACGACCGGGGGCATCACCAGAGGCAACGTCACCACCGCGCGGAGGACACCCCGGCCGGGGAACGACGTGCGGGCGAGCAGCCACGCCAGCGGGATGCCGAGCAGCAGGCAGATCACGGTCGCGGCGCTCGCGGTGCGCAGCGACAGCCCGAGCGCGCCGGCCACCGGTTCGGAGCCGACGAGGCCCGCAAGCCTGCCCCACGGCACCCGCGTCGCCAGGGCGAGGAACGGGCTGACCAGGACGACGAGCCCGGCGACCGCCGGGACGACCAGCGCGAGCGGCGCCCGGCCCGGGTGAGCGCGCCGGGCGGCCCTCGGCACTCTCACCGTGGGCTCGAGCATGCCGAGGTCCTCGCGGGGCACGGTGTCAGGCACTGCCGAAGCCGGCATCGGCGAGGATCCGCTGGCCTTGCGGCGAGAGCACCAGCTCGACGAAGGCCTGGGCGGCAGCAGGGTGCGGAGCGCCGGCCAGGGCGGCGATCGGATAGTCGCTGGTCACCGCGTCCGGGAACGGCAGGGTCGCGACCGCATCACCGGCGGCCAGCGCGTCGGTGCGGTAGACGAGCGCGGCGTCCACCTCGCCCGCGGTGACGAGGCGGAGCGTCGCCCTGGCGTCCTGCCCGAACGTGTCGGGGGCCGCGGTCACGCCGGCCGCGGCCAAGGCCTTCTGCGCCGCCGACCCGCACGGCGCCGACGGGTCGCACAGCGCGATCGTCAGCGCGCCGTCGGCGAAGTCCGCCGGGCCGGTGACGCCGGCGGGGTTGCCGGCCGGCACGGCGATCACCAGCGAGTTGCGCGCGAACACGGTGGAGGCTCCGGCACCCACGCCCTGCATCGTCGTGGCGCTCGCCGCCGCGAACACGTCGGCCGGCGCCCCCTCGGCGAGCTGGGTGGCCAAGGTGCCCGACGAGCCGAAGCTGAAGCTGACCGCCAAGTCCGGGTGCTCGGCTTCCAGCAGGTCGCCGATGGCCGGGAACGTGTCCTGGAGCGATGCGGCGGCGAACACCACCAGTTCGCCCTCGAGCGCAGGTTCGCCGTCACCGGTCAAGGCGGTCACGGTGGGCGACGGTGGGTCGGGGGGGGGGGGCGGGGGGGGAG
>JAEXPS010000091.1 GCA_023438885.1 Actinomycetes bacterium
GGCCGCGGCCGCGCGCGCCGCGACCTCGTCGGACCTGGGCTGGAGGCCGTGGTCGACCACGACCGCGCCCGCACGCCAGCGTCCGCGCGCCTCGAACGCCAGGGCCGAGGCCAGCGCCAGCGAGTCCGGACCGCCGGAGCACGCGGCGAGCGTCAGGGTGCCGTCGGGAAGGTCCGCCAGGCACCGGCGCAGCGCCACCCGCACCGCCGCGACCGCCGGCGCGGGGCCGGTCACGGTCCTCCCCCGGTTGAGCGAGCCGGATCCGCGTCAGGGGCGCACACGGGCCACCCAGGCGGCGGGGTTGGCGATCTCGGCCGGGGTGGGGAGGGTGTCCGGGCCGGACCACACGGCGTCGAACCCGCCGCCCACCAGGCGGCGCACCGCACGCACGAACTGCGCGCCGTCACGGTACTGCGCCATCTTGAGGTCCATCCCCAGCAGCTTGCGGGCCACGGCCGCGGGCCCGGTCGCCTCGGCGGCCGACCGCCTCCGGGCGTCGAAGCGCTGCCGGATCGTGCGCACCGACGGCACCACCGCCGGGCCCACCTGGTCCATCGTCACGTCGGCATGGCCCTCGAGCAGCGCCATCACCGCGCCGATCTCGTCGAACACAGCCCGCTGCGCCGGCTCGAGGAGGCCCAGCAGGCCGCCGTCCTCCCGGCCCGCCAGGGCGCGAGCGACGGCGGCGGCGAGCTCGCCGAGGTCGTCGGTCCCGAAGACCTTGCCCGGCCCCACGTCCGCCAGGACACCCTCCACCCGGCCCCGCAGGTGGCCGGCGAGCCACGGCGCGACCGCGAACTGCAAGGCGTGCGTCTGCTCGTGCAGGGCGACCCACAGCCGGAAGTCGTGGGGGTCCACCTCGAGCTTGCGCTCCACCTCGAGCACGTTCGGAGCCACCATCAGCAACCGGCCGCCGAAGGGGTCGTACTGCCCCAGCACCTTGCCGGCGAGCAGCGCCAGCACGCCGCCGACCTCCGCGGCAGCCGCCGTGCGCGCCGCCGCGGACGGTGTTCCGGCCGAGGCGGCCAGGGTCCGCGTCAGCGTCGCAATCACGCGCGTGTTCGCCTCGGCCCACCCGGGGCGGTCGACGACGAGCACGGGAGCCCGCTGCACACCAGGCGCGGGCCGCAGCCCGGTCACCTCCGCGACCTCGTCGTGCGCCCTGATCGCCGACGCCCTCAGGTCGGCGACGAACTCCGCCAGCTCGTCCCGCTCGGCGGCGGGACCGGGCCGCGCCAGCCGGCCCGCGATGGCGGCGGCGAGCGCCCAGTCGACCGGACCGCGCTCGTCGGAAGCCATGGGCGCCACGGTATCCCGGCGCGGCGGCAGGGTCAGCGGCAGCCGCAGGCCGCCAGCCCGGTGATGAAGGCGTCGACCGCCTGCCGCGGCGCGACTTGGCCACCGGGCGGTGTCGCGTCCGCCATCACGGCGAACACCAGCTCCCGTCCGTCGTCGGTGGTCACGATGCCCGCCAACGACGTGACGCCGGTCAGGGAGCCCGTCTTGGCGCGGACCTCGCCGCGGGCGGGGCTGCTGGTGTAGCGGTCGGCCAGGGTGCCGGTCAGGCCGGCGATCGGCATGCCGACCGCGACGTCCCGCAGCGGCGGGTGCTCCCCGCCCACCACCAGCCGGAGCACCTCCACGAGCTGGCGCGGCGGGATGCTCGAGCCGTCGGCCAGGCCGGAGCAGTCGCCGAGCCGCATCGCCGAGGTGTCGATGCCCAGCACGTCGAGGGCATGCAGCACCGCCGTGGTCGCGCCCTCGAACGTCGCCGGCAGCCCCTGCGCCTTCGCGACGAGCCTGCCGAGCACCTCGGCCTCGGTGTTGTCGCTGGTGGCGAGCGTGAAGTGCGTGAGCTCGGCCAGCGTCGCCGAGCGCACCTCGCCGAGCACCCGGGCGTCGGGGAGGGCGGTGGCCCTCGCCGGGCTCCCCTCGACGGCCACCCCCGCCTCGGCCAGGCGGGCGGCGAACTGGCGGGCGGCGTGCAACGACGGGTCGGAGTAGCGGGGCGAGACCGACAGGTTGTCGGTGGTACGGGCGTGGTCGACGGCCAACGCCGTCACGGGCGCGACGTAGCCGTAGGCGACGTCGGTGCCGGCCCACCCCGGAGCGGTCGTCGAGCCCGTGAACGCGGTGTCGTCGAAGCGGATGCGGACGCTCGTCGTCCCCCGCAACGAGAGCTCCTTGGCGACCTGACCCGCCAGGTCCGCGAGCCCGGCACGGCCGCGCACGGCCTCGGGGTCGCCGGCGCCTGCCGCGAGCATCATGTCCCCGCCGCCGACCAGCGTGATCTCGTCGTCGGCGCCGCCCTGGACCACTCGCGTCGAGAGCGTGCTGGCGGGGTCGAGCGTCGAGAGGGCCGCGACGGCCGTGAGGATCTTGGCGGTGGACGCGGGGATGCGGGGCTCGTCGGCCAAGTTCGTGGCGAGCATGCCGCCGGTGAGCCCGTCCGCCACGACCACGCCCGTGGTCGGGCCGAGGCGGGGGTCGGCGACGAGGGCGTCCACCTGCGCCTGGAGCGCGCCGGACAGCGGCATCGGGGCGGAGGCGTCGAGCTCGGTGAGCGCCAGGGCGGCGGGCGCCGCGGCTGCGGAGAGGGCGGGCACCGTGGGGAACGGGTTCGGATCGGCGGGGACGGGCTCCAGGGTGAGGCCGCCGGGAACCATGTCGTAGGCGTCGGCCGTGAGGTAGCCGGCGCCCGCGAGCACCACCACGAGCACGCCCACGCCGACGACCTTGCCCACGCTGGCCATGCCTCACCTCCGCACGCGGCGGCTCCGGGGCCGCTGCCGGTGCGTCACACTACTGTCAGAACATCGCAGCCGAGCTTGGGAGCACCGTGGAGTTCGACGTCACGATCGAGATCCCGAAGGGGAACCGCAACAAGTACGAGGTGGACCATGCGACGGGCCGCATCCGCCTCGACCGGATGCTGTTCACGTCGACGCGGTACCCGGACGACTACGGGTTCATCGAGGGGACGCTCGGCGAGGACGGCGACCCCCTCGATGCGCTGGTGCTCCTGGAGGAGCCGACCTTCCCCGGCTGCCTGATCCGATGCCGTGCGCTGGGCATGTTCCGCATGCGCGACGAGGCCGGCGGCGACGACAAGGTGATCTGCGTGCCGATGGGCGACCAGCGGGCGGCGTGGCGCCAGGACCTCGACGACATCTCCGACTTCCACCGGCTGGAGATCCAGCACTTCTTCGAGGTCTACAAGGACCTGGAGCCAGGCAAGTCCGTCGAGGGCGCGCACTGGGTCGGCCGCGCGGAGGCCGAGGCGGAGATCCAGAAGTCCCGCCAGCGCGCCATCGACGCCGGCTACAACACCCACTGACCCCCCTTCTCCCTCCCCAGCGTCCGAGGAAGTGGCTGCTCTAGCCACCACTTGCTCGGACGTTGCGCAACCGGGCGCGCTTGCGTCCGAGGAAGTGGCTGCTCTAGCCACCACTTGCTCGGACGTTGCGCAGCCGCGCTGCTCGCCGAGGACCGTGAGCCGACCCCTGGCACTGTGGATCAAGGCCTCAATCCCCCGCCGGCCGGTCCGCGACCTCCGAGGCGGCGCCTCGGCGCGATCGTGTGCCCATGCCGATGGACCCCGTCACCGCGCGCGCCCGTCGCCGCCGCGTCGAGAGCGCCGCATCGCTCCAGGCCGGTCTTCTCACCGCTTCCCAGCTCCGAACTCTCGGCGTCACCCGCGGCGCGATGCGAGCGGAGCTGGCCGCCGAACGCTGGTCGCTGCGGCAACAGGTCGTTCAGGTCACACAGTCCGGCGGTCACGTAGCGGAGTGGTGGAACGCCGTCCTGGCGCGCTCGCCCCGGGCGGGCGGCGCAGCAGCGCTCGGCGGGCTCACGTCCCTCCTCGCGGCAGGGATGCAGGGGATCGCCGGCGACGGCCTGATCCACATTGCCGCGCCCAAGTCGTCGCGCCCGCTGCCCGCCCCGGACGGAGTGCGCGTCCACGAGACCCGGCGCTGGCGTGCCGAGGACATCGTCGCCGACCCGATCCCCCGTGTCCGCACGCCGATGGCCGCTGTCCAGGCCGCGCTCTGGGCCCGCACCAACCGCGAGGCGGCGCTGCTGCTCGTCGCCCCGGTTCAGCAACGGCTCACCACACCTGAGGCGGTGCTCGAAGCGCTCGAGGTCGTCCGGCGCGATCGTCGGCGCAGCCTTCTCCGGGCAGTGGCCGACGAGCTCGTCGACGGCGTGCGCTCGCTCAACGAGCTGGACTTCGCCGCCCTGTGCCGGGCGCGCGGGCTCCCCGAGCCCAGCCGCCAGGTGGTGGTTCGCACGACGACAGGACGCGCCTATCTCGACGTCCGGTGGGATCGCTGGCGCGTCACCGTGGAGATCGACGGCATCGGCCACCTCCAGCTCGGCCGATGGCTCGACGACACCGCCCGGCACAACGAGATCGCCCTCACCGGCGACACCGTGCTGCGTGTGCCGAGCCTCGGCATCCGCCTCGACCCGCAACCGTTCCTGGAGCAGGTGGAACGCGCGCTGCGCCACAACGGCTGGCTCCCCTGACGCAGCGTCCGAGGATGTGGTCGCTAGAGCAACCACTTGCTCGGACGCTGCGTCAGGGGAAGGGGAGGGGAGGGCGGGGCGGGGGTCAGGGGCGGCCGGCGTAGGGCATCGTGTTGGCCCAGCGCATCGGCGTGATCCGCAGCGGCACGCCCGGGCGGGACGCCTCGACGATCTGCCCGTTCCCGGCCCACATCGCCACGTGGTAGATCGCGTCCGCGCTGTTGGGGTCGTCGGTCCAGAACACCAGGTCGCCCGGCCGCATCTCGTCGTACGTGATCTTCAGCACGCCCTTGTACTGGTCGCGGGAGGTCCGGTTGATGTTCACGCCGGCGTTGCGCCAGGCCATCATCGTCAGGCCGGAGCAGTCGTAGCTGTCCGGGCCCGTGGCACCCCACACGTAGGCCTTGCCGATCTGGGTCATCGCCCACGCCACCGCCGCCTGTCCTTGCGCGGCGCTCCCGCGCGAGCGGCCGGTGCCCAAGCCGTTCGGGCCCGACGAGCCCGTTCCGCCGGTGGGCTCTCCGGTGCCGGGGGTCGGCGAGCCCCCGCCGGACGTGTCGCCTCCGGGCGGCGGGGTCGACTCGCCGCCGGGCGCCTGCCCGCCGGTGCCCGGCGACGCCGCTCCCCCGGACCCGGATCCGCCCGATCCGCCGCCCGCCGGAGGCAGGTTCGCCTGGTGCTCCGCCTGCGCGGCCGCCTCCTCACGGGCACGGCGTTGCCGGTCGAGCTCTGCCTGCCGAGCCTGCTCCACCTCCGCGGAGGTCTGCCGCGCCGCCGCGAGACGCTCGATCAGCATTTCGCGCTCGGCGGCGGCGGCCTGCAGCGAGGCGTCCGCGTCCACCTGAGCCTGCTCCGCGGCGTCGAGGGCGGTCTGCGCCGCGGCCTCGGCAGCCGTGGCCTCGTCGGCCGCCTCGGCGGCACGGCGCCGCATCGTCTCGGCGACCAGCTGTGCCGCGCGGTAGGTCTGCACGGAGTCGTCGGCCTTGCCCGTCAGCCGCGACAGCGTGGCGGAGCGCGCCGCGACATCGGCGAAGCCGTCCGCGGAGAGCACCGCCTGGAGCGTGTCCGTCGATCCGCCGGAGCGCGCCATCTGCCGCGCGAACGCCATGAGGTCCAGACGCGCCTCCTCGGCGGCGGCGTCGGCGTCCTTCGAGCGGGCCCGGGCGTCCGCGGCCTTGGCACGAGCGGCCTCGGCGTCGGAGAGAGCGCGGGTGTAGGCCTCGCCGGCCCGGGCGACGGCGACCTCCGCCTCGTCGGCCGCGGCCGACAGCTCGGCGAGCCGCACCTCCATCTGCGCCACGGAGAGCTCGGCCGCGTCGACGGCACGCCGCGCGGCGGCGACGTCCTGCTCGCTGGGCGGGGTCGGGTCCGCGAGCGCCGCGAGGGGCTCCCCCGCCAGCAGCACGCCCGCCAGGAGCGAGACGACGAGCGCGCGGCGGCCGCGCCGGGCGGGCCGGGCGGGCCGCGTGCGGTCGTCGTACCTGCTCACGCGCAGGCACGTTACCGGCGCAAACCTCAGAAGTGAACTCTTGTCACATCAGTCACACGAGTAACACGAGTGTCATTCGGGACGGACCCGGACAGAACGCCGCCACGGATCGGTCACGGCCGGCCGGCGTACGGCATGGTGCCGTCCCAACGCATCGGCACCACCCGCAACGCCAGCCCGGCCCGCGGCGCCTCGACGATCATGCCGCCGCCGGCCCACATGGCCACGTGGTAGATCGCGCCGGGGTCGCTCGGGTCGTCGGTCCAGAACACGAGGTCGCCCAGGCGAAGGTCGGCGTAGGCGATCTTCTGCACGGTCTTGTACTGGTCGCGCGACGTGCGCGCGATGCCCACGCCGGCCGCGCGCCACGCCGCCGACGTCAGCCCGGAGCAGTCGAACGCGTCCGGCCCCGTGCCTCCCCAGCCGTAGGGCTTGCCCACCTGGCCCATGGCCCAGGTCAGCGCGGCGACGCCCTGGTCGGCGGTGCCGCTCGCCCGCCCCGTACCCAGTCCGTAGACGGCGTACGACGAGCCCACGGCTCCGCTCGCCGCGAAGGCGGCCTCCTGGTCGCGCCAGGCGCGCTGCTCGTCGGGCGTTCCGTGCCGCGCCCGCTCCATGGCGTCGTTGGTCTGCCGGGCCGCCGCCAGGGCGGCGACCAGCAGCTCGCGCTCGGCGGCCGCCTCGTCCAGACGGGCCTGGGCCTCGGCCTGGATCGCCTTCGCGGCGATCAGCGCCTCGTCGG
>JAEXPS010000143.1 GCA_023438885.1 Actinomycetes bacterium
TGCGAGCATCGTCTTCGCCGATGACGCCGCGCGGCGCCGGCTGGAGGCGATCGTCCATCCCCAGGTCAAGCGGCTGGCTGCCGAGCGGGAGGCGGCGGCCGCCGCGGCGGACGCCTCGGCCGTCGTGGTGCACGACATCCCGCTGCTGGTGGAGACGGGGCAGGCGGAGGCGTTCGGCGTGGTCGTGGTCGTCGCGGCGCCGGCGGTGCTTCGGGTGGAGCGCCTGGTGCACCTGCGCGGGATGTCGCGGCCGGACGCGGAGGCCCGGGTCTTCGCCCAGGTGTCCGACGAGGAGCGCGAGGCGGCCGCCGACGTGGTGCTGGACGGTACCGGGTCCGACGACGACCTGCGGAGCCAGGTGGACGAGCTGTGGGGACGCCTCGTCGCCGAGCGCGACGCCGAGGGGGAGTAGCCTGCCCGACGTCCCTCGCTCGGGTGAAACGTCGCAACAGGGCGAAAGTCCCGCCTGGTGCGTGCCGAAGCAGCGGTCAGTGTGTAACGGGGCACGCGTCCACCGGATGGCCGGCGGCGGTGCTGACCCGAACCCGTGGGGAGTGAAGATGTCGGTTGCATCGGTGGGAACCCGGGGCTGGGAGGCAAAGCCCTGGCAGTCGAAGGCGTCGGTGTCGGTGCAGTCCGCGCGGGTCCCGGTGGGCAGGATGCTCGAGCTGGCGATGCAGGCCGCCCGGATGAGCGAGGACGACCGGGGCTGGGTCTCCGTGCGAGCGCACTCCAGCACGCGTGTCGATCTGCGGATCCGTGACCTCGTGCACACCGACGGCGTCGAAGTGATGCAGTTCCACGTCGAGGCGGCCTTCGCCGCCGGCCGCGTCACCGCACGCAGCGCCGTGGACGTGTTCCAGACCAAGGACTCCGGCCTGTCCGGCCGCCTCGTCGCGATCGCCAACCGCAAGCTGCTCGGGTACTCGGCGTACGAGCGCTACATGGAGGTGTTCGGCACCCTCGTGGCGAACGAGGATCCGGGCGCGACCGTCTCGTTCACCACCGGCAAGTAGCCCGCCGTCCCGGCCGGCCGGTGGCCGGCCGGCGACCGCCGTGTCGGCGGTGCGACGTACGGTGGTGCCATGCGTCCCGTCACCGATCTGCAGCGCACGGTCGCGCCGTTCGAGGTCATCAGCGAGTACCGGCCGAGCGGCGACCAGCCGGCGGCGATCGAGGAGCTCGCGCGCCGCATCCAGGCCGGCGAGAAGGACGTGGTGCTGCTGGGCGCCACGGGCACGGGCAAGTCGGCGACCACGGCCTGGCTCGTCGAGCGCCTGCAACGGCCGACCCTGGTGATGGCCCCGAACAAGACGCTGGCGGCCCAGCTGGCCACCGAGTTCCGCGAGCTGCTGCCGAAGAACGCGGTCGAGTACTTCGTCTCGTACTACGACTACTACCAGCCTGAGGCGTACATCCCGCAGACGGACACCTACATCGAGAAGGACTCGTCGATCAACGACGAGGTCGAGCGCCTGAGGCACTCGGCGACCAGCTCGCTGCTCACCCGTCGGGACGTCGTGGTGGTCGCCACCGTCAGCTGCATCTACGGCCTGGGTACGCCGCAGGAGTACGTCGATCGCATGGTGACGTTGCGGGTCGGCGACGAGGTGGACCGCGACCAGCTGCTGCGCAAGTTCGTGACGATGCAGTACACCCGCAACGACATGGCGTTCACCCGCGGCACCTTCCGGGTCCGGGGTGACACCGTCGAGATCATCCCGGTGTACGAGGAGCTGGCGGTCCGGATCGAGTTCTTCGGCGACGAGATCGAGGCGATCGCGACCCTGCACCCGCTCACCGGGGACGTGGTGCGCTCGGAGACCGAGGTGCACGTGTTCCCGGCCACCCACTACGTCGCCGGTCCGGAGCGCATGGAACGTGCGATCACCGGGATCGAGGCCGAGCTGGAGAACCGGCTGACGGAGCTCGACCGGCAAGGCAAGCTGCTGGAGGCCCAGCGGCTGCGCATGCGCACCACGTACGACATCGAGATGATGCGGCAGATCGGCTCCTGCGCCGGGATCGAGAACTACTCCCGGCACATCGACGGGCGCGCCGCCGGCAGCGCGCCGAACACGCTCCTCGACTTCTTCCCCGAGGACTTCCTCCTGGTGATCGACGAGTCGCACGTCACCGTGCCCCAGATCGGTGCGATGTACGAGGGCGACATGTCGCGCAAGCGCAACCTCGTCGACCACGGCTTCCGGCTGCCGAGCGCCGTCGACAACCGGCCGCTGCGCTGGGAGGAGTTCGTCGACCGGATCGGGCAGACGGTCTACCTCTCGGCGACCCCCGGCCCCTACGAGCTGTCGATGGCGGACGGAACCGTGGAGCAGATCATCCGGCCGACGGGCCTCGTCGACCCGAAGGTGGTGGTCAAGCCGACCCGCGGCCAGATCGACGACCTGCTGGGCGAGATCAACGACCGTGTCGCGCGGAACGAGCGCGTCCTCGTCACCACGCTGACCAAGAAGATGGCCGAGGACCTGACGGACTACTTCCTGGAGAAGGGCGTGCGGGTGCGGTACCTGCACTCGGAGGTCGACACGCTGCGGCGGGTGGAGCTGCTGCGTGGCCTGCGCATCGGCGAGTTCGACGTGCTGGTCGGCATCAACCTGCTGCGGGAGGGTCTCGACCTGCCCGAGGTGTCGCTCGTGGCGATCCTCGACGCGGACAAGGAGGGCTTCCTGCGCTCCGGCACGTCGCTGATCCAGACGATCGGTCGCGCGGCTCGCAACGTCTCCGGCGAGGTGCACATGTACGCCGACCGGATCACGCCGGGCATGGCGACGGCGATCGACGAGACGAACCGGCGCCGCGAGAAGCAGGTGGCGTACAACCTCGAGCACGGCATCGACCCCACCCCGCTGCGCAAGAAGATCAACGACATCACCGACATGCTGGCCCGCGAGGACGCCGACACGGTCGAGCTGATCGGCGGCGGCGGTCGCCAGGCGAGCCGGGGCAAGGCGCCGGTGCCGGGTTTCGGCTCGCGGGCACCGGTCGACGACCGATCGAAGCTCGCCGGCGCCGCGGCCGGGGACCTCGCCGATCTGATCCAGGAGCTGACGGACCAGATGCACGCCGCCGCCGGCGAGCTGCAGTTCGAGCTCGCGGCGCGACTGCGCGACGAGATCGCCGGGCTGAAGAAGGAGCTTCGTCAGATGCGTGCCGCCACGGCGTGAGCCGGACCGTCGGGGGATGCCGGTGAGCGGTGACGTACACTGGCGGCCGTTGAAGGGGAGTACCCCTCCGCGCACGCGTTCGACATCACGACAGGGCTGACCTGCTCCGGCGCGTGCGGTCCGCCGGCTCACGTGCTGCGGGCGGGGGAGACCTTCGGTAGCGCCTTGTCGTCGTACCGAAGGGACTGATCCGTGGACGTGCACTCGTGGGTGTGGTTGGCCACCGTCGGCGTGGTGGTCGCCATGTTCGTCTTCGACTTCTACGCCCACGTGCGCACCCCGCACTTCCCGACGTTCCGTGAGTCGGCCATCTGGTCGGCGGTCTACATCGGGCTGGCGCTGCTGTTCGGCGTCGGCGTGTGGGCCGTGGCCGGCGGACAGTTCGGAGCCGAGTACTTCGCGGGCTACGTCACCGAGAAGAGCCTCTCGGTCGACAACCTCTTCGTCTTCCTCATCATCATGACGAAGTTCCGCGTGCCCCGTGAGTACCAGCAGAAGGTGCTGCTCGTCGGTGTCGCGATCGCCCTGGTGCTGCGCGGCCTGTTCATCTGGGCCGGGGCGGCGGCGATCGAGAACTTCTCCTGGATCTTCTACTTCTTCGGCGCGTTCCTCGTCTACACCGCGGTGAAGATCGCCCGCGAGGACCACGACGACATGGACGAGGGTGTCTCGTCGTTCCACGAGAACCGCCTGCTGCGCATGGTGCGTCGCGTGATCCCGAGCACCAACGACTACCACGGGGACCGGCTGCTGATCCGCGAGCGGGGCAAGCTGATGATGACCCCGATGCTCGTGGTCATGGTGGCCATCGGTTCGACGGACGTGCTGTTCGCGCTCGACTCGATCCCCGCGATCTACGGCCTGACCGAGGAGCCGTACATCGTCTTCACCGCCAACGCGTTCGCCCTGCTGGGGCTGCGCCAGCTCTACTTCCTCATGGGTGGGTTGCTGCAGCGGCTGGTCTACCTGTCCCAGGGCCTGGCGGTGATCCTCGGCTTCATCGGCGTCAAGCTGGTGCTCCACGCGCTGCACGTCAACGAGCTGCCGTTCATCAACGGCGGTGAGCCCGTCGAGTGGGCCCCCGAGATCCCGATCTGGTTCTCGTTGCTGTTCATCCTCGGCACCCTGACCGTCGCGACGGTGGCGAGCCTCGTGGCCACGCGCAACCAGGCGCGCCGGGACGAGCAGTCGCGCACGGAGGCCGGCGAGCTGCCCTGATGGCGCAGGAGATGTCGTCGGCGTTCGAGATCGCGTCCCTGGTGGCCGTGGTCGGGGTGCTGCTGGCCGACCTGATCATCATCGGCCGCCGGCCGCACGTGCCGTCGGTGCGCGAGTCGGTGACGTGGGTCCTGGTGTATGTCGGACTGGCGCTCGGCTTCGCCGGGCTGCTGCTGTGGCTGGGCGGCCCGGCACCGGCCGGCGAGTTCGTCGCCGGGTGGCTGACGGAGTACAGCCTCTCGATCGACAACCTGTTCGTGTTCCTGCTGATCATGAGCGCGTTCGCCGTGCCGCGGGAGCAGCAGCAGCGCGTGCTGATGGTCGGGATCATCCTCGCGCTGGTGCTGCGGGGCGGGTTCATCCTCGCCGGAGCGGCCGTGATCTCCCACTTCGCGTGGGTGTTCTACCTGTTCGGCGCGTTCCTGGTGTACACGGCGGTGACGGTGTGGCGCAGCGGCGACACCGACGACGAGGAGTACCAGGAGAACGTCGCCGTCCGGGTGGCGCGGCGAGTGCTGCCGATCTCGCGGGAGTACGACGGGCCGAGGGTGCGGACGGTGGTCGACGGGCGCCGGGTGTTCACCCCGATGCTCGTGGTCTTCGTCGCGATCGGCACCACGGACCTGCTCTTCGCCTTCGACTCGATCCCGGCGATCTTCGGCCTGACGCACGACCCGTTCATCGTCTTCACCGCGAACGTCTTCGCCCTCATGGGTCTGCGGCAGCTCTACTTCCTGCTCGGTGGGCTGCTCCAGCGGTTGACCTTCCTGCCGCAGGGCCTGGCGGTGATCCTCGGCTTCATCGGCGTCAAGATGGTGCTCGAGGCGCTGCACACCAACGCGGTGCCGTTCGTCAACGGCGGGCGTCCCGTCGCATGGGCGCCAGAGATCCCGACGTGGGTCTCACTCGTGGTGATCGCCGGGGTGCTCGGTGTGACGGTTGCGTTCAGCCTCGCGCACTCACGCCGTACCGCCGAGGTCGAGGCCTCAGCCGACTGAGGCCGCCCAGGGGCCCAGGACGACGTCCCACACCCGCACCTCGGTGGCGGTGATGACGCCGACACGCGCGAACGGGTCCGCGACCAGGATGGCGTCGAGGGCCTCCCGCGTGGCGGTCCGGAACACGAGCAGGGCGCCCGCCGGGCCCTCCGCCCAGGGGCCGGAGCCGAGGAGCAGCCCGATGTCGGCCTGCTCGCGTAGGAAGGCCCGGTGCTCCGGGCGCACCTGGTCGCGGAGCGCGGTGCGCTCGTCGTACGTGTACTGGACGGCGAAGACGGTCACCGCGCCATCCTGCCGGACGTGCGAGAGTGGCCGCATGCCTCGATCGCTGCGCACGCTCCTGCCCGAGGATCTCCTCGACGCCATCCACGACCGCGCGGCCGATCATGACCGCGACAACACGTTCCCGCACGAGGACCTGGACGACCTGCGTGCGGCGGGCTACCTCACGGCGTTCGTGCCGGCCGAGCTCGGTGGGGCCGGCCTCACGCTCGAGGAGGTCGCGCGCGAGCAGGCGCGGCTCGCCGCAGCGGCACCGGCCACGGCTCTGTCGGTCAACATGCATCTGGTCGTCACCGGGATGGCCGCACTGTTGCGGTCGCGGGGCGACGACTCGATGGAGTTCGTCCTGGCCGAGGCCGCGGCGGGGGAGGTGTTCGCCTTCGGCAACTCCGAGGCGGGCAACGACCTCGTCATGTTCGACTCGAGGACCCGCGCCGAACGCCAGGCCGACGGCGGCTACCGGTACTTCGGCACCAAGATCTTCACGTCGCTCGCTCCCGTGTGGACCCGGCTGGCGACGTTCGGGCGCGACGACTCAGACCCGGAGTCCCCGCTCCTGGTGCACGGCGTGGTCACGCGGGACGGCACCACGACGATGGACGACTGGGACACGCTCGGCATGCGGGCCACGCAGTCACGCACCACGGTGCTCGAGGGCGCCTACGCGCCGGCGAACCGCATCGTGCGCACGTTGCCGCCCGGCCCCAGTGCGGACCCGTTCATCGTCGCCCTGTTCGCCGTCTTCGAGCTCCTGCTGGCCGCCGTCTACACGGGCATCGGCCGGCGCGCGCTGGCCCTCGGGGTGGAGGCCACGAAGCGCCGCCGGTCGATGAAGTACCAGGGCCGCGCGTACAGCCAGGACCCGGACATCCGCTGGAAGGTGGCCGACGCGGCGCTCGCCCAGGACGGCGCGGAGCTGCAGGTGTTCGCGCTCGCCCGCGACGTGGACGAGCAGACCGACTACGGCAACCGCCTGTTCGCGCAGCTCGTCGGCGTGAAGGTGCGCGCCACCGAGTCCGCCCGCCTCGTCGTCGACCTGGCTCTGCGGGTCTCCGGGGGCGCGGGGTACTCCACCGGGGTGGAGCTGAACCGCCTCTACCGCGACGTGCTCGCCGGGATCTATCACCCGTCGGACGACGAGTCGGCTCACGCCACCGTTGCGACGTCGGTGCTCGGCCCGCTGGAGCCCTGAGCGCTACACCAGGCCGAGCGCCAGCATCGCGTCGGCGACCTTGAGGAAGCCGGCGATGTTGGCACCCGCGACGTAGTCACCCGGGCGGTCGTAGTCGTCGGCCGTCGCGGCACAGGTGTCGTGGATCGAGCGCATGATGCCTTCGAGCCGGTCGGCCGTGTAGTCGAAGGACCACGAGTCGCGGCTGGCGTTCTGCTGCATCTCCAGTGCCGAGGTGGCGACCCCACCCGCGTTCGCCGCCTTGCCGGGCGCGAACAGCACGCCCGCGTTGACGAAGGCGGCGACGGCCGCGGGCGTGGTCGGCATGTTGGCGCCCTCGGCGACGGCGTGGACCCCTGAGCGGATCAGACGGACGGCGTCGTGCTCGTCGAGCTCGTTCTGGGTGGCGCACGGCAGCGCGATGTCCGCCCCGACCTCCCACACCCGCCTGCCGTCGACGTACCGGGCCTCGCCGCCGCGGCGGCGGGCGTACTCGGCGACCGGCAGGCGCTCCACCTCGCGCAGCTGCTTGAGCAGATCGAGGTCGAGCCCCGCTTCGTCGACCACGTACCCGCGCGAGTCGGAGCACGCGACGACGCGCGCGCCGAGCCGCTGCGCCTTGTCGATGGCGTAGAGCGCGACGTTGCCCGAGCCGGAGACCACGACGCGGCGGCCGTCGAAGTCCTCGCCGCGCGTGCGGAGCATCTCGCGGGCGAACAGGACCGTGCCGTAGCCGGTGGCCTCGGTGCGCACGAGGGACCCGCCCCAGCGCACGCCCTTGCCGGTGATCACCCCGGACTCGTAGCGGTTGGTGATCCGCTTGTACTGGCCGAAGAGGTACCCGATCTCCCGGCCCCCCACCCCGATGTCGCCGGCCGGGACATCCGTGTGCTCGCCGAGGTGGCGGTACAGCTCGGTCATGAAGGACTGGCAGAAGCGCATCACCTCGGCGTCCGAGCGACCGCGCGGGTCGAAGTCCGAGCCGCCCTTGGCGCCCCCGATCGGCATGCCGGTGAGCGAGTTCTTGAAGACCTGCTCGAAGCCGAGGAACTTGACGATGCTGAGGTTCACCGAGGGGTGGAACCGCAGACCGCCCTTGTACGGGCCGAGTGCGGAGTTGAACTCGACCCGGAAGCCACGGTTGATGTGCACGTGGCCGGAGTCGTCGGTCCACGGGACGCGGAAGATGATCTGGCGCTCCGGCTCGCAGATGCGCTCCAGGATGGCCGCGTCCAGGTACGCGGGGTTGCGTTCGAGCACGGGCCCGAGGCTCTCGAACACCTCGGTGACGGCTTGCTGGAACTCGACCTCGCCGGGGTTGCGACGAAGGACCTGATCGAGCACGGGCTCGAGGTTGACCATCACAGCGCTGCTCCGCTCTGTTGGATTGACGTGGCGAGCGTAGGCACTGCGCATCACCGGTGCGGGGGACGGTCACGATGCGGTCCGGGCGGGCAGCGCCCCGGCGCGCCGCACCTACGACACCGTAACTTACGGTTCCGTAGGTTAGGCTGTGCGCGTGACGTCAACGTCGGTCCCGCTCCCTCGTCCCACCGCGTACCCGAGCGGCGTGCCGCGTGAGGTCGTGGTCCCCGACGAGCCGCTCGGGGCGTCGCTGCGCCGGGCGACCGAGCGGTTCGGCGACCGCGCGGCGGTGGACTTCTTCGGGCGGCAGTGGACCTATCGGGAGCTGTCAGCGCAGGTCGCGAAGGCCGCGCAGGTGCTCGTCGACCTCGGCGTGCGCGCCGGGGACCGCGTGGCGCTCGTGCTGCCGAACTGCGCGGCGCACATCGTCGCCTTCCACGCCGTGCTGCGGATCGGCGCGGTGGTCGTCGAGCACAACCCGACGTACACCACCGAGGCGCTGCGCCACCAGCTCGCGGACAGCGGCGCGTCCGTAGCGCTCGTCTGGACCAAGGCCGTGCCGGCGGTGCTCGAGGCGCGCGGCGAGGCGTTGCGGCACGTCGTGGCCGTGGACATGGCGGCCGACCTGCCCTGGGTCAAGCGGCTCGCGCTGCACCTGCCGCTTGCGCCCGCCCGCAGCAAGCGGCAGGCGATGTGCGGGCCGGTTCCGGCGAGCGTGCCCGCCTGGCACCGCCTCGTCGCCGAGGCGAGTGCGCTGCCCGACGAGCATCCGTGGCCGGCGTCGTCGGACACCGCCCTCATCCAGTACACCGGGGGCACCACGGGGACGCCGAAGGGCGCGATCCTCAGCCACCGGAACCTCCTGGCCAACGTGGTGCAGGCCCGGGCCTGGATCGGGGAGCGCGACGGGACCGACGTCTTCTACGCGGCGCTCCCGTTCTTCCACGCCTTCGGCCTGACCGTGTGCCTCGCGTACGGCACGGACTCCGCGGCGACCCTCGTCGTGTTCCCGAACTTCGACGCGGACATGGTGCTGGCGGCGCAGCGCCGGCTGCCGGCGACGTTCCTGCCCGCGGTGCCGCCGATGCTCGACCGCCTCGCGAAGGCGGCCTCGGCCAGCGGCACCGACCTCACGTCCATCGGGCACGCGATCTCGGGTGCGATGTCTCTGCCCGCCGACGTCGCGCGCCGCTGGGAGGAACTGACGGGCGGCCTGGTCATCGAGGGCTACGGGATGACCGAGACGTCGCCGGTGGCGTTGGGCAACCCGTTCGACGACAGCCGCCGTCCCGGGGCTCTGGGCCTGGTGTGGCCGTCGACGGAGATCCGGCTCGTGGACCAGGAGGACCCGAGCCGCGACGTGGCTCCCGGCGAGTCGGGCGAGCTGTTGATCCGTGGTCCGCAGGTGTTCGGCGGGTACTGGAACATGCCCGACGAGACCGCGCACCAGCTCCTGCCCGACGGCTGGCTGCGTACGGGCGACGTGGTGCGGATCGAGCCCGACGGGTTCGTCGTGCTCGTCGACCGCATGAAGGAGATGATCAACGCCGGCGGCTTCAAGGTGTACCCGTCGCAGGTGGAGGAGCAGCTCCGGACGATGCCGGGCATCGCCGACGTCGCCGTGGTCGGCGAGCCGGCCGGCGAGCACGGCGAGACGGTCGTCGCGGCGATCGTGCTCGAGGAGGGTGCCCACGGGATCGACCTGGCCGCCGTCCGCGAGTGGTGCGCGCAGCGCCTGCCCCGCTACCAGATGCCCCGCCGCCTCGTCGTCCTCCCGGACCTGCCGCGCTCGCAGGTGGGCAAGGTGCTGCGACGGGTGGTGCGAGAGATCGTCGTGGCGATGCCGAAGCCCGTGGAGCCGACGACGAGCCTGGGCTGACCGGCCCGGCTACCAGCCGCGGGCCTGCCAGGCCGGCAGGTGGGTGCGTTCGGCACCGAGCGTCGTGTCGCGCCCGTGCCCCGGGTAGATCCAGGTGTCGTCGCCGAGCTTCTCGAAGAGCCTGGCGGTGACGTCAGCGAACAGCATCGCGAAACGAGCCGGATCCCGGTCGGTGTTGCCGACGCCGCCCGGGAACAGGCTGTCGCCGGTGAACACGTGCGCGCGGCCAGGGGCGGCGTCCTCTCCGGTGGCGTGCTCGGGCTCGCGGTACACGAGCGCGATCGAACCGGGCGTGTGGCCGCGCAGCCCGACGACCTCCAGCACCACGTGACCGAACGTCAGTGCCTCTCCGTGGCGCAGGGCCCGGGTGACCCGGCGGTCGGTGGCCTCGGTGATCGCCTCGGCGTCCTCGACGCCTGCGGCGACCGCCGCGCCCGTCACCGCCACGAGGGACGAGAGTGCGCCGTGGTGGTCACCGTGGCTGTGCGTCACGACGATGGTCTCGAGACGTGCGGTGGGGGAGCCCTCGCGAACGAGGGAAAGGAGGCGGTCCGGCTCCGCCGGGGCGTCGACGAGGAGCTGGGCCCCGGACCCCCGGCAGGTCAGCAGGTAGGTGTTGTTGTCGTAGGGGCCGACCGATGCCTTGCGGATCGCCAGCTCGTCGAGCGCGCGCAGCGCGCTGGGCCCGCCTGGTCGTACGTCGCCGGTGTAGGTCACGTCTCCTCCCGGGACCATCGTGGCGCGCCGGCGGTGAACCGACCACAGACAAGGCGTCGAACATGTGTGCGAGTGTCGGTGGAGGGACGTAGACTCGCGGATCGTGAACGACCGGCTGGTGGTGCGGGGTGCCCGTGAGCACAACCTGCGCAACGTGGACCTGGATCTGCCTCGCGATCAGCTGATCGTCTTCACCGGCCTGTCGGGCTCGGGCAAGTCGTCGCTCGCGTTCGACACGATCTTCGCCGAGGGCCAGCGCCGGTACGTCGAGTCACTGTCCGCCTACGCGCGGCAGTTCCTCGGGCAGATGGACAAGCCCGACGTCGACTTCATCGAGGGCCTGTCGCCGGCGGTGTCGATCGACCAGAAGTCGACGAACCGGAACCCGCGGTCGACGGTCGGCACCATCACCGAGGTCTACGACTACCTGCGCCTGCTGTTCGCGCGCGCCGGCACGCAGTACTGCCCGGTCTGTGGCGAGCGGGTGCAGTCGCAGACGCCGCAGCAGATCGTCGACCGGCTGCTCGAGCTGCCCGAGGGCACGCGCTACCAGGTGCTCGCGCCGGTGGTGCGCGGCCGCAAGGGCGAGTACTCGGACCTGTTCGCCGAGCTGCAGACCAAGGGGTTCTCGCGGGCGCGGGTCGACGGCGAGGTGGTGCAGCTGAGCAGCCCGCCGACGCTCGAGAAGAAGCTCAAGCACGACATCGAGGTGGTGGTCGACCGCCTGGTCGCCCGCGAGGGCGTGCAGCGCCGACTCACCGACTCCGTGGAGACCGCACTGAACCTCGCCGGCGGTCTGCTGGTGGTCGACATGGTGGATGCCGACATCGACGACCCGGGCAAGGAGCGGCGGTTCTCGGAGCGGCGCTCGTGCCCGAACGACCACGTGCTGACGCTCGACGAGGTGGAGCCGCGCACGTTCTCCTTCAACGCGCCGTACGGCGCCTGCCCGGAGTGCACCGGCATCGGGTCGCGGCTCGAGGTGGACCCGGAGCTGCTGGTGCCCAACGACGATCTGTCGCTGCGCCAGGGCGCGGTGGCGGCCTGGGCACAGTCGGGCAGCGAGTACTTCGAGCGGGTGCTCTCCGCGCTGGCCGACGACCTGGGCTTCTCGATGGACGTGCCCTGGCGGGCACTGCCGCAGCGCGCCCGGGACGCCGTGCTGCACGGCCAGGACTACGAGGTCAAGGTCCGGTACAAGAACCGCTGGGGCCGCGAGCGGCAGTACTCCACCGGCTTCGAGGGCGTGGTGCGCTTCATCGAGCGCCGCTACGCCGAGACCGAGTCCGACTGGAGCAAGGAGCGGTACGAGGCGTACATGCGCGAGGTGCCGTGCCCGGTGTGCGACGGTGCGCGGCTCAAGCCCGAGGTGCTGGCGGTCAAGGTCGGCGGCAAGTCGATCTGGGACGTGTGCCGGCTGCCGATCAACGAGGCGCGCGACTTCCTCGACGCGTTGGAGCTCGGCGCCCGCGAGCGGGCGATCGCCACGCAGGTGCTCAAGGAGATCCAGGCCCGGCTCGGCTTCCTGGTCGATGTCGGCCTTGACTACCTCAACCTGTCGCGGCCGGCGGCGACGCTCTCCGGTGGCGAGGCGCAGCGGATCAGGCTCGCCACGCAGATCGGGTCGGGGCTGGTCGGCGTGCTCTACGTGCTCGACGAGCCGAGCATCGGCCTGCACCAGCGCGACAACCGGCGGCTGATCGAGACCCTGACCCGGCTGCGCGACCTGGGCAACACGCTCATCGTCGTCGAGCACGACGAGGACACGATCCGCACGGCCGACTGGGTGGTCGACATCGGACCCGGCGCGGGCGAGCACGGCGGGCGCATCGTCCACTCCGGCGACCTGGCGGGGCTGCTCGCGACGCCGGACTCCGTGACGGGCGCCTACCTGTCCGGCCGGCGGTCCATCCCGATGCCCCAGAGCCGGCGGCCGGTGGACCCGAAGCGGCAGGTGCGGGTGATCGGCGCCAAGGAGCACAACCTGCGCGACCTGGACGTCTCGTTCCCGCTCGGGGTGTTCACCGCCGTGACCGGCGTCTCCGGCTCCGGCAAGTCGACGCTGGTCAACCAGATCCTCTACACGGTGATGGCGAACGTGCTCAACGGCGCTCGGCAGGTGCCGGGCCGGCACCGCACCGTGACCGGGCTCGAGCTGCTCGACAAGGTGGTGCACGTCGACCAGGGACCCATCGGGCGCACCCCGCGCTCGAATCCCGCGACGTACACCGGCGTGTGGGACCACGTTCGCAAGCTGTTCGCCGAGACGAGCGAGGCTAAGGTGCGCGGCTACACGCCGGGCCGGTTCAGCTTCAACGTCAAGGGCGGCCGCTGCGAGGCCTGCTCCGGGGACGGCACGCTGAAGATCGAGATGAACTTCCTGCCGGACGTCTACGTCCCGTGCGAGGTGTGCCACGGCGCCCGCTACAACCGCGAGACGCTCGAGGTGCACTTCAAGGGACGCACCGTGGCGGACGTGCTGGCCATGCCCATCGAGGAGGCGGCGGAGTTCTTCGCCGCCGTGCCGGCGATCGCGCGGCACCTCAAGACGCTCGTCGACGTCGGCCTGGGCTACGTGCGCCTGGGCCAGCCGGCGCCCACGCTGTCCGGAGGCGAGGCGCAGCGTGTGAAGCTGGCCTCCGAGCTCCAGCGGCGGTCGACCGGCAAGACGGTCTACGTGCTCGACGAGCCGACGACGGGACTGCACTTCGAGGACGTGCGCAAGCTGCTCGGCGTGCTCCAGTCCCTGGTGGACAAGGGCAACACGGTGATCGTCATCGAGCACAACCTCGACGTGATCAAGAATGCCGACTGGGTGATCGACCTCGGACCCGAGGGCGGCAACGGCGGCGGGCTGGTGATCGCCGAGGGGACGCCTGAGCACGTGGCGACCGTCGAGGCCAGCCACACGGGGCGATTCCTCGTCGACCTGGTCGAGCCGGAGCGCCGGCGGGTCAGCGCCTGAGGCTCAGGCGGACGGCTCGACGAAGCCGAGCGGCGTCGGCTGCACCCGCACCGGGAAGCTGACCGAGCGGGAGATGTAGCAGCGCTCCTGAGCCTCGGCGTGCAGCGTCGCGAGGGCCTTGTCCGTCACCGGCGTGCCGTCGGGCAGGGTCGCGCCTTCGGCGACCGTCACCCGCGGGTGGAGCACCACCTCGGTGAAGCCACCCTGCCCGGCCGCCGAGATGCGGATGGTGCCGGTGGCGCTGTCGGAGTATCCGAGCACGATGACGCCCTCGCTCGCCGCCAGGTGCAGCAGCCAGATCATGTGGCACTGCGCCAGGGACGAGACCAGCAGGTCCTCCGGGGACCAGCGCGTCGGGTCGCCGCGGAAATGGGGATCCGACGTGCCGGGCAACGGCGGCCGGTCGCCGGCCCGCAGCTCGTGGTCGCGACCGTAGGCGGTGAAGCTCGTCGTGCCGACGCGGCGCGCGCCGGTCCACGTCAGGTCGACGGCGTAGGTGTTGAGCTGCGGCACGGGTCGAGGCTACCGGCCGGGCATGTCGGACGCCGGAACTAGGCTCGACGTCATGGCCGATCCCGCGACCTACCGCCCCAAGGCGGGGGAGATCCCCGACTCGCCCGGGGTCTACCGGTTCCGGGACCAGCACGGTCGCGTGATCTACGTGGGCAAGGCGAAGAGCCTGCGCAGCCGGCTCAGCAGCTACTTCCAGGACCTCGCGGCGCTGCACCCGCGCACGCAGACCATGGTCACCACGGCCGCCTCGGTGCAGTGGACGGTGGTGCGCACCGAGGTCGAGGCGCTCGCCCTCGAGTACTCCTGGATCAAGGAGTTCGACCCGCGCTTCAACGTCAAGTACCGCGACGACAAGTCGTACCCGTACCTCGCGGTGACGATGGCGGACGAGTTCCCGCGCGTGCAGGTGATGCGCGGCGCCAAGCGCAGGGGCACTCGATACTTCGGCCCGTACGCGCACGCGTGGGCGATCCGGGAGACCGTCGACCTGCTGCTGCGGGTGTTCCCCGTCCGCACGTGCTCCAACGGCGTCTTCAAGCGGGCGCACCAGCAGGGCAGGCCCTGCCTGCTCGGCTACATCGACAAGTGCTCGGCGCCGTGCGTCGGCCGCATCAGCCCCGACGACCACCACCGGCTCGCGCAGGACTTCTGCGACTTCATGGCCGGCGACACCGCCCGGTTCACGCGGCGCCTGACGCAGGCGATGAAGGCCGCGGCCGCAGAGCTGGACTACGAGCGGGCCGCCCGCCTGCGCGACGACATCGCCACCCTCGAGCGCGCGACGGAGCGCAACGCCGTGGTGCTGCCGGACGAGACGGACGCCGACATCTTCGCCCTCGCGGGCGACGAGCTCGAGGCCGCCGTCCAGGTGTTCCACGTGCGTGACGGGCGCATCCGCGGACAACGCGGCTGGGTGGTGGAGAAGGTCGAGGACGTCGACGACGCCGAGCTGGTGGAGCGGCTGCTCCAGCAGGTCTACGGGCAGGCCGAGGAGGAGGGCGGTGACAGTGCCGCGGTGCCTCGTGAGGTGCTGGTGCCCGTGCTGCCGACCGACCTGCCTCAGGTGCAGGCGTGGCTCACCGGCCTGCGCGGAAGCCGGGTGTCGGTGCGCGTGCCGCAGCGCGGCGACAAGCGCGAGCTCGCGGCCACGGTGCGCCAGAACGCCGAGCACGCCCTGGCGTTGCACCGCACCCGCCGCGCCGGCGATCTCACCACGCGGAGCCAGGCGCTGCGCGAGATCCAGGAGGCCCTCGACCTGCCCAGTGCACCGCTGCGGATCGAGTGCTTCGACGTCTCGCACACCCAGGGCACCTACCAGTCCGCGTCCATGGTGGTGTTCGAGGACGGGCTGGCGCGCAAGGGCGAGTACCGGCTGTTCACCATCCGCGGACCGGAGGGCCAGGGCGCGCGTGACGACACCGCGGCGATGCACGAGGTGATCACCCGGAGGTTCCGCCGGTACCTCGCGGAGCGGGCAGAGTCGGGTGACGTCGAGATGGACGGCGGCGAGGTCGACGACGACGGCGTGCCGCTGCGCTCGGGTCCCATCGACGAGCGGACGGGCAAGCCGGTGCGGTTCGCCTACCCGCCGAACCTGGTCGTGGTCGACGGCGGGCCGCCCCAGGTGGCGGCCGCGGCGGCGGCGATGGCGGAGCTCGGCATCGACGACGTCGCACTGTGCGGGCTCGCCAAGCGGTTGGAGGAGGTGTGGCTGCCGGGCGAGGAGTACCCCGTGATCCTCCAGCGCAGCTCCGAGGGCCTCTATCTGCTCCAGCGCGTGCGCGACGAGGCGCACCGCTTCGCGATCAGCGCGCACCGCAAGCGCCGCAGCAAGGGCATGACCGCGTCCGTGCTCGACGCCGTGCCCGGCGTGGGCCCGGCGCGGCGCGCGGCGCTGCTCCGGCACTTCGGCTCGGTGAAGCGGCTGCGGGCGGCGAGCGTCGAGGAGATCGCGACCGTGCCCGGCATGGGCGAGCGCACCGCCGCCGCGGTGCTCGCCGCGCTGGGGGAGAGGCCGGCAGAGGGGCAGGACGAGGCGGCGTCCGGCGGCGCGCCGAGGTCCGCCGCGGCCCCCGAGGGCGAGGCTGGCATCCTGGAGCCATGAGCGCTGGGAGCACCGATCAGGGCGCGGAGCCGTCGCCGATCACGGTCCCGTCGGGTATCCCGGCGATCGAGGCCAGCGCGGTCGCACCGCGGCTCGACCAGCCCCAGGTCGTCGTCATCACCGGCATGTCCGGCGCCGGGCGGACCCGCGCGGCGACTGTCCTGGAGGACCTTGGCTGGTACGTCGTCGACAACCTGCCCTCCCAGATGCTGATCTACCTCGTCGGCATGCTGACGTCCGGCACGGCGGGGGGCCGGGCACAACGGCTGGGCGCGGTGATCGACGTGCGTGGCGGGGAGTCCTTCGCTCACCTCGACGACGCGCTCGACGAGGTCCGCGCGCTCGGCGTCGACCTACGCGTGCTCTTCCTCGACGCCTCCGACGAGACGCTGGTGCGCCGGTTCGAGCAGGTGCGCCGCCCGCACCCTCTCCAGGGCGAGGGCCGCGTCCTCGACGCGATCGGCGAGGAGCGACAGCTGCTGGCCGGGGTCCGCGAGAGGGCGGACGTCGTGGTCGACACCAGCGACCTCGCGCCGCAGGAGCTGGCGCGTGCCGTGCGGTCGTTCGCCCGCGGCAGCGACGAGGACACCATCCGTGTCTCGATCGTCTCCTTCGGGTTCAAGTACGGCGTCCCCGTCGACGCCGACCACGTGGTGGACGTGCGGTTCCTGGCCAACCCCTACTGGGTGACCGAGCTGCGGCACCTGACCGGCCGCGACGGGCCGGTGCGGGACTACGTCCTCGGCCTGCCCGGTGCCGTGCAGTTCGTCGACCGCTACGTCGCCGCGCTCGAGCCGGTGATCGAGGGCTACGTCCGCGAGGACAAGCACTACGCGACGATCGCGGTGGGGTGCACCGGCGGGAAGCATCGATCCGTGGCCATCGCCGACGAGCTGGCGGCGCGGCTGCGGCAGAAGGGGTTGCGGGTCACGGTGTCGGCGCGAGACCTGGGCAAGGAATGAGGGCGGAGAGTCCTGTGGTGCTCCCCGGACGGGTGTCGCGCGGCGGTGAGCGGGGACCCGCGGTGGTCGCGCTGGGCGGCGGACACGGGCTCGCCGCCAGCCTGTCCGCCCTGCGGCTGATGACCGACCGCATCACGGCGTTGGTCACGGTGGCGGACGACGGCGGGTCGTCGGGTCGCCTGCGCTCCGAGCTCGGGGTGCTGCCTCCGGGTGACCTGAGGATGGCGCTGTCGGCGCTCTGCGACGACAGCGACTGGGGCCGGCTGTGGAGCGACGTGCTCCAGCACCGCTTCGCCTCCGACGGCCCGCTCGACCAGCACGCCGTGGGGAATCTCCTCATCGTCGCGCTCTGGGAGCTGCTGGGTGATCCGGTGGCCGGGCTCGACTGGGTGGGGCGGCTGCTGGGCGCCCGTGGCCGGGTGCTGCCGATGGCAGCGGTGCCGCTGCACATCGAGGCGGACGTCGTCGGGCCTGACGGACGTACCCGCCTCGTCGACGGCCAGAGCCACGTCGCCGTGGCCCGCGGCCGGATCAGCCGCGTGCGGCTGGACCCGCCGGCTCCGCCCGCGTGCCCCGAGGCGGTCGAGGCGGTGCGCAAGGCCGACGTCGTGGTCCTCGGGCCGGGGTCCTGGTACACCTCGGTGCTGCCGCACCTGCTGGTGCCCGAGCTTCGAGGAGCCCTGGCCGAGACCCGGGCTCGGCGGATCGTGACGCTCAACCTCCAGGCCGAGCGCGTCGGGGAGGAGGACGGCACCCCGGTGATCGAGCACCTCGGGGTGCTGCGGGCGAACGCACCCGAGCTGCGGATCGACGCCGTCGTGGTCGACCCCGGCGCGGTGGAGGACCTCGGCGAGCTCGCCGCCCAGTGCGAGACGATCGGCGCGACGCTGCTGGTGCGGCAGGTGGGGCGGGGTGACGGGACGGCCCGGCACGACCCGCTCCGCCTGGCCGCGGCCTACCAGGACGTGATCGACGGCTTCCTCGGCGACGTCGGGCTCTCCGGGCGCGACTGAGACGGAGCACTCGCCCTCGCCCGCCCGCGGGGATGGCAGGATGACCCGCATGGCTCTGACGGCACAGGTGAAGGACGAGCTCGCCAGGCTGAAGGTCGACCGCACGTCCTGCCGCAAGGCCGAGGTGTCCGCGACGTTGCGGTTCGCCGGAGGGCTGCACATCATCTCGGGCCGCATCGTGGTCGAGGCCGAGCTGGACACGGGGATCTCGGCCCGCCGGCTCCGCCAGGCGATCTCGGAGGTCTACGGCCACGAGAGCGACGTGATCGTCGTCTCCGGCGGAGGGCTGCGGCGCGGGTCGCGCTACGTGGTGCGGGTGGTCAAGGACGGAGAGTCGCTGGCCCGGCAGACCGGCCTGCTGGACAACCGCGGGCGCCCGGTGCGGGGCCTCCCGCCGCAGGTGGTCTCGGCCGGCATCGGTGAGGCCGAGGCCGCGTGGCGCGGGGCCTTCCTGGCGCACGGCTCGCTGACGGAGCCCGGCCGGTCGTCGGCCCTCGAGATCACGTGCCCGGGTCCGGAGGCAGCGCTGGCGCTCGTCGGGGCGGCCCGCCGCCTCGGCGTGGCCGCCAAGGCGCGCGAGGTGCGGGGGATCGACCGGGTGGTGATCCGCGACGGCGACGCGATCAGCGCGATGCTGGCCCGCCTCGGCGCCCACGAGACCATGCTCGTCTGGGAGGAGCGGCGCGTGCGCCGCGAGGTGCGAGGCACCGCCAACCGGCTCGCGAACTTCGACGACGCCAACCTCCGCCGCTCGGCGCGCGCCGCCGTCGCCGCAGGGGCACGGGTGGAGCGGGCGTTCGAGATCCTCGGCGAGGACCTGCCCGACCACCTGCGCCAGGCCGGGGAGCTGCGGCTGGCCCACAAGGAGGCCTCGCTCGAGGAGCTGGGCAAGCTGGCCGAGCCCCCGCTGACGAAGGACGCCGTCGCCGGCCGCATCCGGCGGCTCCTGGCGACCGCCGACAAGCGAGCCGCCGAGCTCGGCATCCCGGACACCGAGGCGAGCCTCTCGCCGGACATGCTCGACCTGTAGCCGCTCGTCGGCTGGACCTTCGTCGCAGGCAGGCCCCGCGACGTGAGGTATAGGCTCAAGGCATCCGCTCGTCACAGGGGCGTCACGTGTTGGCCAGGCTCGCGAAGGGCTGCCGGGGCGGGGCCCCGGTGATCGGGCGGGACGCACACCGGCGTGCGAGTGTTTCCGACACCATTTCGTGTGCGCCGACCCCGTCGGCGCGTGCCGAGGAGGGCAAGTGACCATCAAGGTCGGCATCAACGGATTCGGCCGCATCGGCCGGAACTTCTACCGGGCCATCATCGCGCTGGACGCGGACATCGAGATCGTCGGTGTCAACGACCTCACCGACAACAAGACCCTCGCCCACCTGCTGAAGTACGACACGGTGCTGGGCAAGTTCCCGCTGCCGGTCGACTACGACGACGAGAACATCATCGTCGACGGCAAGAAGATCCGGGCTCTCGCCGAGCGGGACCCCGCGAACCTGCCGTGGGCCGAGCTGGGTGCGGACATCGTCATCGAGTCCACCGGCTTCTTCACCGACGCGCTCAAGGCCAAGGCGCACATCGACGCCGGTGCGAAGAAGGTCATCATCTCCGCTCCCGCGAAGAACGAGGACGGGACGTTCGTCGTCGGCGTGAACCACGAGGACTACGACCCGGCGACGCAGCACATCATCTCGAACGCGTCGTGCACCACGAACTGCCTCGCCCCCCTGGCCAAGGCGCTCAACGACTCGATCGGCATCGTGCGTGGCCTCATGACCACGATCCACGCGTACACCGGCGACCAGAACCTGCAGGACGGCCCGCACCGCGACCTGCGTCGCGCCCGCGCCGCCGCGCAGAACATCGTCCCCACCTCGACCGGTGCCGCCAAGGCGCTCGGCCTGGTGCTCCCGGAGCTCAAGGGCAAGCTCGACGGCTACGCCCTGCGCGTCCCGGTCATCACGGGCTCGGCGACGGACCTGACGTTCACCGCGCCGAAGGAGACCACGGTCGACGAGGTCAACGCCGCGATGAAGGCGGCCGCGGAGGGCCCGCTCAAGGGTGTCCTGGAGTACGTGGACGACGAGATCGTCTCGAGCGACATCGTCACCAACCCGCACCAGAGCATCTTCGACTCGAAGCTGACCAAGGTGATCGGCGACCAGGTCAAGGTCGTCTCCTGGTACGACAACGAGTGGGGCTACTCCAACTCGCTGGTCAAGCTGACCGAGTTCGTGGGCGAGAAGCTCTGACCATCCTCAGGTAGCAGCGATGCGTACCCCGGCCCCCCCCCCCGCCGGCCCCCCGCCCCCCC
>JAEXPS010000181.1 GCA_023438885.1 Actinomycetes bacterium
GCCTCCGTGCGCCTGCGCCCGGTGCCCCGCCCGCCGGCCGGTGCGCGTCCGGGTCCGGCGGCGCCGACCCCGGCACCCGCCGTGGTCCCGACTCCCCCGCTCGACCCGGCGGAGGCAGCCGCCGCCACCGCGTTCGGCCGTGTGACGGACGACGGCACGGTCTTCGTCCGCGACGGTGAGGAAGAGCGCGAGGTCGGTCAGGTGCCGGGGGCGTCTGCCGACGACGCCCTGACGCTCTACGTGCGCCGATTCCTCGACCTCAAGGCCAAGGTGACCCTGTTCGAGGCTCGGCTCAGCGCGACCGACCTCTCGGTCAAGGAGATCGACGGCACCCTGGTGCGCCTCTCCGAGGAGCTCGAGGCACCCGCGGCCGTCGGCGACCTGCCCGGTCTGCGGGCCCGACTCGACGGACTGCGGGAGGTCGCGGCGCAGCGCCGCGCAGCCGCGGAGGCCGAGCGTGCAGCGGCACGAGCCGCGGCCCTCGAGTCGCGTACCGCGATCGTCGAGCAGGCCGAGGCGATCGCCGCGACCGACCCGTCCCGGATCCAGTGGCGCCCGGCAGGCGAGCAGCTTCGCCAGCTCCTCGACCAGTGGAAGGAGGCGCAGCGCTCCGGCCCGCGCCTCGACCGCCCGAGCGAGGAAGCGCTGTGGAAGCGGTTCAGCCACGCCCGGACCACCTTCGACCGGGAGCGGCGGCACTTCTTCGCCGAGCTGGAGTCACGCAACGCGTCGGCCAAGGCGTCGAAGGAGTCCCTGGTCGCCGAGGCCGAGCGGCTCTCGACGAGCACCGACTGGGCCGGCACCGCCGGTGCGTTCCGCGACCTGATGGCGCGGTGGAAGACAGCGGGGCGGGCGAGCCGGCCCGTGGACGACGCCCTGTGGGCTCGGTTCCGGGCCGCGCAGGACGCCTTCTTCGCCGCTCGCGACGCTGCCTCTGCCGCCACCGACGAGGAGTACCGGGCCAACCTGGTGGTCAAGGAGCGTCTGCTCACCGAGGCCGAGGCGTTGCTGCCGATCAAGGACCTCGCGGCGACCAAGACTGCGCTGCGGTCGCTCCAGGACCGCTGGGACGCTGCGGGCAAGGTGCCGCGGGGCGACCTGCAACGGGTCGAGGCCCGGCTCCGTGCGGTCGAGCAGGCGGTCCGGGATGCGGACGAGCAGCAGTGGCGCCGAGGCAACCCCGAGACGCGGGCTCGCGCCGAGGGCATGGAGGCCCAGCTGGAGCAGGCGATCGCCGGCCTCGAGGCCGACCTCGCCGAGGCGAAGGCCGCCAAGGACGCGAAGCGGATCACCGAGGTGACGGCCGCTCTCGACGCTCGCAAGGCATGGCTGGAGCAGGTGCAGCGCGCCGCGCGGGACAGCCGGGGCTGACGGGCTCCATCCACAGGCTGTCCGGCGGGGCGGCCGGCGCCCGCGGCATGCTGCCGCGGTGTCGTCGTCCCTGCTCCCGTACCGACCCTCCTCGGCCGCGCTGTCGCCCCTGGTGAGGCGCGACGACGTCGGCCCTCTGGCGTGGGCCGGGATGCTCCGCGACGGCGTTCTCCGCCCCCTGTGGCACGGCGTCGCCGTGCGCGAGGGCGTGGAGGTCACGCCGGGGTTGCGGCTCGCCGCCGTGGCGCACCTCGTTCCGGAGCGCGCCGTGGTGGCGCGTGCGGCCGCGGCATGGGTGTTCGCCGGTGGCCCGCCACCCGCCTTCGTCGACGGGCGGGTGCGCCCGGGAGCTCGGCGCACGGACCCGCACCCCGAGCGCCGGCCGTGCGAGGGGCCGCTCTCCCCCGACGACGTGCTGGTCTGCGGGGCAGGCCGGGTCACCACCCTGCAGCGCACCGGGCTGGACGTCGCCCGCTACGTACCCGCCGAGACCGCCCGGTCGCTGCTGGCGATGCTCGAGCACCACGGGTTCGACGCCGACCTGGCGCTGGAGAGCCTGGGCGCGCTCACCGGAGAGCGGGGCACCCAGCGGGCGCGCACCCTCCTGGAAGAGCTCAGGCGCGAATGACCGGCTGGTCGGGGGTTCGGGCCCCCGTGATCCGGTAGACGTCGTAGACGCCCTCGACCTTGCGCACCGCCGCGAGGACCGAGGCGAGATGCGACGGCTCGGCCATCTCGAAGACGAACCGCGACAGCGCCACCCGGTCCCGGTTGGTCGACACGGTGGCCGAGAGGATGTTGACGTGGTGGTCCGAGAGGACCCGTGTGACGTCCGACAGCAGCCGCGAACGGTCGAGCGCCTCGACCTGGATCTGCACCAGGAACGTCTGCGAGCCGGTGTGGCTCCACTCCACGTCGACCATCCGCTCGGGCTGGTTGGCCCGCAGGCCTGCGACGTTGATGCAGTTGGTGCGGTGCACGCTGACGCCGCTGCCGCGCGTGATGAAGCCGATGATCTCGTCGCCCGGCACCGGCGTGCAGCACTTGGCGAGCTTGACCCAGATGTCGTCGACGCCCTTGACCACCACGCCGCTCTCGCCGGTGCGCACCGTGCGGGCGGACGGGCCGGGGCGTGTGACCTCGGCGAGGTCCTCCTCCTGCGCCGGTACCCCACCCAGCGACGCGACGAGCCGCTGCACCACGGTCTGCGCGGAGACCTGGTTCTCGCCGATCGCGCTGTACAGCGCACTGACGTCGGCGTACCGCATCTCGTTGGCGAGGGCGACGAGCGCCTCGTGGGAGAGCAGACGCTGGAGCGGCAGGTTCTGCTTGCGCATCGCCTTGGCCAGGGCGTCCTTGCCGCGCTCGATGGCCTCCTCGCGGCGTTCCTTGGTGAACCACTGCCGGATCTTGTTGCGCGCCCGCGGGCTCTTGACGAAGCCCAGCCAGTCGCGGGACGGCCCGGCGGTCTCCGACTTGGACGTGAAGACGTCGACGACGTCGCCGTTCTCCAGTGCCGAGTCCAGGGGCACCAGGCGGCCGTTGACACGGGCGCCCATGGTCCGGTGCCCCACCTCGGTGTGCACGGCGTAGGCGAAGTCCACCGGGGTCGAGCCCTGGGGCAGCGCGATGACGTCGCCCTTCGGAGTGAAGACGTACACCTCGGAGCCGGCGATCTCGAACCGCAGCGAGTCGAGGAACTCCGTGGGGTCCGCAGTCTCCTTCTGCCAGTCGACCAGCTGGCGCAGCCAGCTCATGTCGTTGCCCTGGCTGTCGGTGATCTGCCCCTGCGCAGCGCCGTTGCCGCTCTTCGCGTTCTCCTTGTACTTCCAGTGCGCCGCGACGCCGTACTCGGCCCGCCGGTGCATGTCGTGGGTGCGGATCTGGATCTCCACCGGCTTGCCGCCAGGCCCGATCACGGTGGTGTGCAGCGACTGGTACAGGTTGAACTTCGGCATCGCGATGTAGTCCTTGAACCGGCCGGGCACCGGGTTCCATCGCGCGTGCAGGGCGCCGAGCGCCGCGTAGCAGTCGCGGACCGTGTCGACCAGGACGCGGACACCCACGAGGTCGTAGATGTCCGTGAAGTCACGGCCGCGCACGATCATCTTCTGGTAGATCGAGTAGTAGTGCTTGGGCCGTCCCGTGACGGTCGCCTTGATCTTGGCGGCCCGCAGGTCGCCGCCGACCTGCTCGCGGACGGTCGACAGGTACTCCTCGCGGGCGGGCGCCCGCTCGGCGACCAGGTGGACGATCTCGTCGTACACCTTGGGGTAGAGCGTGGCGAAGCTCAGGTCCTCGAGCTCCCACTTGATGGTGTTCATGCCGAGCCGGTGGGCCAGCGGCGCGTAGATCTCGAGCGTCTCACGCGCCTTGCGCTCGGCCGACTCGCTGGAGACGAACCGCCAGGTGCGCGCGTTGTGCAGCCGGTCCGCCAGCTTGATCACCAGGACGCGGATGTCGTGCGACATCGCGACCACCATCTTGCGGACCGTCTCGGCCTGCGCTGCGTCGCCGTAGGTCACCTTGTCCAGCTTGGTGACCCCGTCCACGAGCATCGCGACCTCGGGGCCGAAGTCGCGGCGCAGCTGGTCGAGCGAGTACGCGGTGTCCTCGACCGTGTCGTGGAGCAGCGCCGCCGCCAGGGTGGCCGGAGTCATGCCCAGCTCGGCGAGGATCGTCGCGACCGCCACCGGGTGCGTGATGTAGGGGTCGCCGCTCTTGCGCAGCTGGCCCCGGTGGGCGCGCTCGGCGACGACGTACGCCTGCTCGAGGAGCGACAGGTCGGCCTTCGGGTGGTGCTGGCGGGCGGCCTGCATCACCGGCTCGAGCGCGGGGAACGCCACCGAGCTACGGCCGCCGAACCGTGCGAGACGGGCGCGCACGCGTGCCGCCGGGGTCGCCTCCGTCGGGGGCTCGACGCGCGGCGTGACGGTCTGATCACTCATCCCCGTCACCTCCCTGCTCGTCCGTGCACCTGCGGAACGCCCGGCCGCCACCGGTCATTCCGGCGGAGCCTGGACTCTGCCGAGTCTACGGGCGCGCCGGTCAGGGCAGCGTGAGCAGGGTGTCGATCGGGATGCCAGGGATCCGCTCGCGCCCGTGCAGACCGACCAGCTCTGCGAGGACCGCGATGCCGACCACCGTGGCCCCGCAGTCGGCGAAGAGCTTGAGCGTCGCCGCGGCGGTGCCGCCGGTCGCCAGGACGTCGTCGACCACGAGCACGCGCGAGCCGGCCGGCACCGTGAACGGCTGGACCTCGAGCGTCGCAGTGCCGTACTCCAGCTCGTAGGTCTGCGAGACCGTCGGACCGGGGAGCTTGCCGGCCTTGCGGACGAGCACCATGCCTGCGCCCAGCGCGATGGCGATCGGTGCCGCCAGGAGGAACCCTCGCGACTCCATGCCGGCGACGAGGTCGACCGGCCCGGGCGCGTCCGCCGCCAGCACCGCCACCAGGTCCGCGAAGGCGCCCGCGTCGGCCAGCACCGGAGTGATGTCGCGGAAGAGCACACCTGGCTCGGGATAGTCGGGCACCTCGCGGAGCAGCTCGGTGACGCGCGCGACGACCGCCTCGCGGTCCGGCGCGCTCACCGACGTCGCCGCGGCTGGGCCGCCTGGCCCTGGTGCCGGCCGGGCATCAGCTGCGACCCGGCTGCGGCCGCGGCGTACGCCGCGGACTCGTCGCCGGACTCCAGAGCCGCGGCCCGGGCCTCGAGCACCCGCTTCGTGTGGGCGGCGATCTTCGGCTCGCGCTCGCGCAGCCACACCTCGAGCGGGGTCGCCAGGAAGATCGACGACAGCGTGCCGACCAGGATGCCGACGAAGAGCGACAGCGAGATGTCGCGCAGGGTGCCGGCGCCGAGCAGGAACGCTCCGACGAAGAGGATGCCCGCCACCGGGAGGATCGCCACCACGCCGGTGTTGATCGAACGGACCAGCGTCTGGTTGACGGCGAGGTTCGCCCGCTCGGCGTAGGTGCTCCGCGACTGGTCGAGCACGCCCTGCGTGTTCTCCCGCACCTTGTCGAAGACGACCACCTTGTCGTAGAGCGAGTACCCGAGGATCGTCAGGAATCCGATGATCGTCGACGGCGTCACTTCCCAGCCCACCGCGGCGTAGACGCCGGCGGCGAGGAGCAGATCGGCGAACAGGGCGATGATCGCGGCCAGCGACATGCGCCAGGCGCGGAAGTACAAGGCCATGAACACCGCGACGATCCCGACGAAGACCAGGGTTCCCCACAGCGCGCGCTGGGACACGCCCGCGCCCCAGGTGGGACCGACGAACGCAGTGGTGACGTTGTCGACGCTCACCCCGTAGGCGTCCGCGAGGGCCTGTGCCACCTCGGTGACCGTGTCGGGGTCGGTGATCTCACCCGTCTGTACCCGGATCGCGTTCTGGCCGACGACCGAGACGCGGGGTTCCTCACCCGGCTTGATCGAGTGCACGGCGTCGATCGCCGGCTGCTGCGAGGTGTTCTCCACGCCGGAGACGGTGAACTCCGAGCCGCCCCGGAAGTCCAGGCCGAGGTTGAACCCCTGGAGCAGCAGGATCGCCAGGGAGGCGACGCCGAGCAGGCCCACCACGGCGAACCAGCGCTTGCGGTGCTGGACGATCTTGTACGACCGGCGGCCGGTGTAGAGGTCGTTGCCCCACTGGGCGAAGTTGACGGCCATCAGCGGCTCTCCTCGTTCTCGTCGCCGTCCGCCGGGTGGGCCGGGGCTCCCGTCGCGCCCTTGGCGCGTGCTGCTGCCCGCCGCTCGGCGATCGTCATGCCGTCACGCGGCGCCTGGGCGCGCGGCGCGCCGACCGCCACCGTCTCGGGGACGGGTTCGGGCTGCGCCTGCGGCTCAGGTCCGGACCGAGCCTCGTCCTGGGGCATCTGGAACCTGCCGGCGCCGACGTAGCGGATGCCCGACGAGCGCAGCCGCTCCGGCGACAGCCCGGACCAGCGGTGGCCGTCGCGGAAGAAGCCGATCCGAGAGATCACTTCCATCATCGGGTGCGTGAACCAGAAGACCACCGCGACGTCGATGACGGTCGTCAGTCCCAGGGTGAACGCGAAGCCCTGCACGCCACCGACCGCGAGGTAGTACAGCACCACCGCCGAGACGAGGTTGACTCCCTTCGCCGCGAGGATCGTGCGCCGGGCGCGCACCCATCCGCGCTCCACGGCACCCCCGAGGTTGCGCCCGTCGCGCAGCTCGTCACGGATGCGTTCGAAGTAGACGATGAACGAGTCCGCGGTGAAGCCGATCGCGACGATCAGGCCCGCCACGCCGGCGAGCGACAGGCGGTAGCCCATCCCCCACGAGAGCAGCGCGATGAACGCGTACGTGATGACGCCGGCCACGAGCAGCGACCCGATCGTCAGGAACCCGAGGGCGCGGTACTGGAACAGCGAATAGATGAAGACCAGCACCAGGCCGATCAGGCCGGCGATCAGACCGCGCTGCAGCTGCTCGGAGCCGAGCGTCGCCGAGATCTGCTGCTCGCTCTCCACCTGGAAGCTCACCGGCAGCGAGCCGAAGCTCAGCTGGTTGGCCAGCGAAGCGGCGGACGCGCGGTTGAACGACCCCGAGATCTCCGCCTGGCCGTTCGGGATGATGGTGTTCACCTGCGGGGCCGTGATCACCAGGCCGTCGAGCACGACGGCGAACTGGTCCTTCGGGGCGCCCTCGGTCTTGCCGAGGTTGAGCAGGCGCTCGGTGGTGTCGGCGAAGATCGACGTGCCCTGGGAGTCGAACTCGAGGTTGACGACCCACTCGGAGCCGGTGGTGCCGTTCGGCAGCTGCTGCAGGCCCGAGGTCGCGCTCGAGATGTTCTCGCCCTTGATCTCCACCGGGCCGAGGATCAGCTTGGACGAGCCGTCCGCGTAGCAGGTGACGAACGCCTTGTCCGGGTCCCCGTTGACGCCGCCGACACGGTTCGCCGGATCGGTGCAGTCGAGGGCGTCGAACTCCTGCTGCACCTCCGGGGTGACGTAGTACGACGCGTCGCTCGGGCTCGACGGCTCGGCGGGCTGGGTCGCGGTGGGCGTCGGCGTCGGCGACGCGGTCGGCGTGGCGGCCGCGGTCGGCACGTAGCTCTGGACCAGGACCGGACGGAACTCCATCTGCGCCGACGTTCGGACCAGCGCGAGGGTCGCCTCGTCGGGGTTGCCCGGCAACGAGACCACGATCTTGGCGCTGGCGCCGGTGCCCTGGCTGGTGATCTCGGCCTCGGCGACACCCGACGCGTCGACGCGCTGGCGGATCACGTCGATCGCCTGGCTGATGGTCGCGGACGTCACCGAACCGGCGACCTCGGGGATCGGGGTGAGGATCAGCTGCGTGCCGCCCTCGAGGTCCAGCGCGAGGCCGGGCGCCCAGGACGCTCCGCCCGGGTTCGACTCGCTGCGGCCGTCAGTCTTCGTGCCGACGAACAGCACCGCCAACGGGACGACGATCAGCAGGAGCGTCGTCAGGATGAGCGTGCGCACCGGGCGGCGCCGGGCAGTAGGAGCGGCCAACGTCTGATCTCTCTCGTGCACGCACCGGTGGTCAGACCACCGGCGGGGTGAAGGCCCGGACGCGACGCCCGGGCCGCGCTGCTACTTCTGGTCCTTGTCCTCGGGCCTCTCGTCGGTCCCGTCGTCGAGCGACGAGAGGTCGTCGGGAACCTCGATGTCGTCGTCGAGGGCGTCGTCGTCGGACTCGTCCTCGTCCTCGTCCGCGTCACCGATCACGGTGCTGGCGAACGGCGGCGCGCCGATCTTGGCGATCGCCGCACGCAGCCAGAGCGAGCGCTGGCCGGGCGTGGACTCGAGGGTGATCACGTCGCCGTCGACGTCCACCACGGTGCCGAACAGGCCGGACCCGGTCATGACCTCGTCGCCGGGCTTGAGGTTGTTGCGGAACTCGTCGCGCTGCTGCTGCGCCTTGCGCGAGCGCCGCGACAGGAGCCAGAACCCGAGGAGCACGACGGCGAGCAGGATGTACAGCGTGGCCCCGGGCCCCGCAGGGGTGGCGCTCTGGGCTTGGGCGATCGCGGCAAGCAGCATGGTGAACCTGTCGTCGAGATGGCGGATCTTCCGACGCAGTCTAGGCGTCTGCGCCGGTCGCTCCTAACGACCGGGGACCGCTGACGGTTCCCGGTCGCGCCTACCCGAAGAGTGTGTCCTGGGGCGCCGGCGGGACCAGGCCGAGGTGCTGCCACGCCGCGGGCAGCGCGACGCGTCCCCGCGGCGTCCGCCCGACGAGACCCTCACGCACCAGGAAGGGCTCGGCGACCGTCTCCACCGTCTCCGGCTCCTCACCGACGGCGACGGCCAGCGTCGTCAGCCCCACGGGTCCCCCGCCGAACCGCGTGCACAGCGCCTCCAGCACACTGCGGTCGAGGCGGTCGAGGCCGCGCTCGTCGACCTCGAACACAGCGAGGGCGTTCCGGGCGGCGTCGAGGTCGAGGCGGCCGTCGCCCTTGACCTCGGCCCAGTCGCGGACGCGGCGCAGCAGCCGGTTGGCGATGCGAGGCGTGCCGCGGGAGCGCGACGCGATCTCCGCGGCAGCCCTCGGGTCAAGGGCGACACCGAGGAGCCCGGCGGAGCGCGCCAGCACGCGCTCGAGCTCGTCGTCCGCATAGAAGTCCAGGTGGCCGGTGAAGCCGAAGCGGTCGCGCAGCGGTGCCGGCAGCAGGCCGGCGCGGGTGGTGGCCCCGACCACGGTGAACGGCGGCAACGCCAACGGGATGGCGCTCGCACCGGCGCCCTTGCCCACCACGACGTCGACGCGGAAGTCCTCCATGGCCACGTACAGCAGCTCCTCGGCCGGCCGCGCGAGCCGGTGGATCTCGTCGAGGAACAGCACTTCGCCCTCCTCGAGCGAGGAGAGCACGGCCGCCAGGTCGCCGGCGTGCTGGATGGCTGGCCCGCTGGTGACGCGCAGGGACGTGCCGAGCTCGGCGGCGATGATCATCGCCAGAGTGGTCTTGCCCAGGCCCGGCGGGCCGGACAGCAGCACGTGGTCCGGGGCGCGGCCCCGAGCGGTGGCAGCCTCGAGCACCAGCGAGAGCTGCTCGCGCACCACCTTCTGCCCGACGAACTCCGCCAGCCGCCGCGGGCGCAGCGCCGCCTCGGCGGCACGCTCGAGGTCGTCGGCGGCGGGGCGGACCAGGCTCTCGCGGCCGAGGCGCTCGGTCACCATCGCCTCGTCGTCCACGAACTCAGCCACGTGCACCGCCGAGCGTGCGCAGCGCCGCGCGCAGCAGCCCGGCGACCTCGCCCGGGCCGACCGGCTCGGTGCCGCCGTCCAGCACGGTGGCCACCGCGTCCTGCGCCGTCTTGGCCTGCCATCCGAGCCCGACGAGCGCCTCGACCACCTGGTCGCGATGGTCGCCGACGGGGACGGCGCGGGACGGCGCTCCGGCGGACGGCGACGGCGTGCCCAGCCTGTCCCCCAGCTCCAGCACGATGCGCTGGGCGCCCTTGCGCCCGATACCTGGGACCCGCTGGAGCGCGGCGTAGTCCTCGTCGGCGACCGCGCGCCGCAGCCCGTCCGGCGTGTGCACCGCGAGCATGGCCAGCGCCAGGCGCGGGCCGACGCCGCTGACGGTCTGGAGCACCTCGAACACCTCCCGCTCGTCGGCTTCGGCGAAGCCGTAGAGCGTCAGGGAGTCCTCCCGGACGACGAGCGACGTGTGCACCGTCGCCTGGTGGCCCGGACGCAGCCCGGCGAGCGTCGCCGGTGTCGCCTGGACCAGCATGCCGACACCGCCCACCTCGATCACGGCCGCGTCGAGCCGGACCGCCTGCACGGCGCCGGTCACCGACGCGATCACGACGTGCTCCTCGGTTCCATCGCGGGATCCATGGCGGCATGTTCGCACACCTGTACGAAGGACCTCCCCCGCGACACGCCCACCGGAAGCGCCGCGAGGCGCGGAGCGGGCGGATCGGTCCGTTCCAACGTCAGCCGCGGCGGCGGGCGGCCTGCTCGGCGGCGGCCCACGCCTTCTGCGCGGCGGTGAGGGAGCCCGGCGGGCGTTGGGGCGCGCCCATCGCACCGGCCGGCCGCCACAGGTGGCAGATGGCGAGAGCCAGGGCGTCGGCGGCGTCGGCGGGCTCGGGGCGCTCGTCGAGCCCGAGCAACCGCGCGACCATGGTCTGCACCTGCGGCTTCTCCGCCCGGCCGCTGCCGGTGACGGCCGCCTTGACCTCGCTCGGCGTGTGGAGCGCCACCGGGATGCGCCGACGGGCCGCCGCCACCATCGCGATGCCGGCGACCTGGGCCGTACCCATCACCGTGCCGCGGTTGTGCTGGGCGAACACCTGCTCGATCGCCACCGTGTCGGGCGCGTGCTCCTCGAGGAACTCCTCGATACGGCGCTCGATGGTCAGGAGCCGCTGATCCACGCCTTCGTCGGCCGACGAGCGCGCGACGTCGACCGCGACGAGCCGCACCTGGCGACCGGGCAGGCCGTCGACCACCCCGAGGCCGCACCGGGTCAGCCCGGGGTCGACACCGAGGACGCGCATCGCGCCAGTCTCACAGCCCCGGGTGGAACGAGCGGGCCTCGTGCACCGGCGTGTTCTGGCGTGTCCGTCCCAGCGGGCGGGTCAGTCCTCGTCCTCGAGCTGGGCCATGACCTCGTCGGGCGCGTCGAAGTTCGTGTAGACGTTCTGCACGTCGTCGCTGTCCTCGAGGGCGTCGATCAGCCGCAGGATCTTGCGCGCGCCCTCCACGTCGACCTCGATTTCGGTGGCCGGGTAGAACACGACGTCGGCCGAGTCGTACTCGATGCCGGCGGTCTGCAACGCGGTCCGCACGGCCACCAGGTCGGTCGCCTCGGTCAGCACCTCGAAGCTGTCGCCCTCGTCGGTGACCTCCTCGGCGCCCGCCTCGAGCACCGCCTCCATCACGGCATCCTCGTCGGTGCCGTCCTTGGGCACCACGATCACGCCCTTGCGGGAGAACAGGTACGCCACCGAGCCCGGGTCGGCCATCGAGCCCCCGTTGCGGGTCATCGCCACGCGCACGTCCGAGGCGGCCCGGTTGCGGTTGTCCGTCAGGCACTCGATGAGCACCGCGATGCCGCCGGGGCCGTAGCCCTCGTACGTGATGGTCTGGTAGTCGGCGCCGCCGGTCTCCTGGCCGGAGCCGCGCTTGACCGCACGGTCGATGTTCTCGTTGGGGACCGACGACTTCTTCGCCTTCTGGATGGCGTCGAACAGGGTCGGGTTGCCGGCCGGGTCACCGCCGCCGGTGCGCGCGGCGACCTCGATGTTCTTGATCAGCTTGGCGAACATCTTGCCGCGCTTGGCGTCGATGACCGCCTTCTTGTGCTTGGTGGTGGCCCACTTGGAGTGACCCGACATGCCTCGATACTCCTCAGTCCTGGGGGACTCGTCCCGCGCGGGCCTCGAGGCTCTCGCGCACGATGTCGACGAACAGACGGTGCACCCGCGTGTCGCCCGTCACCTCCGGGTGGAAGGACGTGACCAGCAGCGGTCCCTGCCGCACCGCAACGATCCTACCGGCGGAGGGGCCACCCTCCACCCGTCCGAGCACCTGCGCCCTCTCCGAGACCGCCTCGACCCACGGCGCGCGGATGAACACGGCATGCACCGCCCCGTCGATGCCATCGATCGTCAGGTCGGTCTCGAACGAGTCGACCTGGCGCCCGAAGGCGTTGCGGCGAACCGTGATGTCCAGCCCACCGAGCGTCTGCTGGCCCTCGATCGCGTCCAGCACCCGGTCGGCGAGCAGGATCATCCCGGCGCACGAGCCGTACGCCGGCATCCCCTCCGCCAGCCGGCGCCGCACCGGTTCGAACAGGTCGAACGCCCGCAACAGCTTGTCGATCGTCGTCGACTCCCCGCCGGGGATCACCAGCGCGTCGACGCCGTCCAGCTCTGCCTCGCGGCGGACCGTCACGGCCGTCGCGCCCACCGCGCGCAGCGCGGCGAGGTGCTCGCGCACGTCGCCCTGGAGCGCGAGCACGCCGACGGTCGGGAAGGTGGGGGTCACGTCGGGCAAGTCTAGGCGGCGGGCGCACGGGCCCACCGCTTCGGGTCAGGGACGCACCAGTCCGCCGTGGTACGCCAGCTCGTAGACGAGCTCACCACCGACCGTGATCCACTCCCGGCCCGTGAAGTGCGACACGTCCCCGGTGCTCTCGTCCTCGTAGTCGCCGGTGGACCCGTGGTACCGGAAGCCGCCGAGGAACCGGCCCTCGGCGTACATCTCCGTCAGCGCCTCGCGAATCAAAGCGCCGGTGGCCTCCCCATCCAGCACCTCCGGGTGAAGGTTCCAGCCGTAGTAGTTCATCGCCCACACCGGCCGGCCCTCGAATGTCACCAGCTCCTGGCCGAGGAAGTCGAGCCCACCGACGTAGCTGTCCAGGTACCCGTACGGCGCCTCGGCGTACGTGAGGTCGACGCTGCCCGGCCGCGACGGCGCCACCTTCTGCCCGCCGCCGACGTAGGTGCGCGCCTTCGCACGCACGATGAACTGCTCCATGCTCGCCAGGTCGGCGTCCACGGTGTCCCCTCCCGTTGCGTTGCCGTGCCGGGAGGGACCGTAGCGAGCGCGTCCGACACGCTCAGCGGGCGAGGACCTCCGCCTTCTCTGCGCGGGCCGCCACGACCTCGTCGGCCAACCGCGCCAGGCCCTCGAGGAGCACCGGACGCGCCGAGGCCAGGCTGATCCGCACCCGTCCCGCGGCCTGGAGCCCGAAGGTGGAGCCCGGCGCCACGGCCACGTGGCGACGCTCCAGGAGGCGCAGCGCGAACGCTTCGGTGTCGGGCTCCTCCACGTCGACCATCAGGTAGAAGGCGCCTTGGGGTGCGCTGAACCCGATGCCGGAAGCCTCGAGCAGCGCCGTCGCGTCGTCACGCCGGCTCTGGTACGAGGCGACCGCCGCGGCGACGCTCTCCTGCGGACCCGTCAGCGCCGCCAGCGCGCCCGCCTGCCCCACCGCCGACGGGCACGCCACCGTCGCCTCGGAGAGGTGGCCCAGCACCTCGCGCACGTCGGCGTCCGGCGTGGCCACCCAGCCGATGCGCCACCCGGTCAACCCGTAGGTCTTCGACACCGACCCGAAGACGATCACCCGGCCGTCCTCGTCGAACGCCGCGGGCGAGACGAACGGCACGCCGAACGTGATCGCCTCGTAGCACTCGTCGGACAGGAGCCACAGGTCGTGACGCCGGGCCAGCTCGACCAGCCCCTGGAGCACCCCGGCGGGGTACACGGCGCCCGTCGGGTTGTTCGGGGAGCAGACGACGATCGCACGGGTGCGCGGCGTGATCGCGGCCTCCACCTCGGCGGCGACCGGGACGTAGCCGTGCTCCGGGCGCGTCGGGTACGTCCGCACCACCCCGCCCGCGGCGACCGCGGCCATCGCCCAGTTGGGGAACATCGGGTCCGGCAGCAGCACCTCGTCGCCGGGGCCGAGCAGCGCCTGGAACGCCATCGCCAGGCCGTGCATGGCGCCGTGCGTGACGACCACGTCGTCCTCGCTCGTCGAACGCCCGGATCGAGCCGTCACCCGGTCGGCCGCGGCCGCGCGCAGCGCGGGGATGCCGATGCTCGACGTGTACCCCGTCTGCCCGGCGAGCGCTGCCGCGGCGGCCGCGTCCACGACGTGCGCGGCGGGCACCTGGTCGGGTTCGCCGATCTCGAGGTGCAAGGCCGCCGGGTCGCGCAGGGCGAGGTCCATCAGGGTGCGGATGCCGCTGCGGGGCACGCGCAGGGCGGGAGACGTGGGCGCGGGGGTGGGCACCCCGGGATGCTATCGACCGCCGCGGTCGGTCAGCTCTCGCGCGCCTCGCCCAGATGGCGGGTCACGCCGTCCCAGCCGGGCAGCAAGGCGCGGACCAGGTCGGCCAGCCCCGCCGGGAACACCTCGATGTCGAGGGCCGCGAGGTCGTCGAGCCGCCACCAGCGCAGCTCGTCGAGCACGTCCGCCTCGAGCTCGGTCCAGTGGGCGCGCGAGAGGGGCGGCAGGTCCGACGAGTGCACCCGGGCCAGGTACAGCTCCTCGTCCTGCCGGCACCACTGGGCCAGGAAGTCGAACAGCGCCGACCGGGTGTAGACGGGGCCGACGAGGTCGTCGGCCCCCAGGGTGATCCCAGTCTCCTCCCGCAGCTCTCGCACGGCCGCCGCGCGCGACGTCTCCCCCGGGTCGATGCCCCCGCCGACCGTGAACCACCAGGTGCGGGTCGGCTCGTCGACGTCGTGGCCGCGCACCAGCAGCACGCGGTCGGCCTCGTCGAGCAGGATCACCCGGGCCCCGCGCCGGAACGGGATGCCGTCGGCGCCCGGGACCCAGTCGGGACCGAGACTCACCAACCGCGCTCGGCCAGCCGGTGGGGTGCCGGGACGTCGTCGACGTTGATGCCGACCATCGCCTCGCCGAGCCCGCGGGAGACCTTCGCGATGACGTCGGGGTCGTCGTAGAACGTCGTCGCCTTGACGATCGCGGCGGCACGCTCGGCCGGGTTGCCCGCCTTGAAGATGCCGGAGCCGACGAACACGCCTTCGGCGCCGAGCTGCATCATCATCGCGGCGTCGGCCGGCGTGGCGATGCCGCCCGCGGTGAACAGCACCACGGGCAGCTTGCCGTTGCGGGCCACCTCGGCGACCAGCTCGTACGGCGCGGCCAGCTCCTTGGCGGCGAGGAACAGCTCGTCCTCCGGGAGGGAGGTCAGGCGGCGGATCTCGTCGCGGATCTGCCGCATGTGCGTGGTCGCGTTCGAGACGTCGCCGGTGCCGGCCTCGCCCTTCGAGCGGATCATCGCCGCGCCCTCGTTGATGCGTCGCAGCGCCTCACCGAGGTTGGTGGCACCGCAGACGAACGGCACCGTGAAGGCCCACTTGTCGATGTGGTGGGAGTAGTCCGCGGGCGTCAGCACCTCGGACTCGTCGATGTAGTCCACCCCGAGCGCCTGGAGCACCTGCGCCTCGACGAAGTGCCCGATGCGCGCCTTGGCCATCACGGGGATCGAGACGGCGGAGATGATGCCGTCGATCAGGTCGGGGTCGCTCATCCGGGCCACGCCGCCCTGAGCGCGGATGTCGGCCGGCACCCGCTCGAGCGCCATGACGGCCACCGCGCCCGCGTCCTCGGCGATCTTCGCCTGCTCGGCGGTGACGACGTCCATGATCACGCCGCCCTTGAGCATCTCGGCCATGCCGCGCTTGACCCGCGCAGTCCCGACAACAGCGCCGGCGGCAGCTGCGCCGTTCTCGTTCTCGCCAGTCACGTTCGCGCCTCGATTCCACGGTGGAGGGGTTCACCGTCCATCGTAGCCACGGGCTTCGCGGGGGCCGCGGCGGCGTCAGCCCTGTGGGACGACGTGAGGGAGCCCTCGCGGCCAGTCGTCGTCGATCTCCACCGTCACGGGCTCGGGCGCGCTGCCCGCGAGCCGCAGCAGGCGCACCAGCAGGCCGCGCCGGGCGGCACGCGCCTGGGTCACGGCGTCGTTGTGGAACCGCCGGGCCAGCTGGACGCGGTACCAGGCCCCCGCCAGGTCGGAGAGCAGGTCGTTCCACGCCGGGTCGCCGCTCAGCACGCCCACCTCGTCCGGGTCGTCGAGCACCACCCGCAGCGTCGCGGTCAGGTCGCTCTCCAGCTGGCCCCGGTCGAGTGCGCCGTCCGACGAGCGGGTGGCTGCGACGTCGAGCAGGTCGCGCAGGTCGCGGGCAGCGCCCGGGAGCCTGCCGTCCCCTCCCGCCGCCAGGGCGGCCCACGCGGCCTCCCCCACCACGATCGACGCCGCCGGGTCCAGGGACCCGCTGGTCGCCAGTGCGGCTGCGGCCGTCGCCCGCCGTACCAGCTGCGAGTCGAGCACGGCGCGCGAGGCATCGACGCGCCGGTGCAGGCGGTCGAGCCGGCTGGCGTCGACCCAGACCACCCAGACCAGCACCGCCAGCACCAGGCCGACGATCACGACCACCTCGGCCCAGGTCATCGGGCGTCCCTTCCGCGTCGCAGCAGGGAGCCACGCAGCGACGTCGGGTCCTCGCCCACCGGCGTCGGGTGCCCCGCGATCGCCATCTCGTACACCGCGAGCACCCGGTCAGCCACCTGTGGCCAGTCGTACCGGCGCACGCGCTCACGGCCCGCGGCGGTCACCCGGCGACGCAGCTCGCTGTCACCGAGCACCCGCACGAGCGTCGCGGCCAGGTCCTCGCTGTCACCGGCCCGGAACAGCACGCCGGCCGCACCGTCGTCGAGCACCCGGGAAAAGGCGCCCAGGTCACTGGCCACCACCGCGCTGCCCGCACTCATCGCCTCGACCAGCACGATGCCGAACGACTCGCCACCCGTCTGAGGGGCGCAGTACACGTCCGCCGAGGCGAGCAGCCGCGCCTTGTCCTCGTCGCTGATGCCACCGAGGAACTCGACCGCCGCCGCCTGGTCGCCGAGCAGGTCCGCGGCCTCGTCGGGTCCGAACTCTCCACGCCCGGCGACGAGGAAGCGCGCCGCCGGGTAGCGATCCAGCACGTGGGGCACGGCCGCCAGGAGCACCGGCAGGCCCTTGCGGGGCTCGTCGAGGCGCCCCAGGAAGGCGACTGTCGGGCTCTGCGGGGTGCCGACCCACCGAGCGTCGGGCTCGACCCCGAGGAACCGGTCGACGAAGACGCCGTTGGGGATCACCACGGCGTCGCCGCCCAGGTGCTCGACGAGGGTGCGCCGTGCATCCTCGGAGACGGCGATGCGGGCCGAGACCTTCTCCAGCGACTGCCGCACGAGCGGGTACGCGATCTGCAGCGAGCGGGACCGGGTCATCGACGAGTGGAACGTGCCGACGATCGGGCCGTCCGCGATCCACATCGCCAGCATCCCGAGGCTCGGGGTGACCGGCTCGTGCAGGTGCAGCACGTCGAACTGCCCGGCGGACAGCCACTTGCGCACCCGCGCCGCGCTGACCGGGCCGAACGTCAGCCGGGCCACGGCGCCGTTGTACTTCACCGGCACGGCACGGCCGGCCGCCACCACGTAGTCGGGCACCGGCGTGTCCTCACCCGCCGGGGCCAGGACGGAGACCTCGTGGCCGCGGCCCTGGAGCTCCTCCGCGAGGTCGCGGACGTGGAACTGCACCCCGCCCGGCACGTCGAACGAGTACGGGCACACGATGCCGACGCGCAGGGGCCGGCGCGCGCTCACGGCTCCGCCTCCCGCCGGCCGGTGGAGTCCGCGTCAATCGCCGTGCGCAACGTGGCGGCGTAGCGGGCCGCGTCCAGGTCTTCGACGAAGACCCTCTGCAGCATGTGCCAGTCCTCGGGGTGCGCCGCGATGGTCGTGGCCATCTCGTCGACCCACGCCTGCGTCATCGTGGCCACCCGTTCCGCACGCGGCAGGTCGGCCGGCGGCAGCGGCACCGGCGCGAAGCGCAGCACGATGCCCCACCGAGCCCGGGCGGCCCGCCGGCGCGCTCCGCGGAGCCGCTCGTAGGTGATCCCGGTCCAGAACAGGGGCGCGCCCGTCGCGATCGCGAGCGACGCCGGGCCGGCCGCGACCCGGGCACGCCGGCCGAACAGGTCCACCTCGACGCCACGCGCGGTCAGGTCCCGGTCGGCGAGCAGCGGGAGGATCCCCGGACCCGTCCGCGTCACGCGCACCAGCTGCCGGAACACCTCGCCACCGGCGCCGTTGCCGTCGAGCGGGATGATCCGCAGGCCGATGCGCTCGCGGAACGCGAGGAACTCCTGGTACAGCTCCTCCGGCTTCAACCGCTCGGCGACGGTGGTCACCGGTGCCAGCTCGCGGGTGGCCCAGGCGCCCGCCAGGTCCCAGTTGCCGAGGTGGCCGAGCGCCAGGACGACCTGGCGGCCCTCGTCGAGCAGCGGCTGGACCACCTCGCGGTTCTCCGTCCGCACGCGTGCGTCGATCTGCTCACGGGTGCACCCCGCGATCGTGAAGGCCTCGCCGTAGTAGCGCAGGTACGAGCGCATCCCGGCCCGCGACAGCCGCCTCAGCGCTCGGGGCGCCAGGTCCGGGCGCACGCGGGCGAGGTTCGCCTCCAGCCGGCGCACGCCGGATCCGTGAAGGAACCACGCCACGTCGGCGGCGATGACCGTGGCGGCCAGCACCAGCCCTTCGGGGGCGTGCCGCCCGGCCCGCCACGCCAGCGCGTAGGCGCGTCCGACGTTCACGCCTTCGCCCCCCGCAGCTGCCGGGCCACCACCGCCATCCGCTGGACCACGGTCGCCAACGAGGCGACGGCCAGCAGGCCGAGTGCGACGGTGAGCACCGCGAGCGGAAGCCCGAGCCCGACCAGACCCGCCGCGACGAGCGACACCAGGAGGCGCTCGCCCCGCTCGGCGATGCCGACGTTCGCATCGGCGCCGAGGCCCTCGGCACGGGCTCGGGCATACGGCACGACTCCACCGAGCACCAGGCACGCGAGGGCGAGCAGCGCGGTGAGGCGATGGTCCCCATCGCCGGTGAACCAGATCACGAGGCCGGCGAAGATCGCCCCGTCGGCGAAACGGTCGAGCGTCGAGTCGAGGAAGGCTCCCCATGGCCCGGTACGGCCGGAACGGCGTGCCATGAGGCCGTCGATCGTGTCCATGAGCGTGAACACGCCGAGGAGCACCGCGCCGAGGAACAGGTGGCCTGTGGGGAACGCCCACAGTGCCGTGACCACAGCGGCGACGGTGCCGGCGATCGTCACGGCGTCCGGCGTGATCCCGGCGCGCAGGAGCGCGTCGGCGAGCGGCCCCATGAGGCGGCCCCACGCGGTCCGCAGTCGGCTCAGCACGCGTCGACCTCCGTCCAAGTCGCCGACAGCCGCGCGCGGGTGTCGGCCAGCAGCTCCGGCAGCGCCCTCGTCCGAGCGACGATGGGCAGGAAGTTGGAGTCACCACGCCACCGAGGCACCACGTGCTGGTGCAGGTGGCCGGCGATGCCCGCGCCCGCGACCTCGCCGACGTTGATGCCGAGGTTGAACCCCTGGGGCGTGTAGGCGGCACGCAGGGCGCGCATGACCCGGCGCGTCGTGGCGCCGATCTCGGCCGCCTCCTGCTCCGTGAGGTCCGTGAAGTCGGCCACGTGCCGGTACGGGCAGACGAGCACGTGGCCGGAGTTGTACGGGTAGAGGTTGAGCAGCGCGTAGGTCAGTGTCGAGCGTCCGATCACCAGGCCGTCCTCGTCGCTCAACGACGCGGCGCGGCAGAACGGGCAGCCGTCCCCCGCCTGCTCGTCCGCCGGCTTGTTCTCACCGCCGATGTACGCCATCCGGTGCGGCGTCCACAGCCGCTGGAAGCCGTCCGGCACCCCCGCGAGGGCACCGTCGGGGTCGCTCACACCTGCACCCGGTCGCGCACCGCGGCGACGATGCGCTCGATCGCCTCGTCCACCGGCACGCCGTTGTCCTGGTGCCCGTCGCGGTAGCGGAAGGAGACCGCGCCGGCAGCTTCGTCCTCCCCGCCCGCGATCAGCACGAACGGCACCTTCTGGGTGCTCGCGTTGCGGATCTTCTTGCCGAACCGGTCGTCCGACGTGTCCAGCTCGGCACGGATGCCCTGCGCCCGCAGCCGGGCGACCACGTCCGCGAGGTACGCCTCGAACGGCTCGGCGACCGGCACGGCGACCACCTGGACGGGCGCCAGCCACGCGGGGAACGCACCGGCGTAGTGCTCGACGAGGATCGCGAAGAACCGCTCGATCGATCCGAACAGCGCGCGGTGGATCATGACCGGCCGCTGCCGGGTGCCGTCCGCCGCCGTGTACTCCAGCTCGAAGAGCTCCGGCTCGAAGAAGTCGAGCTGGATGGTCGAGAGCTGCCAGGTGCGCCCGATCGCGTCCTTGGCCTGCACGGAGATCTTCGGCCCGTAGAACGCGGCGCCGCCCGGGTCGTCGACGAGCTGCAGCCCGGAGGCGGTGGCGACCTCGCGCAGCGTCGCGGTCGCCTCCTCCCACGTCGCGTCGTCCCCCACGGACTTCTGGGGGTCGCGCGTGGACAGCTCGAGGTAGAAGTCGTCCAGGCCGTAGTCGCGCAGCAGGCCGAGGACGAAGTCCAGCAGGCTCGCCAACTCGTCGCGCATCTGCTCGCGCGTGGTGTAGATGTGCGCGTCGTCCTGCGTGAACCCGCGCGCCCGGGTCATCCCCTGCACCACGCCCGACTTCTCGTAGCGGTACACGGTGCCGAACTCGAACAGCCGCAGCGGCAGCTCGCGGTACGAGCGCCCGCGGGCGGCGAACACCAGGTTGTGCATCGGGCAGTTCATCGGCTTGAGGTAGTAGTCCTGCCCCTCGCGCTTGACCGTGCCGTCCTCGTGGAGCTCGGTGTCCAGCCGCATCGGCGGGTACATCCCGTCGGCGTACCACTCCAGGTGCTTCGACGTCTGGAACAGCTTGGCCTTGGTGATGTGCGGGGTGTTGACGAAGGAGTAGCCGGCCTCGACGTGGCGGTGCCGGCTGTACTCCTCCATCTCCATCCGGATGATGCCGCCCTTGGGGTGGAACACCGCCAGGCCGGAGCCGATCTCGTCGGGGAACGAGAACAGGTCCAGCTCGGTGCCGAGCCGGCGGTGGTCGCGCCGCTCCGCCTCGGCGATGCGGTCGAGGTAGGCCCTGAGCTCGTCCTTCGTCGGCCATGCGGTGCCGTAGACGCGCTGGAGCTGCGGGTTCTTCTCGCTGCCGCGCCAGTACGCCGCGGCGCTGCGGGTCAGCTGGAAGCCGTTGGCGATCAGCCGGGTGTTCGGCAGGTGGGGGCCTCGGCAGAGGTCCTGCCACGCCACCGACCCGTCGCGGCGCAGGTTCTGGTACATCGTCAGGCCGCCCAGGCCCACCTCGACGTTGGCGCCGTCGTCGGAGCCGGCGTCGCCCTTGAGACCGATCAGCTCGAGCTTGTACGGCTCGTCCTTCTCGATCTCGCGCGCCTCCGCCTCGGTGACGTCCACGCGGCGGAAGGTCTGCCCCTCCTTGACGATGCGCGCCATCACCTTCTCGAGCTCGCGCAGGTCCTCGGGGGTGAACGGGTGCTCGACGTCGAAGTCGTAGTAGAAGCCGTCGGTGATCGGCGGCCCGATGCCGAGCCGCGCCTGCGGATTGACCTGCTGCACGGCCTGGGCGAGCACGTGCGCCGCCGAGTGCCGCAGCACGGCGAGGCCCTCGGGCTCGCCGATGGTCACGGCCGACACACTCGCCCCGGCGGGCAGTGGCCGGTCCAGGTCCCAGAGCTCGCCGTCGACGCGCACGACGACGACCTCACGCCGTTGTCCGAACAGGTCGGCACCCGTCGTGCCCGCGGCCGCCGAGGTCTGGACGCCGTCGACGGTCAGGGTGATCTGGTCGGACACGACTGATGCTCCTCGCGGGCCGGGTCGCCTCACGGCTCACGGCGAACCGCCGGGCCGGGCGTGGTCGATGCTACCGACCCGGCGTCCTGGCGAGCAGCAGACGCCGCGCGGCGTCCGGGTGCGGCTCGTCGGTCGCAACGGCGTCCGCCGTGGGTCCCGGCTCCCGGGGAACCGGCGGACCTAGCCTTGACGGCATGCAGGAGCCTGGCCAGACCCCGGCCGTACGCCCTGCCGCAGCCGAGCCGCTGAGCTCCGCCGACCTCACGCTGCTGGCCACCGACTGCGGGCCGGCCCCGATGAACATCGCGGCCGTGCTTCTCGTCGACGGTGCGGACGACGGCACGGACGAGGTCCCTGCGCTGCTCGCCGAGAGAGCTGCCGCGGTCCCGCGCTTTCGCCAGGTGGTCGTTCCGGCGCGGCGCGGGCGCGCCGCCTGGCAGACCGATCCTCGCGCCGACCCCGCAGCGCACGTCACCCGGCTCCGTCTGGCCGGAGGCGGCCGGCGTGCCGTGCTCGACGAGGCCGGGCGGCTTGCCGCCACTCCCCTGGACCGCTCCCGGCCGCTGTGGGCCGCGTGGTGGCTGACCGGATGGGACGAGGACCCACGGCAGCGCGGCGCGCTGGTGCTCGTGCTCCACCACGTGCTCGTCGACGGCATCGGCGCACTCGAGATGCTCGCGTCCGTGGCCGACCCGCGCCCGGACGCCCCGGACGCGAGCCCGCCCCGCACGGCGGCAGCGGCCGTGCGCCCCCGACCCTCCCTGCGCGCGGTGCTCCACGGCCTGCTGGAGCTCCGCCCCGGCGTGCTGCACCTCGCGGCGCGGACATCGATCAACCGGCCGACCGAGGCGACCCGTCGCATCGGCGTGGTGTGCGTGCGCCTCGCCGACCTCCGCGACGGCGCCCACCGGCACGGCGGCAGCGTCAACGACGCGATCGTCGCAGCTGTGGTCGGTGCGCTGACCCGGCTTCTCGCGGCGCGCGGCGAGCACCCGCGATCCCTCGTGGTCTCCGTCCCCATCACCGCCCGGGCGCCCGGTGACCGGCGCGTCGGCAACCGCAACGGTGTGCTGCCGGTCGCCGTCCCCACGGCCGCGGACCTCCGTTCCCGCGTCCGGCACGTCGCCGAAGCCACCGCCCGGCGCAAAGCCCGCCCGCGAGGCCGGTCCGCGGCGCCGCTCGGCCTCGCCTTCCGTGGCCTGGCGCGGCTCGGCCTGTTCCGGCCGTTCATCGAGCACCAGCGGCTGGTTCACACGTTCGAGACGAACGTGCGTGGCCCGGCTGAACGCCACCGGCTGGGCGGTCACGAGGTCAGTGCGGTGCTTCCGGTCGCGGTGAGCCCCGGCAACGTCGGCGCATCGTTCGCGGCGCTCTCGTACGCGGGTGAGCTGTGCGTCACCGTCATCACCGACCCGTCGCTCGTGCCCGAGGCCGACGCCCTCGTCGCCCACCTCGCCGATGGCCTCTCCGCGCTGAGCGGCCGCTTGGGCCTCATCCAGCGCGCAACGCCACCACCTGGGCCGTAGCGTTGGTGCATGCCAGGGGCAGGGCATTTCCTCACCGCAACGCGTGACGAGGCCGTCGAGCACCTCCTCGGAGGCACCAGCGTCGACCTGATGGGCCAGAAGTCCTCGGGCCGGAGCACCCTCCTCTCGCTCATCGCGTCCCAGCTCGTGGAGCGCGGTTGGGACGCGGTCACCGTGCGGGCCGTCGCCACGCTCAAGGACCGGCCACTGGAGGCTCTGGCCATCGCCGACCTCGCGCGGCGCTCCGACCAGCGTGACGCGTCGGCAATCGGCGCGGCCGTACGGCGGGTGGAGCAGGCCGTGGCGGATGGGCGCACGGTGCTGGTCGTCGACGACGTGGACGACCTCGACGACGCGTCGGCAGGCGCCATCACGGCAGCGCACGCGCGCCGGGCCTTCCCGGTGCTCACCACGTCGCGGCCGAGGCCCGACCGGGTACGCGACCCGTTCGTGCTGCCGTCGGAGGTCCGGCCCGGCGTGCAGCTGGCGGTGCCCACCCTCGGCTACGTCCACGTGCACGCACTGCTCGGCGAGACGCTCGGCGGTGCTGTCGACGCCGAGGTGGTCGCGCGCATCGCCACGGCATCCGGTGGGCTGCCGGGCCTCGTCGTGGCGATCGCCACCGGCGCACAGCGCACGCACCGGCTCCGGTTCGTCAACGGCGCGTGGCAGGCGAGCGGAGACCTCTGGAGCCCCGGCCTCACCCGCGCGATCCAGCCGCTCGTCGCCGATCTCGCGCCCCCGAGCCTCGAAGCGCTCCAGCTGCTCTCGCTCGTCGGTTCGGTCGGGCTGCCCACCGCGGTCGATCTGGTGGGCTGGGACGTCCTGGAGGTCATCGACTCGTGCGGCCTGCTGCGGATCGCACCGCAAGGCGGTCAGGTCGTCGTCGGGGTGTACCCGCCGTTGATCGAAGACGGCTACCGACACCTTCCGCTGGCGACCAGACGACTGCGGCTCGTCGACCGCATCGTCAAGGCGTTCGACGCCGCACCCGGAACCGACCGGCCCACGGCTCGCACGCGCACCCTGGCCGCGCCGTGGTTCCAGCCCGAGTTCGAGGACGCCAGCCCGAGCGCGTTGCGCGACGAGTCCCGCCCGACCGAAACGGTGCTCGACCGGATGCTGCACGACGAGTGGCAGCGCGAGGCGCTGCTGCGACGCCGCGAGTGGGAGCACGAGCCGACCGCCCAGACTGCGGCCCCCTACCTGCGCCTGCTGCTGGTCGGCAACGCGGACGTCTCGCTGATGCGCGGCGTGATCGACCGCACGCCCAGCCCCCGAGAGCCGAGGGACCGCGCGATGCTGGACCGGTGGGTCGCTCAAGTCCTGGCTCATGCCGAGGGCGACCCGGGCGCCGCCGTAGCACTGCTGCGACGACGAGCCAGGGAAGCCGGGCCGTGGTCCGGCGGGCTCCTCGCCCTGGAACAGCACCTGACGCTGCTGTACGACCGGGTGCCACCCGCGGCGGACGGCACCGTCAGGGAGAACAGGCCCGACGTCGCCCAGTTCACCGGCGGCGTGGAGGCCGAGTGCCTCATCGCGGCCGGGCGGGCGTCCGAGGCGGCCGACCTCCTCGCCCAGGGCGGCCACTGGTGGACCGATCGTGACCTCGTGACCACCCGCGCCGTACTCGTCGGGCTGTGCCGCCTGGTCAACGGCGACCCGCGCCAGGCACTGGCCTGGAGCCTGCAGCGCCTGGAACAAGCGCGCGCAGAGCTGGACACGGACGCGATCCCGGGACACGCCTACGTCGCCGTCTCGTCCCTGCTCTCCCTCGGTCGCCTCGGCCAGGCCAGAATCCTTCTCGGCACCGTTCTCTCGACCGGGCTGACGTCGTCACTGCAACGGCACTACACCTCTGCCCTCCTGGCGACCGCGGCCGGGGTGGCGCACGCCGACCGGCTGGGAGGCCCCGCCGCCACGCTGGCAGACCAAGCGGCGACCACCGCGACGGGGCCCGGCCCCTTCTTCACGCCCGCCAGCCTGTGGCCCACGTCAGGCCTCCGGATCGACTCCGTCGGCGACGCGCCCGCACCGTGGGCACACGCGACGAATCTGTTCGGCCTCGGCTTCGTGCTCGCGGGGACGATCGAGGCCGGTGCGGTGCTCGCCGACGACCCGGATCCGCGGAGGGTGGAGACGCTGCGAGCGGCGACCGGCTCCGAGGCGGCGTGGCTGCTCGAGGAGACCGTGCGCGTCGCGGAGGCCGGGGTCGACGAGGACGTGATGGCCGGTAGCCGGCTGGCACCCGAGCTGATCGAGGCCGGCATGGTCTCCCTCGGGGTCAGGGCGCTCGGTTCGACCATTCGTCGGTTGCGCGCCGACGGGCGGGCTGCCGAGGCCACGGCGCTGCTCGTGGACGCGCGCCACCTTCTGCAACGTGCCGAGGCCGAGCCCGACGCACTGCTCGACGTGCTCTCGCCCCGCGCGGACCTCAGCCCACGCGAACGCGAGATCGGGAGGCTCGTCGCCGACGGCCGCACGAACGGGCAGATCGCCGCCAGCCTCGGCCTGACCGTCAAGACCGTGGAGAACCACGTCAACCGGCTGCTGCGCAAGCTGGGGATCAGCGACCGGCAGGCCGTGGGGCAGGCACTGCGGGGATAGGAGCCGACGAGGCCGGTCGGGGAGCTCCCGAC
>JAEXPS010000183.1 GCA_023438885.1 Actinomycetes bacterium
GCGGGGTCATGGGCTAAGACTTGGCGCCCACGGGGGGCGCGGTCCAGGCCGCCGTCGGCACCGACGACGCCCTCACCGAAGGCCTCGACCACCTCGTCGTACCCGCTCGTACCCGGCGCGACGGCCTGCCTGGCCAGCTCGTCGTGGTTGACGACCACCGCACCCAGCTCGGCGAACCGCGCCAGTGCCGTCGACTTGCCCGCCGCGATCCCGCCGGTCAACCCGATGCGCTGCATGGACGACATCCTGCCGCGCCCGACGCCGCTCGGCTCTGCCGGAACGGGTCCAGCGCTACCGGAACCTGCCCAGGTGGATGCCCGCGAGGGCCAGAGCCGCGATCGTCTCGCCGTCCCGGAGCTGCCCGGCGGAGATCATGCGCAGCACGTCCTCGAACGCGACGAAGCGGGACTCGGCGATCGCCTCCTCGGCCTGTGTCGCCGAGAGCGCCGCGTCGGTACCGGTTCGGTGCAGTCCTCGCGCCAGGAACACGTGCTCGGGGGCGACGACCACACCGTTGAGCGCGTCCATCTCGCCGAGCTCCGTCCACTCCTCGGCCACGAGCCCGGCCTCCTCCGCCAGCTCGCGCTGCGCCGCAGCGAGCGGATCCTGCCCGTCCGACCCACCCGCGACGACCTCGACGGACGGGCCGACCGTGTACCGGTCGAGCGTGACCAGCAGCACGCGGTCACTCTCGTCGATCGCGACGACCAGGACCGCCGGGTGCCGCAGCTCGACCACCCCGTACAGATCCGGCACACCGCCGGGAGCAATGACACGGTCCTCGCGGACCCGGATCCAGGGGTTCTCGTACGCGACTCGGCTGTCGACGGTCCTCCAAGCGCCCATGAGCCCCCAGCCTAGGGACGGCGGAGGCCCGCCACCCTCGGGGTGACGGGCCTCCGTTCGGGGGCGTTGCTCCGGTCAGTTGCCGGTGAGCTTCTCCCGCAGCGCGGCGAGCGCCTCGTCCGAGGCGAGCGTGCCGGTCGCCTCCTCCGACGCGGAGGAGTACGACGAGGGAGCCGATGCGCCCTCGCCGTTGGCGGCAGCCTCGGCGTCCGCGGCGGCAGCCGCCGACACCTGCTTGCGGTGGGCCTCCCAGCGCTCGTGGGCGGCGGCGTACTGCGCCTCCCAGGCCTCGCGCTGAGCCTCGTAGCCGGGCAGCCACTCGCTGGTCGTCGGGTCGAAGCCCTCGGGGTACTTGTAGTTGCCCTGGTCGTCGTACTCCGCGGCCATGCCGTAGAGCGACGGGTCGAAGTCCTCCGACGCCGGGTCGAAGCCCTCGTTCGCCTGCTTGAGCGACAGCGAGATGCGCCGGCGCTCCAGGTCGATGTCGATCACCTTGACGAACACGTCGTCGTTGACCTGCACGACCTGCTCCGGGATCTCCACGTGGCGCACGGCCAGCTCGGAGATGTGCACCAGGCCCTCGATGCCGTCCTCGACGCGGACGAACGCGCCGAACGGCACCAGCTTGGTCACCTTGCCGGGGACGACCTGGCCGATGGCGTGGGTGCGGGCGAACGCCTGCCACGGGTCCTCCTGCGTCGCCTTGAGCGACAGCGAGACCCGCTCGCGGTCGAAGTCGACGTCGAGCACCTCGACGGTGACCGGCTGGCCCACCTCGACGACCTCGGACGGGTGGTCGATGTGCTTCCAGGACAGCTCGGAGACGTGCACCAGGCCGTCGACCCCACCGAGGTCGACGAAGGCACCGAAGTTGACGATCGACGAGACGACGCCCTCGCGGACCTGGCCCTTCTGGAGGGTCTGCAGGAACGTGGAGCGCACCTCGGACTGCGTCTGCTCGAGCCACGCGCGGCGGGACAGGACCACGTTGTTGCGGTTCTTGTCCAGCTCGATGATCTTGGCCTCGATCTCCTTGCCCACGTAGGGGGCGAGGTCACGCACGCGGCGCATCTCCACCAGCGAGGCGGGCAGGAAGCCACGCAGGCCGATGTCGAGGATCAGGCCGCCCTTGACGACCTCGATGACGGCGCCGGTGACGACGCCGTCCTCGTCCTTGATCTTCTCGATCGTGCCCCATGCGCGCTCGTACTGCGCCCGCTTCTTGGACAGGATCAGCCGGCCCTCCTTGTCCTCCTTCTGGAGAACCAGGGCCTCGACCGCGTCGCCGACCTTGACGACCTCACCGGGGTCCACGTCGTGCTTGATGGACAGCTCACGGGAGGGGATGACGCCCTCGGTCTTGTAGCCGATGTCGAGCAGCACCTCGTCGCGGTCCACCTTGACGATGGTCCCTTCGACGATGTCGCCGTCGTTGAAGTACTTGATGGTGGCGTCGATCGCGGCCATGAGGTCGTCGGCCGTGCCGATGTCGTTCACCGCGATCTGCTGCGGGGCGGGCTTCGCGGGGCTGGAGATGCTCATGTAGTGATGGGCTCCGATGCGGACAGGAAGTAGTGCGGACAGGGTGTGTGTGATGTAGCCGGGCCGCCCACCGTGGGATTCCGACGCCGACCCGGAGTCTGAGTCCCAGGCACGACGAAGGTGGGCACGCGGCACCGCCGCCAAGACTACCCGGCGGGGGACGAAGCGGCCAAGCGGCTGTTACGCGAGCTCGCGCGCCACCCGCAGCAGGTCGTCGGGCACGTGCTGGACCTTCCCTGCCACCTCGCTGAAGTCGGCCAGCTCCACCCGGTCGCCGCGCAGCGCGGTCATCACGTTGCTGCGCCCCTCCGTCACCGCATCGATCGCGGCCACGCCGAAGCGGCTGGCGAGGATGCGGTCGGCCGCGGTGGGGATGCCGCCACGCTGCACGTGGCCGAGCACGGTCACCCGGGTGTCGAACCCGGTCCGCTCGGCGATCTCGCCCTTGAGCCGCTCCCCGATCGCCCCGGCGACGATCTCGCCGAACTGGCCCACCTCGGTGCTGTAGTGCATCGCGGTGCCCTCGGCGGGCACCGCCCCCTCGGCGACCACGACGATCGAGAAGCTCGCGTGCGCGCGGTGCCGGTGCTGGAGCGCACGGACCACCTTCTCGATGTCGAACGGCTCCTCGGGGGCCAGGACGATCTCCGCGCCGCCGGCGATGCCCGCCGTCACGGCGATCCAGCCGGCGCTGCGGCCCATCACCTCGACGATCATCACGCGGTTGTGGCTCTCGGCCGTGGTGTGGATGCGGTCGATCGCCTCGGTGGCGATCGTCACGGCCGTGTCGAAGCCGATGGAGCGGTCGGTGCCCCACACGTCGTTGTCGATCGTCTTCGGGATCCCGACCACCCGCACGCCCGCCTTGGCGATCTCGCTGGCGGCCTCGATGGTGCCGTCGCCACCGATGCAGATCAGTGCCTCGATCCGCTCCTGCTCGAGCGTCGCGAGGGCCGCCTCGACGCCGCCGGGGTTGCGGTGCGGGTGGAACCGGGCCGTGCCGAGCAGAGTGCCGCCGGTGGCCAGGACGTTGCGGATGTCGCCGCGGTTGAGCAGCCGTACGTCACCTTCGACGACGCCCTTCCACCCGTTGCGGAAGCCGACGATCGAGTGGCCGTGCGCCAGCTCGCCCCGCTTGACCACCGCCCGGATCGCCGCATTCAGGCCTGGTACGTCGCCGCCGCCGGTCAGCAGTCCCACTCGCACGTCGTGCACTCCTTCGTCGTCCCGGGGCGGCCCGTGTCTCGGCCCCGCCCAGCCTAGCCAGGCCGCTCCTGCCGGCCCGGCTCCGAAGGTCCCCGCCTGGAAGGATGTGCCCGTGAGCATCACGCCCGGACAGGAGCCGGTGGCCTCCGCGGGCTACCTCCCGGTGCCCGACGAGGCGGGCGGCGCCGCCGCCCGCGCCTGGTGGGACGCGCACGCGGACGAGTACCTCGACGAGCACGGACCCTCGCTCGGCGCCGCGGACTTCGTGTGGTGCCCCGAGGGCCTGCGCGAGGCGGACGTCCGCCTGCTCGGCGACCTGGCCGGCGCCCGCGTGCTCGAGATCGGAGCCGGGGCCGCGCAGTGCACCCGGTGGCTCGTCTCGCAGGGCGTGCGAGCCCTGGCCACCGACGTCTCGGGCGGGATGCTCGCCGCCGGCGCGCGACTCGACGAGGCCACCGGCGTGGGCACCGGGCGCGTGCAGGCCGACGCCCGTGCCCTGCCGTTCGCCGCGGGCTCCTTCGACGTGGCCTTCACCGCGTTCGGAGCGCTGCCGTTCGTCCCCGACGCGACGCGGGTGCACGCCGAGGTGGCGCGTGTGCTGCGGCCGGGCGGCCGTTGGGTGTTCGCCACCACGCACCCGTTGCGTTGGCCGTTCCCCGACGACCCGGGCGAGGGCGGCCTGACGGCGACGCGCTCGTACTTCGACCGCACCCCCTACGTGGAGACGGCCGCCGGCGGCGGGGTGCTCTACGCCGAGTACCACCGCACGCTCGGGGACCTCGTGGCCGAGGTGGTGGGCGCGGGCCTCGTGATCGACCGGTTCGTCGAGCCGGAGTGGCCCGCGGGACGCACGGACACCTGGGCCGGCTGGGGCCCGGTGCGCGGCGCCAAGCTGCCGGGCACGCTCATCGTGGCGACCCACCGGCCCGTCGGCTGAGGCGAGTGCCGGCTCGGGCTAGTGGCCTGCCTCGTGCCAGTCGCGCCCGGTGCCGACCGAGACGTCGAGCGGCACGGACAGCGGCCCGCCCGGCAGGCCGTTCCCCGCGGCGCCCATCTGCTCGCGGACCAGCGCCTCGAGCTCGTCGCGCTCGCCGGCGGCGACCTCGAACACCAGCTCGTCGTGCACCTGGAGCAGCATGCGAGAGGCCATCCCGCGCCGACGCAGCTCCCGGTCGACGCCGAGCATCGCCAGCTTGATCAGGTCGGCCGCCGAGCCCTGGATCGGGGCGTTGAGGGCCACCCGCTCGGCAGCGTCCCGGCGTGCGCGGTTGTCGCTCGTCAGGTCGGGCACGTAGCGACGCCGACCGAGGATCGTCTCGGTGTACCCGGTGGCGCGTGCCTCGTCGACCACGCCCGTCAGGTAGCGCCGGACCCCGCCGAACCGGGCGAAGTAGTCGTCCATCAGCGCGGCGGCCTCGGAGACGTCGATCGAGAGCTGCTGCGACAGGCCGAACGACGAGAGGCCGTATGCCAGCCCGTAGCTCATCGCCTTGATCTTGGAGCGCTGCTCGGGCACCACCTGCGACGGCTCGACGCCGAACACCCGAGAGGCCACGTACGAGTGCAGGTCCTCACCGGAGCGGAAGGCCTCGATCAGGCCGGCGTCGCCCGAGAGGTGAGCCATGATCCGCATCTCGATCTGCGAGTAGTCCGCGGTCAGCAGGGTCTCGTACCCGCCGCCGACGACGAAGGCGCGCCGGATCCGACGGCCGGCCTCGGTGCGGATCGGGATGTTCTGGAGGTTCGGGTCCGTCGAGGACAGCCGGCCGGTGGCCGCGATCGTCTGCTGGAACGTGGTGTGAATGCGACCGTCGGGTGCCACGGAGCGGCGCAGCAGCTCGACGACCTGCCGCAGCCGGATCGCGTCGCGGTGCGCCAGCAGATGCGCCAGGAACGGGTGCTCGGTGCGGACGTACAGCTCCTGCAACGCGGCGGCGTCCGTGGTGTAGCCGGTCTTGATCTTCTTCGTCTTCGGCATGCCCAGCTGGTCGAACAGCACCTCCTGGAGCTGCTTCGGCGAGCCGAGGTTCACCTCTCGGCCGATGACGTCGTACGCCTCGGCGGCGGCACGCTGCACCTGGCCGTCGAACTCCTTCTCGAGTGCGCCGAGGTACCCGTCGTCGATCGCGATGCCCGTGCTCTCCATGCGCTCCAGCACGTCCTGCAGCGGCAGCTCCACCTGCGCGAGGAGGCCGGCGGCACCGCGATCCGCCAGCTCTGCGCCGAGCACGTCCACGAGATCCCGCACGGCGACGGCCCGCACCGCAGCGCGCTTGTCCTCGTCGACCCCGCCGATCGCCAGGTCGAGCGCACCCTGCGCGCCCTCCTCCTCGGCGCCCAGCTCACGGCGCAGGTAGCCGATCGCCAGGTCCGAGAGGTCGTACGCACGGCGGTCCGGCTGGCACAGGTAGGCGGCCAGCTCGGTGTCGAAGTCGACACCGGCCAGCGCGATGCCGCGGCCCCGCAGCGCGTGCCACGCGGTCTTCGCCGCGTGCAACGCCTTCGGCCGCGCCGGGTCGGCGAGCCATGTGGCGAGTGCCGACTCGTCGGCCTGGTCGATGTCCGCGAAGTCGTAGACCACGCTGTTGCCGCCCTCGCCGGACAGGGCGATCCCCCATGCGTCGCCCCCGGCCGGAGAGCCGGAGCCTCGGACGTCCACCCCCACCAGCTCGTCGCCCCGCGCGTCGAGCCAGGCGCCGAGCCCACCGGCCCCGACATGGGCCATCACCAGCGATCCCGCCGCAACAGCCACCGCCGGTCCTTCGTCGGGCAGCAGGGCGAACAGGCGGTCGCGCAGGGTGCGGAACTCGAGCTCGTCGAGCAGCGCGTGCAGGGCGTGCCGGTCCCACGGCCGGGCCTCGAGGTCCTCGGGCCCCACCGGGAGCTCGAGGTCGGCGACCAGTGCGTTGAGCTGGCGGTTGAGCCGCACCTGCTCGAGGTTCGCCCGCAGCGACTCCCCCGCCTTGCCGGGGATGTCGCCGGCCGCGGCGAGCACGCCGTCCAGTCCGCCGTACTGGAGCACCCACTTGGCGGCGGTCTTCGGGCCGACGCCCGGTACGCCCGGCAAGTTGTCGCTCGTCTCCCCCACCAGGGCGGCAAGGTCGGGGTACGAGGCCGGCGGGAGGCCGTAGCGCGCCTCGACGGCCGCCGGGGTCATGCGGCTCATCTCCGAGACGCCGCGCACCGGGTAGAGGACCGTGACCTCGTCGGAGACCAGCTGGAACGCATCGCGGTCGCCGGTGCAGACCAGCACCTCGAAGCCCTCGTCCCTCGCCTGCGTCACCAAGGTCGCCAGCACGTCGTCGGCCTCGAAGCCCGGCTTGGTCACCACCGGGATGTGCATGGTGTCCAACAACCGGCGGATCACGTCGATCTGGCCGCGGAACGGCTCCGGGGTCTCGCTGCGGTTGGCCTTGTACTCCACGTAGCGCTCGGTGCGGAACGTGGTGCGCCCGACGTCGAACGCCACCGCGACGTGCGTCGGCTGCTCGTCACGCAGCAAGTTCGCCAGCATCGACGTGAAACCGAACACCGCGTTCGTCGGCTGGCCCGACGACGTCGCGAAGTTCTCGACCGGGAGGGCGAAGTACGCGCGGTAGGCCATCGAGTGCCCGTCGACGAGCAGCAGACGTGCTCGACCCTGCTGGGATGCTGGCTGCGGCGCGGTCACGGGTGTCAACCTATCCGCCATGGCCGACACGCTCCCGCCCACAGACGGCACCCTGCTCGACCGCATGGGCATCACCATCGACGAGGTCACACCGCAGCGCGCCACCGGCTCCATGCCGGTCGCCGGCAACACCCAGCCCTACGGGTTGCTCCACGGCGGCGCCTCAGCGGTGCTCGCCGAGACGCTCGGCTCCTACGCGGCCACCGCCCACGCCGGCGCCGGGCGAGCGGCGGTGGGGATCGAGCTCAACGCGACGCACCACCGATCCGTGCGCGAGGGCTCGGTGCACGCGGTCGCGACCGCCGTGCACCTCGGGTCCAACCTCGCGTGCTACGAGGTCGTCGTCGCGGACGACGAGGGCCGGCGAGTCTGCACGGCTCGGTTGACCTGCATGCTGATCGACGTGCGGACCTGACGGGCCGCCTCGACCGGGACGGCGACCTCGTCCTGCGCGGCCCGCGCCTGGCGCCGTCGCGCGATGAGGTCCTCCAGGCGGCGGCGCGGAACCCGGCCGGTCGCCGTGCCCAGAACGGCCGACGGGTCCTGCGCGAGCCGCCGCTGCAGGGCGCTCGTCGTCACCACGCGGTGTGCGGCGGCCGGGGCGAAGCCGATCCGGGCGAGGAACCGGTGCATGCCCCGCGCTCCCGGCAGCGGCGATGCGTAGACCTCACCGGCACCGACCTCGTCGGCCTGGGTCGCGGCGGCGACGAGCAACGCGTGGCCCAGGCCGCGGCGCCGCGCGCGACCGCGCACGTACATGGCCTCGAGGTTCAGTGCGACGACGTCCGAGAACGGACCGGGGCCCACGAACCGTGCGAGCAGCAAGCCCGCGATCTCGTCGTCCACCAGCCCGGCCAGAACCTGCCCGCCGGGTGCGCTCAGCAGGAGCGTCAGCTGGTCGCGCAGTCGCTGCGGGTCGTCGCTGCAGAGCTGCGAGCCGACGCCGAGCTCGGCGCGCGCCTCGAGGCACAGGGCGACCAGGCCGTCGAGATCGTCGGGGGTCGCGGGGCGAACGGCTACACCGGGACGCACGTGGAATCGAGCCTCCTCGCAGGGGATCGCCTGGCGGGATACGGCCCACCCCGCCCCCGCGGTGTGCCTCGACCGATCATGGACCATCGTCCGGGTCGGCCACCAGCCCCCTGTCACCCAGCCGGGTGACGCTCAGTTGGAGCCGCCGCCGACCTGCTCGATCACCGCGTCGGCGACCTCGCGCATCGTCAGGCGGCGGTCCATCGCCGTCTTCTGGATCCAGCGGAACGACTCCGGCTCGGTCAGGCCCATCTTCGTCATCAGCAGGCCCTTGGCCCGGTCCACGCGCTTGCGGGTCTCGAACCGCTCCGTCAGATCGGCCACCTCGGCCTCGAGCGCTCCGATCTGCGCGTAGCGGGAGATCGCGATCTCGACGGCCGGCAGCAGGTCGGCCGGGCTGAACGGCTTGACGACGTACGCCATCGCACCGGCGTCGCGCGCCCGCTCGACGAGCTCGGTCTGCGAGAACGCCGTGAGGAGCACCACCGGCGCCAGGTGCGCGTTGGCGATCTGCTCGGCCGCGGAGATCCCGTCGAGCACCGGCATCTTGACATCCATGACGACGACGTCGGGCTTCAGCTCCGTGGCGAGCGCCACGGCCTCCTCTCCGTTGCCGGCCTCGCCGACCACGTCGAAACCCGCCTCGCGCAGCGTCTCCACCACGTCCATGCGGATGAGGGCCTCGTCCTCGGCGACGACGGCGCGCCGCGCCGGCTTGCCCTTGGTGCCCGCAGGCTGCTCCGCAGCAGGCTTGGCAGGCGTCGTCAGGTCGAGGGCGGGGGTCGGCTCGGAAGCGTCCTTCGTCGTCACGCTGCACAGCGTAATCCGGGTGGTGGGACGCGCGTCCGCATCAGACGAGGCCGACTGCGCGCGGCACTATCCTGGGCACCGGCCCCGGTAGCCCAACTGGCAGAGGCGTTCGGCTCAAACCCGATCCAGTACGAGTTCGAATCTCGTCCGGGGCACCCCCTCGTCCTACCAGGACTCGACCGACTCGACCCACGCGTCGAGCTCGGCCTGGGATGGTCACGCCGCCGGTCGCGCGCCTCGCACGGCGTAGCGATGCAACGTCACGCTGTCGTCGCACGTCGCCTGCTCCAGCAGGTCGAGCTGGAGAGGCTCGTCGAGCTCGTCGAACAGCGGCCTTCCGCTGCCGAGCACCACGGGGTGCGTGAAGAGCAGCAGCTCGTCGAGCAGGTGCGCGCGCAGCAGCTGTGTCGCCAGAGCCGCGCCGCCGACGCCGATGTCGCCGTCCGTCTGCGCCCGGATCGCCGCGAGCTGCTCGATCGCGTCGTCGCCGCCGACGATCCGCGTGTTGTACTCGGCACTCGTCCGCGTGCGCGAGACGAGCACCTTCGGCTTGGCCGTCCAGATCCGCCCGTACTCGCGCGCATAGTCGGGGAACGACTCGTCGGCCGCGGCAGCCGGCCAGTACGGCTCCATGATCTCGAACATCACTCTGCCCTGGACCATCAGGGCCAACCCCTGCGCTCGCGCGTTGAACTCGCGGTGCAGCGGCTCACCGATCCGCGGCCAGCTACCGCCACCGTTCTCCCCTGGCGTCTGCTCGATCTTCAGGTCGAGCGAGACGTTCATCCAGTACACGAAGCGACCGGGCATGTGGCCCTCCCGACGGTGGAGATGCGTCCCCGCGACCATAGGCACGGCGCGGCGGGAGTCGCGCGCTGGGCTCCGCGACGGCGCACCGCGAACGTGCGCGGGTCAGAAGGGCGGTTCGTCGGGATAGCCGGGGTTGGGCTGCTCGTCGTAGTCGCCGTGGCGGCTGCGTGGCCCGCCCGCGGTGGGCCGTTCGGTGTGTCCGTGGTCGCCGGGGACCACGCGGTAGGTCAGGCCGGCGGGGGTGTGCCACTCGAAGACGCCTGGTGCGATCTGAGTGAGGGTGAAGCCGCCGTCGGTCTTCAGACGGTGGTCCCGCTCGCAGAGCGGTCCGAGGTTGTCCGCTGAGGTGGTGCCGCGCACCGATGCGCCGTTGGCTGGCCGACCGTGGAACTCGGTGGTGTGGTCCAGGTCGCAGCGGTGTGCGGGCGTGGAGCATCCCGGCCCGGCACACACGCCGTCGCGGACCATGACGTGCGCGGCCAGCCCGGCCGGCGGCCGGTACCGGGATCTGCCGACGTCGAGCACGGCGCCGCTGAGCGGGTCGGTGACCAGGCGTCGCCAGATGCCACCAGCAGCGAGGGCGCGCGCCTGGTCGGCGGGGATCGGTCCGAACCCCTCGAGCTCGCCGGGTCGCTCGTCCATCCCCATCAGGGTGGACATGGCGACGGTGACGTCGACCCGGATCTTCGGGATCCGGACGGGCGGTCCGCCATCGCAGCGCGTGGTCGGTGGTTGGCCTGCCGGTGGGGCGCGAAGCACCCGGTCATCACCCGGCCCGAGGTCAGTCAGCGGCACGCTCGGCTGCGTCGTCGCGACGACCGTGCGGGCGCCGGCGAGCAGGGCGTGGCCGGTGGTCAGGGCGGCAAACGTGTCGGCGCGTAGCTGGTCCAGGGTGCGGCGGTCGCCGCCGGCCCGCGCCGCCCGCGCGGTCGCCTCCAAGGTCGCATCGACCTGCGCGGCGTCGGCGGCGGGCAGGACTGCCCAGATGCCGGCCATCCCGTCCTGCAGTCGGCGCGGATGGCACACGTGCCGCTTGGCGATGGCTCGCTGCACCCGATCGGTGGTGTCCTCGGGGCAGATCAGGAGCAGGGCCCGGTCGATGTCGCCGGCCAGCTGGGTCGGGGTCCGGGTCGCCGCGTTGGGCAGGACCGCCTGCTGGACCTCCCACGCCAGCTCACCGGGACGCTCGTGCAGCCGGTCGGTGATCGTGCGCAGCTTGGCGGTGTCCAGCCGCCCGTCACGTACCGCCTCGGCGGTCAGCAGCAGCTCGTTGTCCAACACCTGGCCATCACGCACCAACCGCCCGGCGGCCCGCCGCGACCAGCCCAGCCGCATCGCCAGCTCATCGCCGGCCACACACGTGTCCGCAGGTGCGGGTGCACCCCAGAGGGGGTTCATCGGCCCCCGGCGCGAGAGCACCCCCGCCAGCAAGGCGGCGTTCAGGTGCGCCCACGCCGCGAGGCGTTCCCACGCAGCGACCGCCTCGACCAGACCGCGCTCGTCCAACCACGCCGCCTCGAGCTGCTCCAGCGTCTCGGCGAGCAACGCGTTCGGCGCCATGTCCTCCAAGCCCGGCAACGACGCCCACCCGGCGATGACGGGATCGTCGGAAAGGACCTGGTCCCACGGATCGTGCGAACCCCGCGGACTGCGACCCCACGCGGCCGGCAGACCACCGCCGGACCCAACGTCCGCCTGCCCCGAGGCGTCGGCGGTGGACGGCGTGGCCCACGGCCACGGCGTCGTGCTCGGCTCCCACACAGGCTCGGGCAACGTCCACGGATCGACCGGCAGCACGTCCGGCATCCGCGCCTCGTCCGGCACATCCCACGGCGGGAAGTCGCTGACATCCGCCACGTCCTCGGGCGGAGCAGACCACGCATCCCGCGGCCGGGCCCACCCGGGCAGGGCGTCGAGCAGCACCACGTCGCGCCCGCCCCACCCGGTCTCGAACATGTGTTCGATGCTACCTGAACGCACCGACAGACGCCCTGGTCACACGCCAACTTCTGGGCGCTCGGGCGGGTGAGTTGCGCGTCCACCTCGCACCACTCCACGTGCAGAGCACGCGCGACTCGTACCCGCTCCCTCACCGGACCGGGCTGACGGCTACGGCTCTGCTGGCCAGCCGCTACCCCAGCGCGTGCGGCGGCGCCGTCGACTCCCTGACCCGCAGCGAGGGGCTGATCACCACCCGGTGGGTCGGGCGCCCCGGGTCGGCCAGCCGGGCGAGCACCAGGTCGATCGCAGCACGGCCGATGGACCGCCGCGGAGGCCTCACGGCCGTGAGCGGCGGGCTGAACAGGCCGGCGACCTCGTCGTCGTACGCCACCACCGACAAGCCGCCCGGAACGGCGAGGTGGCGCTCCTCGCACCGCTGCACCAGTGCCATGGCCTCGGAGTCAGCATGCACCAGGAGGGCGGTGGTGCCCGTCGCGAGGCAGTTGTCCAGCACGGCGTCGAGGGCGGCGTCGAAGTCCGGGGTGCGCAGGCCGGGCAGCATCGCCTCGACGGTCGACGAGGGCTCGAAGCCGGTCTCCGCCGCCGCCTCGTGCCAACCACGCAGCACGTGCTGCGACGTCGGGCTGAACCGAGCGAGCGCGATGCCCACCTTCTGGTGCCCCAGCGACCGCAGGTGCCGCACGGCGACGGCCGCGCCGAGCGCGTGGTCGGTCACCACCGACTCCAGCACCTCGTGGTGCTGGCCGACGATCGCGGTGCGCTCCACCAGCACGGTCGGCACGCCGGTCTCGGCCAGCCACTCCAGAGTCTCCCCGACGGTGGGCGCGTCCAGCCGCGGCGCGATGACGAGACCGTCCGCCCCCACTCGGTCGATGAGCCGCTGGAGCTGCGGGCGGTCGTCCTCCGACTCGTACGACGACCCGCGCAGCACCACCCGGTGGCCGTATTCCCGCGCCGCCTCCTCCGCCCCCCGCACCACGCCGGGCCAGTAGTAGTCGAGGGACGGGACGAGCATCCCGATGGTCCGCGGCTCGCTCGCCTCGCCGCGCGCCGGCGAGAACGACGGCTCCTCGCCGGCGCCGTCCTCGGTGTCGATGAGGGTGACACCGCCGTGCACCCGGCGCACCAGACCCTCGGCCGCGAGCTGCGCGATGTCGCGCCTGATCGTCACGGCAGCGACGCCGAGCTGGTCCACCAGGTCGGAGACCCGCACGGTCCCCTGCCGCTGGAGCTCCTCGAGCAGCTGTGCGCGCCGCTCCACCTGCAGCGGGCCTCGCCCGTCCGACGTGCTCATCGCAGCTCCTCCACCGTCACCTCGAACGCTCCCGACGCACCGAGGCCGGTGACGTCGAGCTCGAGCCGGGTCAGTCGTTCCCCCCACACATCGGTCAGCGTGGGGTCGTCCAACAGCCGTTCGGTCAGCCGAGCGGGAACCGCGGGCTCCCACGTCAGGACGGCCGTCCCCGCTCCGTCCAGCGCGTCCACCTCGGCCCGCCCGTCGCCCAGCCGCACATCACCCGCCAGCAGCAGGTTCACCACGGTCGTCCCACCGCCGTCGCCGTCCATCTCCCACTCGTCGGTGACCGTCACGCGGGCGGTCGAGCGGTCCAGGCGGCAGGTGCGCCGCCAGTGCCGCACGTCGTCGCGCGGGTACGCCGCCGCGAGGTCCATCCGCAGCGTCGCGCCGGCATCGTCGCAGTTCGCGGCCACGTCGTGGGCCGAGTACTGCGCTCCGGTCGCCTGCGGCGTGTCGCGGATCTGGGGAACGCTGTGCCATGAGCTCTGCATCGGCCACAGCGCGTAGCGCCCCGGGCCGAACGTGGCGGCCGTGTAGGTGGGGCGGCCGGCGTCGACGACCACGGGCACCGCACCCACGGCCACCACCACGGAGCCGACGTCGTTGTGGTTGTGGTGCTCGCCGTTGTGCCCGCCCTTGGCGGCCAGGGCCAGCCCGCGCGACGAGCCCGCCTCCTGCCGTGCCAGCAGCACCTGCGTCGAGCCCAGCCACACCTCGCGCGGCAGTGGCGAGGTGCCGGTCGCCGCACGCCACTCCGGGTCGACGAGCGCGCGCAGGAGCCGCCCGAGCCCGGCGCGCTCGGTGGCGACCGGCCCGTCGGGGACTCGGTGGGCCGCGGCATGCGCGGCCGCGAGGTCGTCGGACACCGCCCTGGCCGCCCGGAACAGGCCGTGCCAGGACTCCTCCCCGGAGCCCCGTGCCGGGCCGTCGGCGACGTTGAGGTACCACGGCCCGCCCAGGTGCATCCGGTGCGGGAAGCCCACCGTGGCGCGCAGTGCGGGCACGGAGGTCCAGTCGAGACCCGTCGCGTGCCGCAGCAGGTCGAGCGCCTCGAGCGCCCGGCACGCGCCGTTCCACCAGTAGTGATAGCCCTCGTCGATCGCTCCGTCGGCCGGCAGGACGGCGACGTACCGGTCGAGCCCCTGGACGACGAGATCCACCAAGAGGCCCCGCCGTGCGGCGTCCGGCTCCAACTGCAAGGCCGCCACCAGCACGTTGCCGTGGATCCAGGGGTTCCAGTTGTGCACGTCCCCGTCGAGCCCCAGCCAGTGCCAGTCGCGGCGTCGCAGGAACGGCGTCAGCACGCGCAGGTCCGCTTCGTGCCGGATGCGGGCACGCAGCCCGGGGTACCGGTCGTCGAGCGGAGCGGCGAGCACGTGGTCCAGCCAAGCGAGCTGGCCGACGACCTCGCCGGCGCCGAGGTCCAGGAACGGCTCCGTCACGGTGGGCACCACCGCTCCGTGCCGCGCGAACGTGTCGTCGTGCGCCGGCCAGCACCAGGAGCTCTGCTCCGCCAGGAGGGTGACGCCGTCCGCCACCTCGTCGAGCCATCGGTCATCGAGCGTCGCGGCAGCCATCACGGCCGCACGGCTCAGCCGCCGCTGGCGGGCGAACACCGTCTGCTCGTAGGCGTCGCGGTCGCCGTCGCGCCAGCGCCGCGAGTAGTGATGCTGGAGGGGCTGCGGCCAAGGCTCCGCCAGGTCGGCCTCCGCGCGGGCGGCGATCGCCGCGACGGTCGGGCCGTCGACGGCTCCCCAGGCGTGGCGGTCGGTGGCCGGCGGCACCGGCAGCGGTGCGGCGCGCAGCAAGGCACCGACGTCCCTGAGGCGCCATGCGTGCGCCAGAGGACCCCTGAACTGCTCGGACATGTCTCCCCGTCGAGATCGGCTCCGGTTCGCGATCGTTTCTGATCGTATCAGATCGTTACCAAGTTGACACGACCGAATCTGACTCGTTTACTTCGAACCGGTTCAGTTCTGGCGTAACGTGGTCGTCACGCCGCCAGGCCGACTTCGACGGAGAAGGGCACGTGACCGAGCAACACGCCGCAGACCCGAGCATGGGTGCCGCGCACACCGCCGACTGGGATCGCCAGGCGTGGACCGAGCTCGCGGACCGCATGCTCGCGGCCGTGCGCCCCTACAGCTCTCCGAACCATGCGCGGATCACGCTACCTGGCGCTGTCGGGGGCTACGGACATGCGGTCGACGGCCTCGAGGGCTTCTGCCGCACCTTCCTTCTGGCCGGCTTCCGCATCGCGGGCGAGCGCGGCGAGGGCCTCGACGAGCTCGCCGAGTTCTACGCCCGCGGCATCGCCGCAGGTGTCGACCCCGATGCACCGGACGACGAGCGCTGGGTGCGGCTGCCCGAGCACGGCCAGGCGAAGGTCGAGGCGGCCTCCACCGCACTGATCCTCGACATGACGCGCCCCTGGATCTGGGACCGGCTCTCCGACCGGACGCAGCAGCAGGTGGTCGAGTACTTCTCCCCCGTGGTCGGCGACCACGGCTACCCGAAGACCAACTGGCTCTGGTTCCGCCTCGTGGTGCAGACCTTCCTGCGCTCGGTCGGTGGGCCGTGGTCGCCCGACGACGTCGCCGCCGACCTCGCCCTCCACGACGACCTCTACCGGGCGGACGGCTGGTACTCCGACGGCTACGAGCGCTCGTACGACCACTACATCGGCTGGGCCATGCACCTGTACCCGGTGCTCTGGTCGCGGATGTCCGGGGCCGGCGATCTCGCCGGCGGTCGCACCGCCACGGACATCGCCCGCCTCGACCGCTACCTCCTGGACGCCATCCGGCTGGTCGGCGCCGACGGCTCGCCGCTGATCCAGGGCCGCAGCCTGATCTACCGCTTCGCCTCGGCCGCGCCGTTCTGGGTGGGCGCCCTGGCCGGGGTGCCGTCCCTGTCCCCCGGCGCGCTGCGGCACGCGGCCAACGGCGTCGTCGCTCACTTCGTCTCGCACGGTGCGCCCGACGGCCGCGATCTGCTCACGATGGGCTGGCACGACGAGTGGCGCCAGCTGGCCCAGTCGTACTCCGGGCCGAGCTCGCCCTACTGGGCGACCAAGGGGATGCTCGGCATCGCTCTGCCGGCCGACCATCCCGTCTGGACCGCTCCAACCGAGCCCCTGCCGGTCGAGGCGGGCGACACGCTCTTCGCGGTCCGCCCTGCCGGCTGGGTCGCGTCCGGCACGGCCGCCGACGGCATCGTCCGGATCGCCAACCACGGCTCGGACCACGCGCGGGCCGGCTCGCTCGTCGGTGACTCACCGCTCTACGCGCGGATCGGATACTCGACCGCGACGGCTCCCTTGCTGGACGAAGAGGGCTGGACGGCCCCCCTTGAGCAGGCCGTCGCCCTCGTCGACGCCGACGGGCGGCCGACGCATCGCGCCGCGATGGAGCTCCTCGACGCCTACGTCGAGGACGGAGTCGGCATCGCAGGCTCGTCGGCCGCAGCGCACTGGCTCCAGCCGCAGCCGACCACCACCCATCACGGTTCCGGCCGCGACGGCGCGGTGACCCTCGCGGGCAGGGTGACGGTGTTCTCGCTGGTCCGCGGCCCGTGGGAGCTGCGCCTCGCGCAGGTGGGCTCCGTGGCCGACGACGTCGACCCGAGCACTCTCACGCTGCGGATCGGCGGCTGGCCGCTGGTCGGCGAGCACGCCGCCGTCACCGGCGGCGACCAGGACGCGGTGGCCGTCACGGCCGGCGGACTGCTCTCCACACTGACGCCGCTGCTCGGCGGCGGGGTGACCGACGTGGTGCGGCGGCCTGACGCCAGCCCGCTCGGCCCCATCGCACACGTGCCCACGCTCACCCTCCCCGTGCGGGTGGGCGCCTGGGTCGCGGCCCTCGTCGGCCTGTCCGGCGCCGGGTCGACTACCGAGCCCTGTCTCCTCGCGCTCGACGAGCGCGACGACGGGCTCGTTGCGGCGGTGACCTGGCCGGACGGCGTCCGCACCAGCAGCCACCTTTCCGTGCAGGTCCCCGGGGACGCCGTCTAGGCCATCCGGTCCGTGGTACCAGGCCCAACGACGGGCCCAGATTGCGAAGGAGCAAGGATGAAGCGCTCGATCCCCGCCGCGGTCGCTCTGACCGCTGCGGTCGCGCGGGTCCGCGCCGCGGGCCGCGGGGGCGCCCGCGCGGCC
>JAEXPS010000004.1 GCA_023438885.1 Actinomycetes bacterium
CCTTGGCTTCCATTGCTGTCCTGCCTTCTCGTGTCGACGGCTCGCCGGTCAGCGCCGGCGGGCCTTCCGGTCGTCCTTCTCGTGGCCGCGGAAGGTCCGCGTCGGGGCGAACTCACCGAGCTTGTGACCGACCATCGACTCGGTCACGAAGACCGGGACGTGCTTGCGGCCGTCGTGCACGGCGAACGTGTGACCCAGGAAGTCGGGCGTGATCATCGACCGGCGCGACCAGGTCTTGATGACGGTCTTGCCGCCCTTCTCGTTGAGCGCGTCCACCTTCTTCTGCAGGTGGCCGTCGACGAAGGGGCCCTTCTTGAGGCTGCGTGGCATCTGTCTGGCTCCTTGTCAGCGCTTCTTGCCGGTGCGCCGGCGGCGGACGATCATCGCGTCGCTGGCCTTGTTCGGGTGACGGGTCCGGCCCTCCGGCTGACCCCAGGGGCTGACGGGGTTGCGACCACCGGAGGTCTTGCCCTCGCCACCACCGTGCGGGTGGTCCACCGGGTTCATCGCGACGCCGCGCACCGTGGGCTTGCGGCCCTTCCAGCGCATGCGCCCGGCCGTGCCCCAGTTGATGTTGGACTGCTCGGCGTTGCCGACCTCGCCGACGGTCGCGCGGCAGCGGACGTCGACGTTGCGGATCTCGCCGGACGGCATGCGCAGCTGCGCGAACCGGCCCTCCTTCGCGACGAGCTGCACCGAGGCGCCAGCCGACCGCGCGATCTTCGCCCCGCCGCCCGGGCGCAGCTCGATGGCGTGCACCACGGTGCCGGTGGGGATGTTGCGCAGCGGCAGGTTGTTGCCCGGCTTGATGTCGGCGCCCGGCCCGTTCTCGACCATGTCGCCCTGCCCCAGCCGGTTCGGCGCGAGGATGTACCGCTTCTCGCCGTCGGCGTAGTGCAGCAGCGCGATGCGCGCGGTGCGGTTCGGGTCGTACTCGATGTGCGCGACCTTGGCCGGCACGCCGTCCTTGTCGTGGCGACGGAAGTCGATGACGCGGTAGGCGCGCTTGTGACCGCCGCCGATGTGGCGCGTCGTGATGCGACCGGAGCTGTTCCGGCCGCCCGACTTCGGCAGCGGGCGCACGAGCGACTTCTCAGGCGTGTCGCGCGTGACCTCCACGAAGTCGGCCACGCTCGAGCCGCGGCGGCCCGGCGTCGTCGGCTTGTACTTGCGGATTCCCATGACGTGTCAGTCCTTGGTCTCTGCCCGGTCAGCCGACCGGGCCCCCGAAGATGTCGATCGTGCCCTCGCGCAGCGTGACGACGGCGCGCTTGACGTCCTTGCGGCGGCCGATGCCGAAGCGGGTGCGCCGGGCCTTGCCCTTGCGGTTGATCGTGTTCACGGCCGCGACCTTGACGCCGAACACCTGCTCGACCGCGATCTTGATCTCGGTCTTGTTCGCGCGCGGGTCGACCTCGAAGGTGTACTTGCCCTCGTCGAGCAGCCCGTAGCTCTTCTCCGAGACCACCGGGGCGATGAGGATGTCCCGCGGGTCCTTGTTCAGCGTGGTCACTTGCTCTCCTCCGCCTCGAGGGCCGTCGCCTCGGTGGTCGTGGCCACGGCCTTGGCGCCACGGCCCGTGGGCCGCGCGAGGAAGGCCTCGAGCGCCCCGCGCGTGAAGACGACGTCGTCGGACACGAGCACGTCGTACGTGTTGAGCTGGTCGGCGGTGAGCACGTGCACCTGCTGGGCGTTGCGCAGCGACCTCGAGCTCACGTCGTCCGAGCGCTCGAGCACCACGAGCACGTTGCGACGCTCGCTCACGGAGGCGAGCACCGCGAGCGCGGCCTTGGTGGACGGCGCGCCGTCGGCGCCGAGGAAGCCCTCGACGACGTGCACGCGGCCGGCGCGGGCCCGGTCCGACAGGGCGCCGCGCAGGGCGGCGGCCTTCATCTTCTTGGGCGTGCGCTGGGTGTAGTCGCGCGGGACCGGGCCGTGGACGGTGCCACCGCCGGTGAACTGCGGCGCGCGGGTCGAGCCCTGGCGGGCGCGGCCGGTGCCCTTCTGGCGGTACGGCTTCTTGCCGCCGCCGCGGACCTCGCCGCGGGTCTTCGCCTTGGCCGTGCCCTGCCGGGCGGCGGCCAGCTGCGCGACCACGACCTGGTGGATCAGCGGCACGTTGGTCTGGACGTCGAAGACGTCGGCGGGAAGCTCGGCCGTGCCGGACTTCTTGCCCTTGGCGTCGAGGACGTCGACGGTCAGCGTGGCCTGGGTGTCCTGGGACATGTCACGCCCCCTTCGCGGCCGTGCGGACGAGGACGACGCCGCCCTTGGGGCCGGGGACCGCGCCCTTGACGAGCAGCAGGCCCCGCGCGGCGTCGACCGCGTGGACAGTGAGGTTCTGGGTGGTCTGGCGCACGTTGCCCATGCGGCCGGCCATGCGCACGCCCTTGAAGACGCGCGACGGGGTCGCGGCGGCGCCGATGGAGCCGGGCTTGCGGTGGTTGCGGTGGGCACCGTGGGAGGCGCTCACGCCCGCGAAGCCGTGACGCTTCATGACGCCGGCCGTGCCCTTGCCCTTGGTGGTGCCGACGACGTCGACCTCCTGGCCCGCGGTGAACAGCTCCACCGTGAGCTCCTGGCCGGGCGAGTAGGTGTCGGCGTCGGGCGTGCGGACCTCGACGAGGTGACGGCGCGGCGTGACGCCGGCCTTCTCGAAGTGGCCCTTGAGCGGCTGGGTCACCTTGCGCGGGTCGATCTGCCCGTGCGCGATCTGGACGGCGCGGTAGCCGTCGGCGTCCTCGGTGCGCACCTGCGTGACGACGTTGGTGCCGACCTGCACGACGGTGACGGGCACGAGGCGGCCGGCCTCGTCCCACACCTGGGTCATGCCGAGCTTCGTGCCGAGGAGCGCCGCGACGGGGCGCGCGTTCTGGGGAAGGGTCGTCATCTCGATCTCCCTCAGAGCTTGATCTCGATGTTCACGTCCGCGGGCAGGTCGAGTCGCATGAGCGAGTCCACCGCCTTCGGCGTGGGGTCGATGATGTCGATCAGGCGCTTGTGCGTGCGCATCTCGAAGTGCTCGCGGCTGTCCTTGTACTTGTGCGGCGACCGG
>JAEXPS010000005.1 GCA_023438885.1 Actinomycetes bacterium
GTGGTGGCTAGAACAACCACATGCTCGGACGCTGCCTCCCAAGGAACCGCAACGTCCGAGGAAGTGGTGGCTAGAACAACCACATGCTCGGACGCTGCGTTCAGCGAGAGCGCGAGCGAGAGGGAGAAGGGGAGGGAGAGGGGAAAGAAGGGGAGGGAGAGGGGAAGGGGAAGGGGCTGGGGGCTAGCGGTCCGAGTCGCCGGTGTCGGGGTCGGTCCAGCGGCCGGACTCGCGCTCGGTCCACAGCTCGGCGCGGGCGGCGGCCTTGGCGTCCATCCGCTCCTTGTACTCCGAGCGCTTCTCACCCCGGGTGGGCCGGTGGCTCTCGTCGAGCCGCGGGTCGGTGCCACGCGGCCCGCCGAGCAGCTCGGCGCCGGTCAGCAGGGTGGGTTCCCAGTCGAACACCACCGAGTTCTCGTCGGGCCCGATGCGCACCTCGTCGCCGGCGACCGCGCCGGCCTTGAGCAGCGCCTCCTCGATGCCGAGCCGCGCGAGCCGGTCCGCGAGATAGCCGACGGCCTCGTCGTTCGAGAAGTCGGTCTGCCGCACCCAGCGCTCCGGCTTGCTCCCGCGCACCGAGAACCACGCACCCGTGCCGTCCTCGCGCCGCGTCACCGTGAACCCGGCGTCGTCGACCGCGCGGGGCCGCAGCACGATCCGCGTCGGCTCGGCGGCCGGCGCCGCGGCCCGCGTCTGCTCGACGAGAGCGGCGAGGGCGAACGTCAGCGGCCGCAGGCCCTCGTGGGTCGCGGCGGAGATCTCGAACACCGGAAGCCCGCGCTCCAGGAGCTGCGGGCGCACCAGGTCCGCCAGGTCGCGCGCCTCCGGCACGTCGACCTTGTTGAGCACGACGAGCCGCGGCCGCTCCATCAGCGGCACCAGCGCGCCCTCGATCCCGAGATCCTCGGCGTACGCGCCCAGCTCAGCCTCGATGACGTCGAGGTCCGTGATGGGGTCGCGGCCGGGCTCCAGCGTGGCGCAGTCGAGCACGTGCACGACGACCGCGCAGCGCTCGATGTGACGCAGGAACTCCAGGCCCAGCCCCTTGCCCTGCGAGGCGCCGGGGATCAGCCCCGGCACGTCCGCCACGGTGAACCGTGACCGGTCGGCCTGCACCACGCCGAGGTTGGGCACCAGCGTGGTGAAGGGGTAGTCGGCGATCTTGGGCCGCGCCGCCGAGAGGGCCGCGACCAGGGAGGACTTGCCGGCGCTGGGGAACCCGACCAGCGCCACGTCGGCGATCGACTTCAGCTCGAGCACCACGTCCATCGCCTCGCCCGGCTCCCCGAGCAGGGCGAAGCCCGGCGCCTTGCGCCGCGCCGAGGCGAGGGCGGCGTTGCCCAGCCCGCCGCGCCCACCGGCCGCGACGACGAACCGCGTGCCGACGCCGACGAGGTCGGCCAGCACCTCGCCGCGGGTGGACTTGACCACGGTGCCGTCCGGCACCCTGATCACCAGGTCCGGCGCGGTGGCGCCGTCCCGGTTGTCGCCCATCCCCTGCGTGCCGGCCGCAGCCCGCCGGTGCGGCTGGTGCTGCAGGTCCAGCAGGGTGGTGACCTGCGAGGAGACCTCCAGGACCACCGACCCGCCGTTGCCGCCGTTACCGCCGTCGGGGCCGGCCAGCGGCTTGAACTTCTCGCGGTGGATGGAGGCGCAGCCGTGCCCGCCGTCACCACCGGCCGCGTGCAGCACGGCCCGGTCGACGAAAGTCGCCACGACAGTCCTCCCTTCCTTCGTTGCGCCCGAGAGGAGCAGGGCTCTGGGCCTGCTCACCTCGGACGTCGTGGATCGATCGTGACATGACGAAGGGGCGCACCGCCCGGTGCGCCCCTTCGCGAAGTCGAGTGTGCGTCAGCCCTCGGCGACGACGTCGACGACCTTGCGGCCCCGGCGGGTGCCGAACGCCACGTGGCCCGGGGCCAGCGCGAACAGGGTGTCGTCCCCGCCGCGGCCCACGTTGTTGCCGGGGTGGAAGTGCGTGCCGCGCTGGCGGACGAGGATCTCGCCGGCCTTGACCAGCTGACCGCCGAAGCGCTTGACGCCGAGGCGCTGCGCGTTCGAGTCGCGACCGTTGCGCGAGGAGCTCGCGCCCTTCTTGTGTGCCATGTCGAACCCTCCTAGATCAAACAGCCCGTGGAGGGCTCAGCCGATGGCGGTGACCTTGAGGCGGGTCAGGTCCTGGCGGTGGCCCTGACGACGCCGGTAACCGGACTTGTTCTTGTACCGCAGGATCGCGATCTTCGGGCCGCGCTCGTCGCGGACGACCTCGGCCGAGACGGTCACCTTGGCGAGAGCCTTCGCGTCCGTCGTGACGGTCTCGCCGTCGACGAGCGCGATGGCGGGCAGCGTGACGGACTCGCCGGGCTGCGCCTGGAGGCGGTCGACCACGACGATGTCGCCGACTGCGACCTTCTCCTGGCGGCCACCGGCCTTGACGATCGCGTACACCACGTTGCTGCTCATCTCTGCTCGAAGTCCTGCTGCTCTGTGCTTCCCGACAACCCGCGCGCGACGGTCACCATCGGCGATCGGGGCTGCTCGGGACACGCCTCAACGGCGCGACGCACCGACCGTCCAGGGTACGGACCCGGGGGGCCCTCGGTCAAACCAGGTGAACCGTCCGGCCAGGGGCTCAGACCTGGTCGGAACGCCCGTCGCCGTCGCCGTCCACCGGCTCGCCAACCGCCTGGTCAGCCTCTGGCCCGGCCTCGTCGTCCTCGTCCGGGTCGCCGTCGAACACGGCGGGGTCGACGAGCGCGAGGGCGAGCCCCGAGTCCTGCTCCGCGGCCTCAGGTTCCACGGAGTCGGCACCACCGGCCACGGCCTCGTCGGCCACCGCCTCGTCGGCCACCGCCACGCCGACGGCCAGGTCGGCGAGGTCCGCGAGCGTCGCCTCGTCGGGCCTGGCATGCGCCGCCCGCCCGCCGACCGGCGGGTGCGCGGCGAACTCGGCGAAGACGTCGAGCACGGGGGCCGGCACGAGCTCGGCGACGGCGGTCTCGACGACCGGCTCGGCGGCCTGTGCGGGCTCCGCAGCGCCCTCGGCGGACTCCTCCGGTCTGACCTCGGTCTCGTGGGCGTGCGCCGCCGCGGCCGCGATGGTCGCGAGCGTCGCCTTGACGGCCTCGCGCGCCTCGGGCAGCACCGGCACCACGGCGACCGCGGCTGCCGGCTCGGCGGCGCGCTTGCGGCGCGATCGCTTGCCGGCGTTCTCCACGGGCGCCTGCTGGCTGCCCGCGTCGGAGCGGCCGTTCCGCTCCACCGGGTCGACGTGGACGATGAAGCCGCGCCCGTGGCAGTGCTCGCACGTCTCGCTGAACGCCTCGACGAGCCCCTGGCCCACCCGCTTGCGGGTCATCTGCACCAGGCCGAGCGAGGTGACCTCGGCCACCTGGTGCTTCGTGCGGTCGCGGCCCAGGCACTCCACCAGCCGGCGCAGGACGAGGTCGCGGTTGGACTCGAGCACCATGTCGATGAAGTCGATGACGATGATGCCGCCGATGTCGCGGAGCCGAAGCTGCCGCACGATCTCCTCGGCTGCCTCGAGGTTGTTCCGGGTGACGGTCTCCTCGAGCGTGCCGCCGGCCCCGGTGAACTTTCCGGTGTTGACGTCGATCACGGTCATCGCCTCGGTGCGGTCGATCACCAGCGACCCGCCGGAGGGCAGCCAGACCTTGCGGTCCATGCCCTTGGCGAGCTGCTCGTCGACGCGGTGCACCGTGAACACGTCGAGGTTCTCGGTCCACTTGGTCACACGGGCCGCCAGGTCCGGTGCCAGCTCGGAGACGTACGACGAGATCGTGTCCCACGCCTCGTCGCCCTGGACGACCAGCTTGGAGAAGTCGTCGTTGAAGATGTCGCGCACCACGCGGATCGCCATGTCCGGCTCGCCCTGCAGCAGCGCAGGGGCGTTGCCGCGGGCGGACTTCGCCTCGATCGCCTCCCACTGCCCGCGCAGCCGGGCGATGTCCGCCTGCAGCTCCTCCTCGCTGGCGCCCTCGGCCGCCGTCCGCACGATCACGCCGGCGGTGTCCGGGACGATCTCGCGCAGGATCTTCTTCAGCCGGTTGCGCTCGGTGTCGGGCAGCTTGCGGCTGATGCCGGTCATGCCGCCACCCGGCACGTAGACCAGGTAGCGGCCGGCCAGGGTCACCTGGCTCGTCAGGCGCGCGCCCTTGTGGCCGATCGGGTCCTTCGTCACCTGGACCAGCACGGAGTCGCCGGACTTCAGCGCCTGCTCGATGCGCCGCGGCTGGCCGCCCTCGAGACCGGCGGCGTCCCAGTTGACCTCGCCGGCGTAGAGCACGGCGTTGCGGCCCTTGCCCACGTCGACGAACGCGGCCTCCATGCTCGGCAGCACGTTCTGCACCCGGCCGAGGTACACGTTGCCCACCATCGACGCCTGCGCCTGGTCGGAGACGTAGTGCTCGACGAGCACGCCGTCCTCGAGGACCGCGATCTGCGTCCGGACCGGAGTCTGGCGGATCACCATCACGCGCTCGACGGACTCGCGGCGCGCGAGGAACTCGGCCTCGGTCAGGACGGGCGGACGGCGACGGCCGGCCTCACGGCCCTCGCGGCGGCGCTGCTTCTTGGCCTCGATGCGGGTAGAACCGCGC
>JAEXPS010000161.1 GCA_023438885.1 Actinomycetes bacterium
ACTGGGCCAGCTCCGCACGGCGGGCCCGCGCGTCGGCCCGCCGCACGCGCTCGTCCGCCCGCCGGGCCGCGAGCGCCCAGGCGAGCGCCGCGCCGAGCGCCAGCCCGACGACCACACCCACGATCAGCGACGTCACGTCCACACCGGCACCGTGCCACCCGCCACCCACACGCACCCCGGACAGGGCCGGTCGAGGGAACGGCCCTGTCGCGGGCGGGCGGCGTCCCTATGCTGACGAGGTGCCGGACTCCCCAGCCCTGACGCTGCGCGGCCTGTGGCGGCGGTTCGGCCAGAAGGTCGCCGTCGCCGGCATCGATCTCGACGTGCCGGCGGGCTCGTTCTACGGCCTCGTCGGCCCCAACGGTGCGGGCAAGACGACCACGCTCCTCATGGCGACCGGCCTGCTGCGCCCTGACGCCGGCACGGTGCTGGTGCAGGGCGTCGACCTGTGGGCCGACCCGGCGACGGGCAAGTCGCTGCTCGGCGTCCTCCCGGACGGCGTGCGGATGTTCGACCGGCTCACCGGCCTCCAGCTCATCACTTACGCCGCGCTGCTCCACGGCCTCGACCGCGACACCGCGGCCTCGCGCGCCCGCGACCTGCTCGGGGCCGTGGACCTCGTCGCCGACGCGGACACCCTCGTCGTCGACTACTCCGCGGGCATGACGAAGAAGGTGGCGCTCGCGTGCGCGCTGGTGCACGCGCCGCGCCTGCTGGTGCTCGACGAGCCCTTCGAGGCGGTCGACCCGATCTCCGCCGCCAACATCCGGGACATCCTCACCGACTACGTCGCCGGCGGTGGCACGGTGATCGTCTCCTCGCACGTCATGGACCTGGTGCAGCGGATGTGCGACCACGTCGCCGTCATCGCCGGCGGCCGCATCCTCGCCGCCGGCACGCTCGACGAGGTTCGCGCCGGGCTGAGCCTGGAGGACCGGTTCGTCGACCTCGTCGGCGGCCGCCGGGGCGGTGAGGGCCTGGAGTGGTTGCACACCTCGTCCGCCTGAAGCTGCGGCTGACGGTCAACGGCCTCAAGCGCAGCGTCTGGATGGCCGTCGGCTTCGCGGTGGCCGCCCTCTACGGGTTCGGCGTGCTCGTCATGGTCCTGTCGGCGCTGGGGTACGTCTCGACGCAGCCGTTCGAGCTGCGCGAGCTGGTCGGCGTCTTCGTCGGCGCGAGCCTGGTGCTCGCGTGGTGGCTGGTGCCCCTGGTGGCCTTCGGCCTGGACGCGACCGTGGACCCCGCACGGTTCGCCACGTTCCCGGTGCGCCGCCGCTCGCTGCTCCTCGGCCTGACGATCGCCGGCATGCTCGGGCTGCCCGGTGTCCTGACGGTGCTGGGGTCCTTCGGGTCGGTGGTGCTGTGGCGGCCGGAGCCCGCGGCTGCGGCCGCGGGCGTCCTCGGCGCGGCTTTGGGGGTGCTGACCTGCATCGTCGGCTCCCGCGCGCTGACCACGGTCCTCACCCCGCTGGTGGTCAAGCGGAAGGTGCGCGAGATCGGGCTCGCGCTGCTCCTGGTGCCGCTCGTGGTCGTCGGGCCCGTGCTGTCGCGGATCCTGCCGAAGGGCTTCGACATCCGTGACGCGGAGCTGGGCCCCGCCGTGACCGTCGTCGGCTGGACGCCGCTGGGGGCGCCGTGGGCCATCGCCCCGGACGTGGCCGCCGAACGATGGGCGCAGGCCGGCGGGCGCCTCCTCGTCTCGACCGCGACGATCGCCCTCCTGGCCTGGGCCTGGAGCGCGTCGCTGGGCCATGCGCTCACCGAGCCGGCACGGGACTCGACGAGGCAGCGCACGCGCGGGCTCGGCCTGTTCGGCAGGCTGCCCTCGTCGCCGGTCGGTGCGGTGACCGCGCGCTGCCTGACGTACTGGGCGCGCGACCCGCGCTACGCGATGGCGGTGGTGCTGGTGCCGGCGGTGCCGGTGGTCTTCACGCTCGTCGACCCGCGCGGGTCGCTGGTGCTGCTCGCCGCTCCGCTCGGTGGGTTCCTCATGGGCTGGGGAATCTCGGCCGACGTCGCCTACGACGGCACCGCGTACTGGATGCACGCCGCCTCTCCGCTGCGAGGCGCTGCCGACCGCTGGGGTCGCGCCCTGGCCGCGGGCTCGCTCGGCGTGGTGGTGGTCGTGGCGCTGGCAGTGGCATGCGGGTTCGCCGGGCACCGGCCGGAGACGATCCCCGCGCTGCTGGGTGCCGGCCTCGGCACCCTCGGCACCGCCCTCGGAGTCTCGTCGGTCGCCTCGGCGCTCGTCGTCTACCCGGTGCGCCAGCCGGGCGACAACCCGTTCTCGACGAGGCAGGGCGCCACCATGCCGGCGATGCTGACGCAGCTCGCCGGCTGGACCTGCGTCGCCCTGCTCGCGTCGCCGACGATCGTCCTGACGGTCACCGCCATCGCCGGGCGGCAGGACTGGGCGGGATGGGCCGCGCTCCTCGTCGGGCCCCTGCTCGGAGCCGTGGTGCTGGCGGTCGGCGCCCGGCTCGGCGGCCGCCTGCTGGAGCGCACGTCGCCGGACCTGCTGCGCCGCCTGCTGGCGATGACGTAGCCGGACCCGCCCGTAGACTCGGCCGACGTGGCCCTCACCATCGGCATCGTCGGCCTGCCCAACGTCGGCAAGTCCACCCTGTTCAACGCCCTGACCCGGGCCTCCGTCCTCGCGGCGAACTACCCGTTCGCGACGATCGAGCCCAACGTGGGCGTGGTGCCGCTGCCGGACCCGCGCCTCGACGTGCTGGCCAAGCTCTTCGACTCCGAGCGGATCGTGCCGGCGACGGTCTCGTTCGTCGACATCGCCGGGATCGTCAAGGGCGCCAGCGAGGGTGAGGGCCTCGGCAACAAGTTCCTCGCCAACATCCGTGAGGCCGACGCGATCTGCGTGGTGACTAGGGCGTTCGCGGATGCGGACGTGGTGCACGTCACGGGCCGGGTGGACCCCGTCGAGGACATCGAGACGATCCACACCGAGCTGGCCCTCGCCGACCTCCAGACGCTGGAGAAGGTGGTTCCGCGTCTGGAGAAGGAGGTACGGGCCAAGAAGGCCGACCCCGCCGAGCTCGCCGCGGCCGTCGCCGCCCAGCAGGTGCTGGGGGAGGGTCGCCCGCTGCACGGCTCCGGCGTCGATCTGGAGGCGCTCGCTCCGTTCTTCCTGCTGACGACGAAGCCGTTCATCTACGTGTTCAACACCGACGACGCCGGCCTCGCCGACTCCGCGCTCCAGGAGAGCCTGCGTGCCGCGGTGGCACCGGCCGACTCGATCTTCATGGACGCCAAGTTCGAGGCGGAGCTCGTCGAGCTCTCGCCCGAGGAGGCCGCCGAGATGCTCGCCGCCAACGGCCAGGACGAGAGCGGCCTGGACCAGCTGGCCCGCGTCGGCTTCCACACGCTCGGCCTGCAGACCTACCTGACGGCCGGCCCCAAGGAGGCGCGCGCCTGGACCATCCACCAGGGCTGGACCGCTCCGCAGGCCGCCGGCGTGATCCACACGGACTTCCAGAAGGGCTTCATCAAGGCGGAGGTCATCTCCTACGACGACCTCGTGGCTGCCGGATCGGTCGCCGCGGTGCGCTCCGCCGGCCGCGCCCGCATCGAGGGCAAGGACTACGTGATGGCCGACGGCGACGTGGTGGAGTTCCGCGTCAACGTGTAGGCAGATCTTCGCGCGGGTAAGGCCGGACCATCGTGCGCTCGTCGTAGGGTCGCCTCGTGCGTGCGCTGACCGTCGACGGACTGGTGAACGCGCGCGACCTGGGCGGCCTGCCGCTCGGCGGCGGCGGCACCACCCCGTACGGGGTGTTCTTCCGGTCCGAGAACGTCGACGCGGTCACTGTCCAGGGGTGGGACCAGCTGTACTCCCTCGGCATCCGCACGGTCGTCGACCTGCGGCGGGACGCCGAACGGGAACGGGACCAGCGCCGTCGACCCGAGTGGCTGGCCACCGCGCACGTCGACCTGGACGGGCTGGAGAACGTCGAGTTCTGGCGCGACTACGCCGGACCCGGTCTGTGGGGAACGGCGGCCTACTTCCTGCCGCACCTCGCCGCGATGCCTGAGCGGGCCGGCGCCGCGCTCGCCGCGGTCGCCGCCGCCGACGAGGGAGGTGTCCTCTTCCACTGCATGTCCGGCCGCGACCGAACGGGACTCGTGGCGATGCTGCTGCTCAGTGTGATCGGCGCGGAACAGGACGCGATCGTCGACGACTACCTCGAGTCTGTCCGGAACGCCGATGCGCTCGCCCGTGCCACCGGGCGCGAGAACGACGAGCCGGCGCGGGAGGCGATCCTGGCCAGACGTGGATCGACCACGGAGCAGGCGTTCCGGGACGCGCTCGCGGGCCTGGACGTCGCTGCGTTCCTGACCGTAGCGAGGTTGTCGGAGAGCACCGTGCAGCGCCTCAGGACGTGGCGGGCCCCGGTCGTCGCCGCCGACCTCTCCCGTTGATCGGCAACGCGACGTGGTGGAGTTCCGCTTCAACGTCTGAGCTCAGCTCCGCACGTCGATCTGCTCACACGCGACCGTCACACCCGGCGCGCGGCGGAGCGGTTCTCGTCCTGCGTGTACGGCCGTGGGCTGGGCTGTCGACGTGAAGCCCCTGCCCGCCCGACGACCCCGCACCTCGCCGTCGGTGCAGCCGCGGGTTGGCTCGACAGGCACCCGACAGAATCGGGCACGGCTGGTCGGGCGGGCCGGTGGCACGCGGGACGAGGGTGGGGCCGAAGGGGTGATCATGATCGAGGACCTCAACCGCCTGGTCGACGAGATCGAGCGCAACCTCGTCGACGAGATCGATGTCGACAGGTTCGCGGCCGACGCGGGAACGACGAGCTATCACCTGCGTCGGATGTTCTCGTCGCTGGCGGGCATGCCGGTGTCGGAGTACGTGCGCCGCCGCCGGATGACCGTCGCGGCGTCGGACGTGATCGGCGGCGAGGACCTCCTCACCATCGCCGTGCGCTTCGGGTACGGCTCGGTCGAAGCCTTCGGCCGGGCGTTCCGCTCGGTGCACGGCGTGAGCCACGGCGAGGTTCGCCGCGACGGCGGCCCCCTTCGCACGCAACCCACCCTCAGGTTCCGCCTGACTGTCGAAGGAAGCTCCGCCATGGACGCCTGCATCATCGAACGGCCCGCCTTCCGCCTGCTCGGCCACGCCGCCCGCGTGCCGCTGATCCACGAGGGAACGAACCCTCAGATCCAGCAGCTGATCGCCTCGCTGCCTGCCGAGGAGCACGAACGACTCAAGGCTCTGGGCACCACCGAGCCGCGGGGCCTGCTGCAGGTCAGCGCCGACGTCGATCCCGACTACACCGAGGGAAGCGAGCTGACCTACCTCCACGGTGTCGCAGTCGACGCGGACGTCCACCCGCCGGCCGGGCTGGATGTGATCAGCGTCGAGGCCGGGATGTGGGTCGTGTTCCGAACGTCAGGTGAGCACCCCGCCGCGCTCCAGCAGGCGTACGCGGCGTCGGCGGCCGAATGGTTCCCGTCCAACCCGTGGCGGCTGCGACCGGGACCGTCGATCGTGGCGGTGATCGACCGTGCGGCGGACTTCAGCACGGCGACCTGCGACCTGTGGTTCCCCGTCGAGCGGGCCTGACGAGCAGCCGCGGCGTCAGCCGGCGGCGCGGCGCACCAGCTGCGCGATGCGCTCCTCGACGTCCGCGGTGATCTCGGTGATCGCGTACGCCGTGGGCCACATGGCGCCGTCGTCCAGCCGTGCCTTGTCGCTGAACCCGAGGGTCGCGTAGCGGGTCTTGAACTTCGCCGCTGTCTGTACGAACAGCACCACCTCGCCCTCGAGCGCGTAAGCCGGCATGCCGTACCAGAGCTTCGGAGCCAGGCGCGGTGCGGCGGCCGTGACGATCGAGTGGACGGTCTCGGCAATGCGCCGATCGTCGGGCGGCATCTCGGCGATCTTGTCGAGCACACCCCGCGCAGCCTCGGCCGCCTTCTCGGCCGCGGAGGCGTTCCTGGCGGCGGCCTTGGCCTCCTTGGCTCGTTCCTTCATCGCGGCGCGCTCGTCGGCGGTGAAGGTGCCCTGGTTCTCGGTGACCATGTCGGTCTCTCCACGTCGGTGACGGGTGGTGGATGCAGTGGCACGTTAGGTGGGGAACCGTGCCGCCGCACCCGCTGGCCGCCGGGCACACCGCCCGCGAGCCGGGACTCGTGAGCGCCCGTCGTGGCACAGGTCCACGTGGCGGTCGCCAACTCGGCGGCGCGCCGCGGCGGCGCCTAGCGTCGAACCGTGACCCGACGCCTCTCCGACGCCGATCGCGCCGCCCTCTACGACCTCGAGAACCACTGGGCCGCGGACGACGACTTCTTCGTCGCCCTGGCCGGCGAACACCCCGGCTCGCGCATCCTCGACCTGGGCTGTGGCACCGGGCGGCTGACGGCGGCGCTGGCCCGGCAGGGCCACCGGGTCACGGGCGTCGATCCGGACGCGGCGGCGATCGAGCGGGCGCGCTCGCAGCCCTGGGCGCAGCGGGTGCGGTGGGTCGTGGGCGACTCCCGCGCCGTCGAGGGGCGGTTCGACCTGGTGCTGATGACCTCGCACGTCGCGCAGGCGATCTGGCGTGACGACGAGTGGGCCCGCACCCTGCGTGACGTGCGCGCAGTGCTGGGAGACGAAGGGCGCCTGGCCTTCGACTCCCGCGACCCCGCGGCCCGGGCGTGGGAGGCGTGGAACCCCGTCGACTCGCGGGGGACCGTGGAGCTGCCGGACGGCACCGCGGTGGAGGGGTGGTACGAGGTGCTGGACGTGGACGACGGCCGCGTCACCTTCGTCGATCACGCCCTGCTGCCGGACGGGTCCGACGACGCCGCCACCGCCACCCTCGCGTTCCGCACCCAGGCCGAGCTGACGCGGGACGTCGAGGCTGCCGGGTTCGCCGTCGAGGCCGTCTACGGCGGCTGGCGCCGCGAGCCGGTGGGGGCGGGCGCCGGAGAGCTGGTGCTGCTCGCGGCCGCACCGCTCGGCTGATGCCTGCAGCCGCCCGCGGTGCGGGGTCCGACCCCGTGTTTCCTGCGTGTTACGGGTTTCTCAGGGGAAGTCTCACCAGGCGGAGGAATCCGTTCCGGGCAGTATCGATCTCGTAACGATTCGAAGCCCATGCCCGACCTGTCCGATTCGTCCCATCTAGAGGTCGCTAGCGTTTGATCAACCTGTGGTGGATCAGTGCCTCCGCACGGCCCTTCGTCGGTCCGCGTGGTCGTCCCGCCCTGTCCCTTCCCTGGAGGAACCCTTGAAGATCAGGCGAATCAGCGCCGCGGTCGCCTTCGTGGCGGCCGGCGCCATCGTCCTCACGGCGTGCTCGAACGCCCCGGGCGACGAGCCCACCGCCACGACTACGACCGGTGGCGAGACCACGGCCGGCGGCACGATCACCGTTGCCGAGGTCAACCAGTTCTTCTCGTTCAACCCCAACACGTCGAACGGGAACACCGACATCAACTCCAAGTTGATCGTGTACCCCACGTGGTCGTGGTTCAACTACGTCGACGGCTCCTCGTTCGAGGCGGGCAACCCGTCGCTGATCAAGGACACCTCGTTCGGCACGTACGAGATCGTCAGCGAGGACCCGTTCGTCACCAAGTGGACGGTCAACGAGGGTGTCACGTGGTCTGACGGCGACCCGGTCGACGCCGGTGACCTGCTGCTCTCGTGGGCGTTCGCCTCGGGCCACTACAACTCCCCGGGTGCCGACCCCGACTCGAGCGACGACGACATCTCGTACTTCGACTACGCGGGCGACACGGGCACGCTGGCCCTGACCGACTTCCCCGAGATCTCGGACGACGGCCGCACGATCACCTTCACCTACTCCGAGCCCGCCGCCGACTGGGAGCTGGCCTTCGTCGCCGGTGTCCCGGCCCACGTCGTGGCGAAGAACGCCGGCCTGGCCGACGAGCAGGCGCTGATCGACCTGCTGACCGCGCAGGCGGACGTGGCCCCGACGGCGACCGCCGAGGACCCGCAGCTGCGCGCTGTCGCCGACTTCTGGAACACGGGCTTCGACACCTCCGTGCTCCCGAGCGACCCCGAGCTGTACCTGTCGTCCGGCCCGTTCATCGTCTCGGACATCGTGGAGAACCAGTCGGTGACCCTCGTGCCGAACGAGGCCTACACCGGTGACAACACCCCGCAGGTCGACTCGATCATCATGCGGACCATCCCCGACGCCACCGCGGCCGTGCAGGCCCTGCAGAACGGCGACGTCGACGTGATCGCGCCGCAGTCGTCCGCCGACACGCTGGCCGCGCTGGCCCAGCTCGACGGCGTCGTGGTGCACCAGGGCGACCAGCTCGCCTACGACCACATCGACCTGACGTTCAACAACGGCGGTCCGTTCGACCCGGCGACCTACGGCGGCGACGCGGACAAGGCCCTCAAGGTGCGCCAGGCGTTCCTCAAGGCGATCCCGCGCCAGGCGATCCTGGACGCGATCATCACCCCGCAGAAGGCCGACGCGTCGGTGCTCAACTCCCAGCTGTTCGTCTCCTCGCAGGCCGCGTACGCGGACAGCGTGGCGAACAACGGCTCGGCCGACTACCCGGTCGAGGGCGACATCGAGGGCGCCAAGGCGCTCCTCGCCGAGGCCGGCGTGAGCAACCCGACGGTTCGGATCCTGTACAACATCAACAACCCGAACCGTGTGAACGCCTACACGCTCATCGCCTCCGCGGCGACGTCGGCCGGCTTCACCGTGGTCGACCTGGGTGACGCCGCGTGGGGCTCGCTGCTCGGCGGCGGCACCTACGACGCGTCGATCTTCGGCTGGACCAACTCGGGCCTCGGCGTCTCCGGCGTGCCCCAGCTGTTCTCCAGCACCGGCGGCGGCAACTTCAGCGGTTACTCCAACGCCGACGTCGACGCTCTCACGTCCGAGATCGTCACCACCCTGGACACCGACCGCCAGGTCGAGATCCAGAAGGAGATCGACCCGTTCCTGTTCGCTGACGCGTTCGGTCTGCCGCTGTTCCAGTCGGTGGGTGTCGACGCGCTGTCCGACAAGATCGGTGGCATCGACTCCTACAACCCCAACCAGGCCGGTGTCTGGTGGAACACGTGGGACTGGACGACCACCAAGGGCTGACCTCGGTCGGCTAGGTACGCCTCCGGCGTGACGGAGGACGGCGCCGGGAGGGATCCCCTC
>JAEXPS010000043.1 GCA_023438885.1 Actinomycetes bacterium
GGCCCCCCCCCCCCCGGCGGCGGGCGCTTCATGCGATGCGCTCAGGTCTGGCGATCAGGCCTGGCCGTTGAGCATCGGCGTGAGCCGTGCGTCGTACTCGTCGGCCAGAGCCGCGACGTCGCCACCCTCGGCGACCTTCTGGAAGAACTCCTCGTACACGAAGGCGCCCTCGATCGCGGCCCAGCCCGGCGCGGCCGGGGTCGCCTTGGCGACGGCAGCCGTGTCGATCATCATCTGGGCGAACTTGTCGTCGCCCATGGCCGACCAGTAGTCCTTGATGCCGGGGCCAAGGCCGTTCTGGCCGAGCAGGGTCTGGTACTCCTCGGAGAGGATGATCCGCGCCAGCGACTTGGCCAGCTCAGGGTGCTGCGACTTGGCGGAGACGGCGAAGGTCGAGCCACCGGCGAACACCGGGGCCAGGCCACCGTCGACACCCGGCAGGCCGAAGATGTCGAACTTCGTCTCGTCGGCCATGCCGTCGCGAACGTCCTCGCCGGCGTCGTTCTTCACCAGGTCGCCGATCGACCAGCGCGCCCAGCCCGGCGCCATGATCGTCGCGGCCGCGGGGCCGGAACCGTCGGTGGCGTCGTTGATGAAGTCCCAGTACGCCACGTCACGGTCGGTCGACGGCAGGTTGGAGGCCTGCTTGTAGAAGTCCGCCCACTGCTCGATGCCCTTGATGGTGTTGGGGTCGGACAGGGTCGAGGTCCACTCGGTGCCGTCGACGGTGGCCAGCTCGCCACCGTTGGCGAAGATCCACGACACGGCGTTGCGCCAGTCGGAGCCGCCCATGGCGAAGCCCGACATCGTGTCGGTCTTCAGCGCCGCGGAGGTCGTGGTGACCTCGTCGAGCGTCGTCGGAACCTCGAGGCCGGCGGCCGAGTAGAGGTCGGCGCGGTAGAACGCGTAGCGCGAACCCCAGTAGTACGGCAGGGCGTAGTTCTTGCCGTCCACGACTCCGACGCCCAGAAGGCCCTCGTGGAACTTGTCGGCACCGATCTCGGACACGATGTCCGAGACGTCGAGCAGGGCGCCCACGGTCGAGAACGTCGGGGTCTGGGTGTTGCCGATCTCGACGACGTCCGGAGTGTTGGCGGCGTCGGGGAGGGCCGTGGTCAGCTTGGTGACCAGGTCGCTCCAGCCCTGCTCCTCGATGGTGAGGGTCGAGCCGGGGTTCTCCGACTCGAACTTCTCGACGAGCCACTCACGCAGCTCGTCCGGCGTGTCGCCACCGGCGACCCAGAGGGTGATGTCGCCGGCCTCCGCCGCGGACGTGTTGTCGCCCGACGGCGTCGTCGGGGTGTCGGTCCCGCCGCCGGAGCTGCACGCGGCGAGCGCGAGCGCCGCGAGCGTGCCGACGGCCACGATGCGTAGCGTCTTCACGTTGGGGTTTCCTCCCTGGTGATCGCGGTCGCCGATCGGCGCCGCTGTGTGGTTCTTCCGACCTGCAGCCGGGGTCACGAGACCCCCAGCTGGCCCGACAGCACGAGGACCGCGGCACCCGCGAGCGCGGCGTCCTCGTCGAGCGAGCCGACCCGCAGCACGAGACCTTCCCCGATGACGGGCATGGTCCGGGCTCGGATCGTCTGGAGCGCCGACTCGCGGAGGGCTCCGTCCAGCAGCTCCGGCGGACCGGAGAGCAGGACCTCCGCGAGGTCGAGCGCGCTGACCACCGGCGCCAGGGCGATGCCCAGGAGCCGGCCGACCGACGCCAGTGCAGCGTCGGAAGCCTCGGTGTCGAGACCGGCGGTGCGCCGCCGCAGGGCAGGCACGGACAGCACGGTCTCCAGGCAGCCGGTGCGGCCGCAGGCGCAGGCGTGCGGCTCCTCCCCCGGCGTCGTCTCGTCGACCACCGTCAGGTGGCCCAGCTCACCGGCGGCGTAGTGCTTGCCGCCCACCAGCCGGCCGTCGAGCACGATCCCCGCGCCGACGCCCTCGCCGATCGTCACGACGATCGAGGCGGCGCCCGCGGCGCCGAAGGTGAACTCGCCGAGCGCGCGGGTGTTGGCATCGTTGGCCACGTGGATGGGCACCCGCAGCGAGTGCTGGAGGCGTGCCGCCAGCGGCAGCCGGTACCAACCCCGGTTCGGCGCCTGGACCACGACGCCGTCGGGATCGATGACGCCGGGGGACGCGATGCCGACCCCGATCACCGGCTGCGTCGCGACCGCGAGCAGGTCCCGGCACAGGTCCTCGAGCAGCTCGACGGCCGCCTCGCCGACGGCGCCGTCGATCGGCCGCTCGCGGCGCTCGACGACGTCGCCGACGAGGTTCATCACCGCGCCGTGCATCTTGTCGTCGTCCGTGAGGTCGAGCGCGACGATCTGGAACGCGCCGGTCTGCATCCCGACGAGCGTCGCCGGCTTGCCGACGCGGCTCTCGGCGCGCACGCCCAGCTCGGCCACCAGACCCTCGGCGATGAGGTCGCCGACCAGGTCGGACACCGTGACGCGGGTGAGGCCCGTCGAGCGCGCGATGTCGGCACGCGAGGAGGGTCCGGAGTGGAACAGGTGGGCGAGGACCAGCGACCGGTTGTGGGCCCGGGCGTGCTCGGGGAGCACCTTCGCCGTGGGCCGCAGGGCCTGCCCCAGCCGATGGGTGGCCCTCGAACCGGGCCCCGTTGTCGCCGTCACGTTTGTTAGTAGAGCGTCCTTACTAATCCGCGTCAACTCCGGCGGCGGGCCGTGACCACATCGTGATGAACTGTTCACGCGCGTGACTCATGGGATCTTCCCGCTGATCGCGGCGTCGCGACGTACGGGTGCGCGGCGGCGAGGCGCCTGGTGCGAAGCACTCGTCTGTGGCGGGCACCGCGGCGTTCGCCCCGTTGGCTGTCTCAGCTAATGAGACACAGTCCTGCTTCGCTGCGGGAAATCCGGTGCGGGCGAGCGCTGGCGACGAGCAGGATCAGCGCCGTGACCTGCTGGCGCATCCTCGAGCCCGTCCCCGCCGACTCCCTTCCCTGGGCGGTGCAAGCCGTCTCCGACGTCCAGCGCGAGTGCGAGCTGGACACTTGGGGCTTCGACGACCTGTGGGGCCCCGTCTGGGTGTGGAAGTCGATCCTCGGACCCTCCCCCGACACGCGCCGTCGCCTGTTCGTCGCAGTTCCCGAAGGGCTCGACGAGCCGGCCGCGGACGACGTGGCCGGCGTCGCCGTGCTGCACCTGCCCCAGACCGGGAACCACCACCTCGGCCACGTCGACGTCCTGGTGCGCCCGGGCGTGCGCCGGCAGGGTGTGGGCTCGGCACTGGCCACCCGCGCCGAGCAGGCCCTGGCCGGCGAAGGCCGCACCGTGGCCATCTCCTACGTCGCCTCCACCCCGGAACCGCCGGAGGGGCCGGACGCACTCGAGCCGCCCACCGGCACCGGGCGCATCCCCGCCCACGCGCCGTCCACCCGGCTCGCCCTGGGCCACGGTTACCGCCTGGAGCAGGTGAGCCGGCACTCCGTGCTGACGGTGCCCGACGACCTCACGCAGACCGCCGCCGCGCGGGACGCCGCCCTGGCCGTGGCCGGGGAGGAGTACCGCCTGCACGTCTGGCACGACGACGTGCCACCGCAGTGGCGCGCCGGAATGGCGGACCTGCTCAGCCGCATGCTCTCCGACATCCCGACCGGAGACCTCTCCTATGGCGACGACCTGTGGGACGTCGCTCGCGTGGAGCGCTGGCTCGCGACCTACACCGAGCGTGCGATGCGCGTCACGCTCACGGTGGCCGAGCACACCCCGACCCGAACGCTCACCGCCTTCACCGAGCTGGCGTACCCCAAGCCCGAGGTCCCGTTCGCGTTCCAGGAAGGCACGCTGGTGCACGCCGACCACCGTGGGCGCCGGCTGGGCATGGCCGTCAAGGCCCAGAACCTGCTCGCCGTGCGCGAGCGACGCCCCGGCCTGCGTCGCATCCACACGGACAACGCCCAGGAGAACTCGTTCATGCTGGCGATCAACGTCGCGCTGGGCTTCGCCCCCGCCGGGGTCTGGGCCGCGTGGCAGAAGAAGCTGTAGGGCCGGTCAGCCGCGCACGGCCCGGCGCAGCGCGCCCGGGTGCCGCACGGACTCGGTCGCGGTGACGACGGCGGCGCGCAGCGCCGCCAGCGGGTCGAGGCCGCGCGCCAGCCCGGCACCCATGGCGCCGTGCAGCACGTCGCCCGCCCCGAGCGTGTCGACGACGTCCCGGGGCTCGACGGGCGGAGGCGCGACCTCGTCGACCACTCCCGCAGCCGTGCGCACCCGCACCGGTCCGGCACCCGCCGAGCGGGCGACGAACCAGGGGCCGAGCGCCGCCACAGCCTCCAGCGGGTCACCGGCCGCTCCCGGGACCGCGAAGTCCGCGGAGAGCACCGCGACGGCGACGTGGGCGAGCAGCCGCTCCAGTCCCGGCTTCCAGGAGCCGCCGTCGGCCAGCACGACCAGCCGGCGGGCCGCCGCCTCGGCGGCGAACGTCGCTCCCGCCGAGAGGTGGTGGCCGTCCACCAGCACGGCGGTGGCCTCGTCGAGCACGCCGAGGGCGGCCGTTGCCGCAGGGCCCAGGTCGTCGGCCCGCAGCGTGGCGTTGGTCGAGACGACCGCGCGCTGACCGGTCGAGGTGGTCACCAGCACCGTCGAGACCGGCGGGTCGCCGGGCTCGTCGGCCGCGAGGTCCACCACCCGGACGCCCGCTCGCTGCAGGCCGCCGCGCACCAGCGCTGCGACCGGTCCCGACCCCAGGGCGGTGACCAGGACCGCGGGGACGCCCAGCGCGACGGCTGCGGCGGCCGCGTTGGCGGCCGGCCCGCCGAACGTCACGTCGAGCCCGCGGGCCACGACCTTCTCGTCGGGACCCGGGACCCTGGTCACCCGCTGGACCACGTCGAGGGTCGCCAGACCGCAGCACACGAGCAGCGGAGGGGTCACGGACGCCAGCGTAGATGCGGGTCCCGGGCCCGCCTCACTACGGTGGGGAGCGCAACCACAGACGGCCTCAGGAGATCTCGTGCGTCCCGATCCGATCGACCCCACCACCACCGCCGCCTGGCAGGCGTTGTCCGAGCACGAGAGCACGTTGCGCCCCGACCTGCGCGGGTGGTTCGCCGCCGATCCGCAGCGTGCGGAGCGCCTGACTTTCCAGCTCGCCGACCTCACCGTCGACCTCTCGAAGAACCTCGTCACCGACGAGACGCTCGCGCTCCTCGTCGCGCTGGCGGAGCAGACCGACGTGCCCGGCCGATTCGCCGCGATGCTGGCCGGCGAGCGCATCAACGTCACCGAGGACCGCGCAGTGCTCCACACCGCGCTGCGCCGCCCGTCGGGCGCCACGCCCGCGCTCGTCGTCGACGGGCAGCACGTGGACGATGACGTACAGGAAGTGCTGGCCAAGGTGTACGCCTTCGCCGACCGCGTGCGCTCGGGCGTCTGGACGGGCGCCACCGGCGAGCGCGTGCGCACCGTCGTCAACATCGGCATCGGCGGCTCGGACCTCGGGCCCGCGATGGCGTACGAGGCGCTCAAGCCCTACGTCGAGGACGGCCTCGAGCTGCGGTTCGTCTCCAACATCGACCCGACCGACCTCGCCGAGAAGACCAAGGACCTCGACCCGGCGACCACACTGTTCATCGTCGCCTCGAAGACGTTCGGCACCCTGGAGACGCTGACCAACGCCCGCCTCGCCCGTGCCTGGCTGTGGGACCGGCTCGTGGACGAGGGCCGCATCGACGACACCGACGAGGCCCGGACCGCCGCTGTCGCACGGCACTTCGTCGCCGTCTCCACCGCCCTGGACAAGGTCGCCGCATTCGGCATCGACCCGAGCAACGCGTTCGGCTTCTGGGACTGGGTCGGCGGTCGCTACTCCGTCGACTCGGCGATCGGGCTCAGCCTGGCGATCGCCATCGGGCCGGAGGGCTTCGCGGAGTTCCTGGCCGGCTTCCACCTGGTCGACGAGCACATGGCGCGCACGCCGCTCGCGGCCAACGTGCCCGTGCTGATGGGCCTGCTCAACGTGTGGTACGTCGACTTCCTCGGCGCCCACACCCATGCCGTGCTGCCCTACTCGCAGTACCTGCACCGCTTCCCGGCGTACCTGCAGCAGCTGACGATGGAGTCCAACGGCAAGTCGGTGCGCTGGGACGGCTCGCCGGTGACCACGGCCACCGGCGAGGTGTTCTGGGGCGAGCCCGGCACCAACGGCCAGCACGCGTTCTACCAGCTGATCCACCAAGGCACCCGGCTGATTCCCGCCGACTTCATCGCCGTCGCCAACCCTGCGCACCCGCTGCGCGACGGCGACACCGACGTCCACGCGCTGTTCCTGGCGAACTACTTCGCGCAGACCAAGGCCCTGGCCTTCGGCAAGACGGCCGACGAGGTGCGCGCCGAAGGCACGCCCGAGGAGATCGTGCCGGCGCGCGTGTTCTCCGGGAACCGGCCGACGACGTCGATCCTCGCCCCCGCGCTCACCCCGTCCGTGATGGGGCAGCTCATCGCGCTGTACGAGCACATCACGTTCGTGCAGGGGATCGTGTGGGGCATCGACTCGTTCGACCAATGGGGCGTCGAGCTCGGCAAGAAGCTGGCGCTGGAGATCGCGCCGGCCGTCGCCGGCGATCAGGCGGTGCTGGCGGCCCAGGACCCGTCGACGCGGTCACTGATCACGCGCTACCTCGAGCTGCGCGCCTGACGCCCCCGCCGCGCTCCTCACCCTCCCTCCTCACCCTCCTTCCTCCCCCTCCCTCCTCCTCCCGCCTCGCCCTCACCCTCCTTCCTCCCCCGGCCAACTCGACATTTCGGCACGCGCTCGACAGTTCCATCTGTCGAGTTGGCGGCGAAGTGTCGAGTTGGCGGGAGCGGGGGTGTCGAGTTGGCGGCGAAGTGTCGAGTTGGCGGGAGGGAGGG
>JAEXPS010000102.1 GCA_023438885.1 Actinomycetes bacterium
CCGACGAGGTGGGCCGCTCCCATCCACACGCCGCGCACCATGCGCACGGGCAGCGCCGGGCGCCTCGGCGGCGGGGCCTGGCGTCCCGAGGGGCGCGACGAGGCCGGGCGCGCGCCTGAGCCCGAGCGCGCGACGGTGCGCGCGTTCCCGCCGGCAGACGTACGCGTGGCCATGGTCCTCACGGTAGCCGCACCACCCGCCCCGGCCTCGTGAGGTGGGCGCGTGTCGAGGGCCCCTGGACGTGGGACGGCCTCAGGCACCCCTCAGGAGTCCCGACGCCGTCTCGAGGTCCACACATACGCCGTTCGCCCGATCCGCCCGGTATCTCTCAGCGCGCAGAGTGGTCCTTGTTGTAGCCAGTCCGCCGCGCACGGCGGATGTCAGACCCTCGCGGTCGACTGGTCCGGAAAGCCCGCCGACGCGGCGGCCCGTTGCAGGGGAGCTTGAGATGTATGCAGACCTTTTCGCTGCGGAGGAGCTCGGTCGCCAGCGCGAGGCCGAGATGAGGCAGCAGATCTCGCTGAGCCAGCGTCGGGCGCGCCGGCCGGCCGCGACCCGCGTCGTGTTCGTGCCGCGCGCCTCGGATGCGGCACCCCGCTCGCCGCTCACCGGTCGCCCTCACGGGCACCGTGCTGCACGCACCGCCGCCGCTCTCTGATCGCCGCCGAATGCCGTTCGGCTTGTCGGTGCGGCGCCCTACTGTCACCCCCGTGCGTTCCTTGCTCCGTGTTGCCACTGATCAACCACTCCGGCGCCCGACGCGCCCGCTGATCGAGGGAGTCCAGGCGTGAGCAGGCGCGGCTGGATTCTCCTGGCGACGCTCGGCCTGATCTGGGGCGTCCCCTACCTGTTCATCAAGATCGCCGTCGGGCAGGTGTCCCCCGCGACGGTCGTGTTCGCGCGCACCGCGATCGGCGCACTGCTGCTGCTGCCCTTCGCGGTGCGTGCGGGTGGCCTGCGGCCGCTGCGTGGGCGCTGGCCCGCCGTCGTCGCGTTCGCGGTCATCGAGATCATCGGCCCGTGGCTGTTCCTGTCGAACGCCGAGCGCACCTTGTCGAGCTCCACCACCGGCCTCCTCATCGCGACGGTGCCGATCGCCGCCGTGGTGCTCGGCCGCGCCGTCGACCGGACCCCGGTGGCACCGGTGCGGTGGCTCGGCCTGCTCGTAGGCCTCGGCGGCGTGGTGATCCTCCTGGGGCCCGGCGCTGCCGCCGGTGATCCCTGGGCCGTGACCCAGGTGCTGCTCGCCGCCCTGGGCTACGCGATCGCTCCGATGGTGGTCGACCGGTACCTCCAGGACGTCCCGTCCCCGGTGCTGACCACCACCGTCCTGGCGCTGTCGGCGCTGGTGTACCTGCCGGTCGTCGCGGCCACCGGGTGGCCGGCGGAGCTGGAAGCCGACGGCGCCATCTCGCTCGTCGTGCTCGGCGTGGTGTGCACGGCGCTGGCGTTCACCCTTTTCTTCCGGCTCATCGCCGAGGTCGGGGCCGCCCGCTCCACGCTCGTCGCCTACCTGAACCCGCTCGTCGCAGTGACCGCGGGTGCCCTGGTGCTCGACGAGCCCGTGGGCTGGCCCCTCGTCGCCGCGACCGCGCTGATCCTCCTCGGCTCGGCCGCTGCCGCCCGCCACGGCCCGACTCGCTCAGCGTCGGACGACCTGGCGGGGCCGGACGAGGCCGCACCGGTAGGCGCCGTCGAGGGAACGCGCGCCGGCTAGTCCCACCAAACGGTCCACGCGCTCGGCGCAGCCTGGCCCTTCCGTGGCTGACGGGTGCGTCGGAGTTCGTCGGGAGGCCGCAACGCATCGTTGAGCCCGAGGTCCTGCACTCGCGCCCAGGCAGCCTTTCGCTCACGGGGACCGAGCTCGTCGAGAACGGGGTCGCCGACGACGACCACACCCTCGGCCGTGACGCGCTCGTCCTCTCGCCGGGGCCCGACCACGTGCCCGAACGGCAGCACCACTCCCGCGTTGGCCGCTGCCGTGCGGAGCACGGCACGGAGCGTCGGTCCGCCCTCCCGAACGTCCAGCACGTCCTGCCCCAGGCGCCCCAGCAGCGTGCCAGCCGTCGCGCCGTCAAGCCGTGAGAACGTCATGTAGTCGAGCGCAACGAGATGGGAGAAGGGAGCCATCAGCTCCGGCACCCCCGCTGCGACGGTGAACCCGACCGGCCCGAACAAGCCGTGGGACCTGCCGAGCTCACGCGCCGCCCGGGCATCCGCGTCCCACTGAGCGGCGAGCGCTCCCGCGTCGACCACTGCTCCGGGTTCGAAGGCCTCCATTCCGGGCCGGATTCCCGCCGCTGCCGGCGGCAGCACCGGGAGCAGCACGTCATGCAGCCGCCACATCGACTCGTCGGGCACGACACTTGGGTCCTTGCCGAGCTGCACCCAGTGCAGCTCTTCGCCCACGCGCGCAACCGTCGCGTCCGGGATCTCCTCGAGGCGAGCCGTCCCGCCGAGACGCTCGACGTGAGCTCCGGTGAGCAGCGTGCCCCACCCGTACCCCCACATGGTCGACCGGCGGTCCGGACTCCCACGCTCGCCACACTCCTGAGCGAGGACGTACTCAAGTGCCGAGCGGCCGCAGTCCAAGCCGTACATCGTGTCGAGGCTCGCATAGCCGCCAACGGCTCCAAGGCGTGCCGCCGTGTCGGTGAGCCATCCGGCGAGTTGGCCCGCGAAGCGAGGGAGGTGCTCCGTCCCCCCGCCGTACATGGCCCATCGGTGCATCGACACGGCCAGAGCCGTCCAGGGTCGCTGGGGCTCCGCATCGCTGAAGAACGCCTCGTGGCACGATGCGACGACCTCGCCCACCCGGTGCTTCGGATGCCCCTCGTATCCGCGCATCGCCACGCAGGAGGCCCCGAGGTACACCGTGCTCACGGGGTGCTTGCCGGCAACGAACTCCAGGTCCACGCCCGCGCGTTCGTAGTCCGAAGGGTCTCCGCCGTCTGCGTGATGCCCCCAAGCGCTCGTCGTCCACTCGAACTCGACGCCGATCCATCCGGAGACCACGGCGGCAGCAGAAGCGAGCACCTCAGTGAGCACGGCCTCGTCGATCGATCCGGGAATGACGAGCGCCCCGCTCAGTGCGAGTGGGAACCGGTCGGGGTCGTCGCGTCGGTTTGGGCACTGCCATGGCAGCACGAACATGTTCCCCCGCTCCGAGCGCCGTGGGTCGGCGATCCCTGGCCACGTCATCGGCGCTTTGGCGTCGACGCTAGAGACCCGGGCGCAAGGCGAACACGACCCACCGAACTCCCGGGCTGGCCTGAATAACCCGGCAGCCCGCGTCGGAAGCTCGTCGGAGTGGCCCGACGAGGTGGCGATCTGCAATCAGTGGCGCTCGCATCAGAACGGTGGCTCGTCGGGACAGCCCGAGCGAGCGTCGGGCACGGGCCCGGGTGGTGCTGGTGGTCGAGCGACGGGTGGTGGCGGAGGAGGCGGCCAGTGGGCGGCGGGCTGGGTGGTGTAGTGCCGGCCGAGGGCTGACGTCCAGGTCAGGGTGCCGCTGGTGCCGTGGGCCACGGTCCAGCGCATCTGGTGCTTGAGGCGGTGGTGCTTACGGCACAAGCAGGCAAGGTTGCACAGGTCGGAGCCGCCGCCGAACAGCCAGTCGGTGGAGTGGTCCACGTCGCAGCCCTTGGCCCGGCGCCGGCACCCCGGGAAGCGGCAGGTCTGGTCGCGCACCTGCACCGCGCGGCGCAGGTCCGCCGGCAGCCGGTACCGGTCGCGACCCACGCCCAGGACGGCGCCGGTGTGCGGGTGGGTCAGGACGCGGAGGAACGAAGTGGCGGTCCCGGCCAGGAGCTTGGCGGTCTCGATGTCGATGGGGCCGACCCCTTCGAGCTCGGCCGGCTCATCGCCGTGTCCCAGCAGCGTCAGGACGGGCACGGTCAGGACCAGGTCGGCCTTCACGCCGCGCACCCACCCCGGCAGCGAGCCGGTTGCCTGAGCGCCGGCAGTGGCGCAGTGGCCCGGGCTCGCCAGCGGTGTGCCGATCGGCCCTCGCTCGCCGGCCGACGCTGAAGCCTCGACCCGGTCGCTGATCGCTCCGGGAGGCGCCGTGGCGCCGTGGGCGCACAGGTCGGCGTCGGGGTTCAAGAGCAGGTCGACGAGCTCGTCGGTGCGGGCTTGGGCGCGGGTGCGGGTCTCACCCGGGACTGCGAGGACCTGGTCTGCGAGGGTGTTCAGGCGGGCGTCGATCGCGGCACCGGCCGCGGCGGGGATCAACGCGGACAGCCACACCATGTCCTCGTCCGCCGGCGAGAGGTGCACGTGCCGATCGGCCAGGTTCGCCGCGCGCTGCTCCCGCGTGCGCGGCACGTACCTGGCCCGCCACCGACGCGCCGCGGCCCGCATCTGCGGCGCCGTCATCGCCTGCGCCCGGACCGCGAGAGCGGCATCGGCGCGCGCCAGCACCTCCGGATCGAGCACGCCCGCGAACACGTCGAGCACGGCCTCCATGTGCCAGCTGGACAGATCTCCCGCCTCGGCGGCCGCCAGCAGCGACGGGAGGTGCGCGAGCATCGTCAGCCGGGTCAACCGCCGCGCCAGGGAGGTGTCGGGCAGGTGCAGGGCGCAGGCCAGCTCGGCCAACATCGCCCGCGCGCCCCACGCTCGCCGCTCGCGCTCGCTGGCCGCACTGGAGCGAGCCGCCAGCTCGGCCGCCCCGCGCAGGTAGGTGCCGACCAGGCGCTGGTCGTAACGAGCCTGCTGCGAAGCCATGAACCGCGCCTCGCTGACCCGGTCGGCGACCTCGGCGAGGATCGGGTCCCGCGACGCGTCGGCCACGAGCAAGCCCTCGATACCCAGCTCGAAGCCGACCGACGGACGGTCCGCCAGCGGCCCGGCGGCGGGCAGCGGCACGTCCGCCCGGTCCCACCGCGTCCCCACCAGCACCGTGGACATGCCACCACCCAACCACCGACCACCGACATCACCGCAGGTCAACCGCCACATCGAACACTCGTTCGAGTGAAGCGCAACCCTCAATGTGACCAAGCTCACATCGGATCGCAGCAACGGCAGCCGGGCATCAGCGGGTCAGCGGGTCGCTCGGAACCACCCATGCGGAGGTGACGAGGCCGCCTGACCGATACGAAGCATCCAGGCGCTGAACCTTCGGATCGCGTGCCGCTACTCGCCGTCACCCGTCGTCGAGCCGACGGCACCACGAGCGATGGTCGCACCGAGCAGGTCCATGCATGAGTCGAACTCGGTCTCGAGGTCCACACCGCTGCGAGCCGCGATGACGAGCACCGCCCACAAGCAGTCCGCAAGCTCGTGCCCCAGCCGTTCCCGGTGCTGCGGGATGTCACGCGTCCCGGCATCGGCCATCACGAACTTCGCCAGGTCTCCCACGTCGCCGACGAACCCGAGCATCAGCTCCTCGGTGGTCCACGCCCGACCGCGCTGGTCGAGGTTGAGCCGGTCGCACGCGTCCGCGACGCGCAGAGCTCGCGCCGTGAGGGCCCTCAGGTCTGCCACGCCGCCATTGTGTCGGCCCGGCCTCGCCGGCGCCGCCAGTTCCCGGCGCTCGTCGAGCGCCGTCAGGCCTCCACGACCACCGGGATGATCATCGGCTTGCGCCGCAGCCGGCTGGACACCCACCGCCCGACGACCCGCCGCACCACCTGCTGCAGCTGGTGCGTGTCCTCGCCACGCAGCGCCGCGGCCTCGAGCGCGGCCCGCACCTCGGGCAGCACCTCCTCGAAGATCGAGTCCTCCTCGGCGACGCCGCGCGCGTGGATCTGGGGCCCCGCGAGCACCTTCCCGTCGGCCGACGACACCACGGCGAAGATCGACACGAAGCCCTCGTCGCCCAGGATGCGGCGGTCCTTGAGCTCGGCCTCGGTGATCCCGCCGACCGACGACCCGTCGACGTACACGTACCCGCACGGCACGGCACCGACGATCGAGGCGCGCCCGTCGACGAGGTCCACCACGACGCCGTCCTCGGCCAGGATCACGCCCTCCGGGCGCACGCCGGTGCGCACCGCGAGCGCACCGGCGGCGCCCAGGTGCCGCCCCTCGCCGTGCACCGGCATCACGTTCTTCGGCTGGAGCACGTTGAACACGTACAGCAGCTCGCCTGCCGACGCGTGCCCGGAGACGTGCACCTTCGCGTTCCCCGAGTGCACCACGCGCGCCCCGAGGCGCGTCAGCCCGTTGATGACGCGGTAGACCGCGGCCTCGTTGCCCGGGATGAGGGACGAGGCGAGGATCACCGTGTCGCCGGGACCCACGGCCACCTTGTGGTCGCCGTTGGCGATCCGGGACAGCGCAGCCATCGGCTCACCCTGCGACCCGGTGCACATGAGCACCACCTGGTCGTCGGGCAGCTCGCGCACCAGCTTCTGGTCCACGAGCACCCCCGGGGGGACGTTCAGGTAGCCCAGCTCGGCGGCGATCGCCATGTTGCGGATCATCGAGCGCCCGACGAAGGCGACCTTCCGTCCGTGCGCCGCGGCCGCGTCCAGCACCTGCTGGACCCGGTGGACGTGAGAGGCGAACGACGCGACGACGATCTGCCGCGTGGCGTCCGCGAAGACCTGGTCCAGCACCGGCCCGATCTCGCGCTCGCCGGTGACGAACCCCGGCACCTCGGCGTTCGTCGAGTCGACGAGGAACAGGTCGACGCCCGCCTCGCCGAGCCGCGCGAAGGAGCGCAGGTCCGTGATCCGCCCGTCGAGCGGAAGCTGGTCCATCTTGAAGTCGCCGGTGTGCAGCACCGTCCCGGCGGGCGTGCGCACGGCGACTGCGAGCGCGTCCGGGATCGAGTGGTTCACTGCGACGAACTCGCACTCGAAGTCGCCGAACCGCTCCTTCTGCCCTTCACGCACCGCGAGCGTGAAGGGGGTGATCCGGTGCTCCTTGAGCTTCGCCTCCACGAACGCCAGGGTCAGCTGTGAGCCGACGAGCGGGATGTCCGGCCGCAACCGCAGCAGGAACGGCACCGCCCCGATGTGGTCCTCGTGCCCGTGGGTGAGCACGATCGCCTCGATGTCACCGAGCCGCTCGTGGATGTGGTCGAAGTCCGGGAGGATCAGGTCGACGCCGGGCTGGTCGTACTCGGGGAACAGCACGCCGCAGTCGATGACGAGCAGCCGCCCGCCGAACTCGAGCACGGTCATGTTCCGGCCCACCTCGCCGAGCCCGCCCAGGGCGACGACGCGCAACGCGTCGGGCGCCAGCGGCGGCGGCAGGGTCAGGTCGGGATGCGGGTGGCTCACGTGGCTCCAGGGCGACGAAGGGACAGCCGGCGTCAGCCGGCGTAGGAGAGGACACCCGCCGCGGCGAGCGCGGCGCGCAGCGCCGGCAGCTCCTCGTCGGGCAACGGGGCGATGGGAAGGCGCGTCGCCCGGCTGGGGATCCGGCCGAGCATCTCGAGGGCGGCCTTGGCGGTCGGCGCCTGCTGACCGGCCCCGTTGAGCGCGTCGATCGCCGGCGCGGCCGCGCGGAACGCCTCCAGCGCGCCTGTCGGGTCGCCGGCGGACCAACGCCGCGACACCTGGGCCAGCAGCGGGGAGACCACGTGCCCGGCCACCGAGATGATGCCCACTCCCCCGACCGCCAGCAGCGCCAGGAACAGGCCGTCGTCGCCGGCGTAGTACGCCAGGCCGGTCTCCCGCAGCACCTTCGCGGAGCCGTACAGGTCACCGGCGGCGTCCTTGACGCCGACGATCTTCGGGTGCTCGGCCAGTCGCGCGAACGTCGCGGGGGCGATCCGCACCCCGGAACGGCCCGGGATGTCGTACACCAGCACCGGCAGGTCCGTCGCCCCGGCGACGACCTCCATGTGGGCGGCGAGGCCGGCCTGGGACGGCCGCGAGTAGTAGGGGCTGACGACGAGCAGTCCATGCGCCCCGGCCTCGGCCGCCTGCTCGGCCATGCGCACCGCGTGGGCGGTGTCGTTGGAGCCGGCTCCCGCGACGACGAAGGCGCGGTCCCCCACCGCATCGACCACGGCCGCCACCAGCTCCGCCTTCTCGGGCGCGTGCGTGGTGGGTGCCTCGCCGGTGGTGCCGTTGAGCACCAGGCCGTCGTTGCCCTGCTCCACCAGGTGCTTGGCCAGTGCGACGCCTGCCTCGAGGTCGATGGCGCCGTCAGGCGTCATCGGCGTGACCATGGCGGTGAGCACGGACCCGAAGGGCCGCGCGGCGGTGCTGGCAGGCGGCATGGCGGCAGGGTACCGCCAGGGCCCCTCCGCCGACCCGGTCATCCACCCGTCGACATCACCCAGCGTCCGAGGTGAGCGGGCCCCCTGCTTACCTCGGACGCTGCGGGGCTGAGGGGCGGGCGTAGGAGCGGAACCGGTAGTGCAAGCCGGTACGGCTCTCCAGCCACGGCCCGACGAGCGGCGGTGCCCAGTCGCCGGCCTCGACCGCCGGGGCGAACGTGTCGCCGTCGACGTCGAGGTCCACCTCGGTCACCTCGAGCCGGTCCGCCAGCGGCATCGCGGCGGCGTAGACCGCAGCACCACCGACCACCCACGCCTCGTCGGGCAGCAGAGCGAGCGCCCCGGCGAGCGAGCCGACCACCCGCGCGCCGGGCGCGACGAACGCCGGATCCCGGGTCAGCACCACGTTCTCGCGCCCCGGCAGGGGCCGGAACCGCTCCGGCAACGACTGCCACGTCGCCCGGCCCATCACCACTGCGTGCCCGGACGTCACCTCGCGGAAGTGCGCCAGGTCCTCTGGCAGGTGCCACGGGATGGCGCCGCCCCGACCGATGACACCCGCGGGCGTCTGGGCCCAGATCAGGCCGAGCGTCACACCGCCACCGGCGCCTTGATGGCCGGGTGGTAGCGGTAGTCGAGCACCTCGACGTCCTCGTAGGCGTAGTCGAGGATGGACGGCGCCTTGCGCAGCCGCAGCGTGGGCGGGGCGTACGGCTCGCGCGAGAGCTGTTCGCGCACCTGGTCCACGTGGTTGTCGTAGATGTGGCAGTCGCCCCCGGTCCAGACGAAGTCGCCGACCTCGTAGCCGGTCTGCTGGGCCACCATGTGCGTCAGCAGCGCGTACGACGCGATGTTGAACGGCACGCCGAGGAACAGGTCGGCACTGCGCTGGTACAGCTGGCACGAGAGGCGACCGTCGGCCACGTAGAACTGGAAGAACGCGTGGCAGGGCGCCAGTGCCATCGAACCGATGTCGGCCACGTTCCACGCCGAGACGATGTGCCGCCGCGAGTCCGGGTCGCGCCGCAGGTTGTCGACCAGCTGCGTCACCTGGTCGATGTGGCGCCCGTCCGGCGCGGGCCAGCTGCGCCACTGCACCCCGTAGACCGGCCCGAGCTCGCCGCGCTCGTCGGCCCACTCGTCCCAGATGGTGACGCCGTGCTCGCGCAGCCAGCCGACGTTGGACTCCCCGCGCAAGAACCACAGCAGCTCGTAGACCACCGACTTCAGGTGCACTCGCTTGGTGGTGACCAGCGGGAACCCACGCGACAGGTCGAAGCGCATCTGGTGACCGAAGATGCTGCGGGTGCCCGTGCCGGTGCGGTCCGCCTTCGGCGTGCCGGCCTCCAGCACCAGCCGCAGCAGGTCCTCGTACGGCGTCGCGACAGGGCCCTCGGTCATGGCCGCCATGCTAGGCACGCCCTCCACGGCCAGACCGCCAAGGCCCGCGCGTTTCGCCGGGATCGTCGCCACACTGGGGGCATGACACCGTCCTTGCCGCCCACCGTCGCCGCCCACGTCCCCACCGGGCTGCTCATCGGCGGCACGTGGCGCCCCCCCCGCGGCGCGGCCCCGGTACCCGGGCACCCCCCCCGCCCCCCCCCCGGGCGCTTCGC